>CAYOZV010000155.1:0-9746 GCA_964408465.1 uncultured Pirellulaceae bacterium
TTAAAGCTCCTTGTTTGCGTGGCGTGCGCCCGTCGGTTTTGGGGAGAAGCTGGCGAGAGATCTGAGAGGATGGGATGTTTTGGGGATCGGCGGACAAGGATTTTTAACAAAATCCACTACGTGTTTGGCTGGAGCGTGTCTTCGTAAATGACACCGTGTCAATCCACTCGCAACGCGTACAACAATACGTTGAATCCAATCTTCTCCGCATCGGCGCGGGTGTAGCCATCGCATTGACTGACCGCGACGTTCTCCAAGGCGCAGCTTAAATCGTGTCCCGAGAGGGCGACCACCAACCGCCCGTTGAGCTCCAATCCCTCGAACTCCGGCGGTTGGACCCTTTCGCGAAAGCCCCCGACAACCGTTGTGTCTTTGGTGCGTAACGTGACGCGATCAATCCTGCGGCCTGAAAAACGATCGCTCCACATTTCATGATTCGCAGGGATCTTCTTTAGACGCTCTCCAGTAATCTCAAGTATTTCCCGGTGGAAAGATTCGGTAAAGGCGTTGTTACTACAAATCGAATCCGCAAAAATGAAACCGCCGGCTTCCAAATGAGCTCCCAAGGCCTCGCGCTGAGAAGCGTTGAAGCTGAATTCGCTCCGGCCGTGCATGAATAGAATCGGGAAGTCAGATATTTCCTCAAGGTTGGGGTTCACCATCTTCTTTTCAAGGCTGACCTGTAATCCGACGGCGTCCAGTTGCTTGATCATGTTCTTCCAGGCGTTGGGCGCTTCGTCGCTGCCACCAGAGTGAATCAGTTTAGGGAAATTCAATGAGCGATTCACCAATACCGACGTCGCGTTCTCTTCTTCGAGCGTCGGTGTTTCGCCCTTTTCACGAAGCTGACGGCCGGTTGCGTAGGCAATTACGTTGACGCCCAATTCGCTGCAGTAGTTAACACGCTGCTCCAGTTTTGGATTGGGTTTGTTCTTGATGAACTTTTTAAATGCGGGACGCTGTAGGTTCCAATAGCACGAAAGGTTCTTGGGGCAATAAACGACGCTGGTCCGGCAACACGCCTGCAGACCCAGCAGCGGCCGTTCGCCATTGGGGAGGATCGTATGATGCGCCGACCACAGCGGATGGTCCGCCGGCAATGGCTGAAGAGTGCTTTCGGGGAACAGTTCGGCCATCAACTCGCCAAAGGAACGGTCAAAGGCGGTGCCATCGCGGCAGCCTTCGCCGTCACAAGCTTCGGCAAAGATGAATCCACCGGTTTCGATGTACTTTCTTAGATTCTCCTTTTGGAATTCGTTCAAATTGATCGCTTTGCTGCCGGAAATATGCAGCACCGGTGACTCCAACAAGTTATCGACCGTCGCATCGCGGGAACGCACCGCCTGCCAATTGAGCTTCGTTTGCCACTGCTTTTCCAGTGCGCGTGTTAAATAGTGCACGCCTTTGGGATGCTGGTCCCACTGATCCTTTTCGCCATATTGGTACTTGCCGATCGCGACAGGACGCTTCCCCTTGGATAGAAACAACAACGCCATCGACGTCGCGATGACTTCAACCTGTTCGCCCAAGCCATCGCCTCGCCACGCGCCGGTGATCTTGTTTTGCTTGGACACGATCGTTTGGGCGCCTGCGCGATACCAATCGTGCCGACCGAAGAACCTTTTTCCTGACAGTCGTCCGGCTCTTTCGAGTGCATACAGATAATAGTACTGAGCGCCACCGCGCGACTGTGTGCCAAAATTGAGGCCCAGTTTTTCGATCGACTTTTCAACAGGGCCCATACGGTCGCTCGCATCACAGCATGCCGCGCGGTCGCCTCTGACCAGGTCGCGAAAGTTGGCCAAGTTCTCCTCGACGATGATCCAAGACGCGATGCCCGCGCAAGTCATGCTGGGCGTGGCTGCTCCCCGGTTTGGGTTGTAACTGAACCCACCTTCTTTCACAAAGCAGGCCTTCCAGTATTCTTGGGCGCGCTCCCAGACCCGTTGGTCAATTTCGATGCCCATCTTTGACGCCTCGTGCAAACCGAGAATCGCGAATTGCGAGTTCGAGGCATCGCCCTGTCCGTTGCCGCCCATCCCATATCCCCAGCCGCCGCTGCGTGACTGATTTTCGATCAACCAATCAACGGCGCGTTTGACGTCGCGCCGATAGAGTTTGCCGTCAGGGTCGGCCATCGCCAAGGCCATGATCTTTAACCCTGCGCTGTACGTCGTGAGGACATCTTCATGCATCTGGGAATCAATATAGTCAAGCGACCCTTTCATCAGCGGCGAATTGGGATCCTCGCCGGCGTTGAGCAGCGCCAACGTGGCCAGCGCGGTGACATCGCCGATCGCGCCTTTGGCGTACTTCGGCCAACTGCCGTCAAGACTGCGTCGGTCTTTGAGAAAACGGACGCCCTGAGCGACCGACTGCCGCACGGCATCCGCGGTGACATCTTTGACGGCTAAGTTTCGGCGATTGCGCTGAGCACAACAGGGATCGGCCATCACCGAGATCAGCAACAGAACGATCAATGCAGCAGACACCGCCGCCAGCGGTAGCGTTTTAAGATGATCTTGGGCACTGCCGAGCATGTTGTTACTTACCAATCAATGATGACAACTCTTCGCCGACAAACCTGTCGGCCGGAAATAAAATCCCGCGGCGTCGCGACTCGCGTTGCTGCGTTGCAACCATGATCTTACAATAACACCTCAGGCTTACGCTACAAAGCTCGAAATGAGGTTTGGATGTAGTGGAGGCTTGTTAAAGCTCCTTGTTTCCACCTCCTAACGAGGCTGACCGTTAACACCATGGCTGACAGGGATTTTTAACAAAATCCACTACGCCAACGAAAAACAAACCAACGATCCACGAGGAACGAGTGTCCGGAAAATCACGAAGCTTAGGCGACGTCCTGCAAGAGTTCAGCCAGCACCGCAAGGTGATGGAACAGGAGCTTCATAAAGTCATCGTTGGCCAAGAAGAAGTCATCGACCAAGTCTTTGCTGCGATTTTTACGCGCGGGCACTGCTTGCTGGAGGGCGTCCCCGGACTGGCGAAAACGCTGATGGTCAGCACCATCGCCAACATTCTGGATGTAAATTTCAAGCGGATCCAATTTACACCCGATCTGATGCCGTCGGACATTACCGGCACCAACGTCCTGGACGAAGACGAAAACGGACGTCGGCAATTCCGATTTGTGAAAGGGCCGATTTTCACGAACATCCTTTTAGCCGATGAGATCAACCGAACCCCGCCCAAAACACAGGCTTCGTTGCTCCAAGCGATGCAGGAACGCGAGGTCACCATCGGCACCGAAACCTACGACTTAGCTCCGCCGTTTTTCACGATCGCGACTCAGAATCCGATCGAACAGGAAGGCACGTACCCGCTGCCGGAGGCTCAGCTGGACCGGTTTATGTTCAACATCAAAGTCGGATACCCCACCGCCGCTGAAGAAGAAAAAATCCTGATCGCCTCCAGCCGAGACGAAAAACAAGAAGTGCGCAAGATTCTGTCAGCCAAAGCGATCGTGAATCTGCAAAAGTTAGTCCATTCGGTCGCGGTGAGTGATTACATCATTAAATATGTGGCGAAGCTGGTGCGTTCGACGCGTCCCAAGGACGATCAGTCTCCCGCATTTGTTAAAGAGCTGGTCGACTGGGGCGCCGGGCCTCGCGCGGGTCAATTTTTAATCTCAGGTGGTAAAGCGATGGCGGCGATGGACGGGAGATTCTCAGTCGGCATCGACGACGTGAAGAAAGTCGCGATGGCCGTGCTCCGGCACCGCGTCAGCACGAACTTCCAGGCTCAGGCCGAAGGGATGACCACCGAAGATGTCATCCAACGATTGATTGACGAAATTCCCACCCCCGCCGTGCCTAAGTACGAGAAGTAACCGCCGCAATCAACGTGTAGTGGATCTTGTTAAAGATCCCTGCGGGGGGAAAAGACTATTTTCTTCAAAAGAAGTCGAAAGCTGCAAACCATCGGCATCGAGGATTTTTAACAAAATCCAATACGGAAATCTTAGATACGAAATTCATGTCTGTCGAAAAGTACCTCAAACCCGAAGTCATCAACCAGATCAAACGGCTCGATCTGCGGGCTCAGTTTGTCGTCAAAGGCTTCTTGCATGGACTTCACGCCAGCCCCTTTCATGGCTTCAGCGTCGAATTCAGCGAACACCGAAAATACAACCACGGCGACGACCTCAAGGACATCGACTGGCAGGTCTACGCAAAGACCGACAAGTATTACGTTAAGAAATTCGAATCTGAGACCAACATCACGGGGTACTTGGTGATGGATCTCAGCCATTCGATGGGATATACGTATCGCCAAACGCTGACCAAATTCGATTACGGAATCTGCTTGGCGGCATCCTTGGCGTATTTGATGGTGAACCAACAGGACCCCGTCGGATTGATTACCTTCAACGATAAGATTCGCCAGAGTTTACCGCCACGCAGCAAACGGACGCAGTTGGGCAATCTAATTTCGCTGCTTTCGAATTTGGAACCCGACGGCGTCACCGATTTTCGCAACAGCATCTATCAACTGGCCGCGATGCTCAAAACGCGCAGCCTCGTGATGATCTTTTCCGATTTTCTCATGGACGAACAAGAAACGATGGACAGTGTCTTTCGTTTGAGGCACAGCGGCCACGACGTGATCATGTTTCACATCCTAGACGAAGCCGAAGTCAGTTTTCCGTTCAACGGCGTCTGCAAAATGAAGGATCCCGAAACGGGCGAAGAGCTCAAAGTCGACGCGGACGGGTATCGTAGTGACTACGTGGCTCAAATCGAGGAGTTCCGCGCGTCGCTGAATCAGCAGTGCCAAAAGAACGGCATCGACTATGTTGCGATCGACACTAGCATGCAATTCGATAAAGCACTCCTTGAGTACCTGATCAGCCGACGGGCGCGGGGGTAGTCATGACGTTGGCACATTTGAGCGTACTTGGTTTGGGCGGGCTGCTGATCGCGGTGCCGGTGTTGCTGCATTTTCTGATGCAGCCCAAGCCGGTGGTGATGACCTTCCCCGCGCTACGTTTTCTCCAACAGCGGAGCGCAACGAATAAGTCTCGAATGAGGCTCCGGCATCTATTGCTGTTACTGCTGCGCTGTTTATTGATTGGCGTCGTCGCGCTCGCATTTGCGGGCCTTTCGGTTGCTTCGGCCGATTTCGGGAACTGGCTGACGTTGGGCGGAATCGGATTGGCTACCGCGATCGTGGGATTGGTCACGGCGATGGCATGGTTTCGCGAAAACAGAAATACGGCCGTGGTCGGCGTGCTTGGCCTGATTCTGTTTTTGCTGGCCGGATTCTTGGCTTGGACGGCGCTGCAAATTTTCGGCAAAGAAGCGGGCAGTAAAATGATCGGTCGCAGTGATGCGCCCGTGGCCGCCATCGTTTTGATCGACAACAGTCCGACGATGGAGTACCGCTTTGAGAACGAGACGCGTTTTGACAAAGCTAAAGACATCGCCGCGTGGTTGATCAGCCAGCTTTCCATCGAGAGCCAGGTCTGCGTTGCCGCGACCGATAACGACACGCCGTTTTTCTCCGTTGACACCGCCGCCGCCGGTAAACGGCTGTCGAAATTGGACATCGTTTATCAATCGGCAACCATCCCCGAGACGCTCGGCCGAGCATTGCCTTTGATCGAGAAATCGGAACTCGAAAGAAAAGAAGTTTACATTTTTACAGATCTGACAAAAAAAAGCTGGTCCGCTCAGCGGTTAGACGCCGCGCTTCAACGGCTTGCGGAGGGTGACGAAGTTAGCGTCTTCGTTATCGACGTGGGCGTCAAAGACCCGAGCAACCTTGCGTTGGAGCCCATCCAATTGAGCGACGTCGCGATTGCCCCGCGCGGCGAAATTATCGTCGCCAGCCGCATCGTTAGTTCCACAACCGGGGCAGCGCCCTCGGTCACCTTTCAAATTCAAGCCGACGATCCGGCCCGGCCGGTCGTGCGCGACGGTAAGATCCTGTACTCGACGCAAATGCTGACCGAATCGACGATTGCGCCGGCCATGTCGCCCACCGGGGAGAACTCGGCGACGACGCCGCTGCGCTTTTCGTTTTCGGACAACCTTCCCGAGGGCGTTTACCACGGCAACATCGCGCTGAACAATGCGGATGGACTGCCGGGAGATGATCGACGTTATTTTTCGTTTGAAGTCAAACCAGCATCGCCGGTGCTGATTGTCACCGGCCCCGATGCGCTGCCTGACGCGTTGACGGCTTGTATCGCGCCGTATGATTCAGCGGAGGATGGGAAATCTCAGTTCGACGTCACGACGATCGACCAATTGGAGCTTCAGTCTGCCGATCAATTCGAGGGGTTTGATGTTATTTACTTGCTGGATCCCGGGCCGCTGCCGCTGTCACTGTGGGATGGGTTGCACGCGTTTGTCAAAAACGGCAACGCGCTGGCTATTTTTCTAGGGCACAACGCTTTAAGAAAGGGAGCGGCCGATAAGAGCTTCTTGCAGCCGCGTGCTGCTGAATTGTTGGGCGGGAAGTTGACCTTCCCTTTCCGCGCACCGGCGGGAGATGTGTCGCTCAGCCCCGGCCGGCTGACGCATCCGATCTTCAAAGTGTTCCGCCAATTCGAATCGGCTGTGCCTTGGAATGCGAACCCCGTTTACTATCACTGGGGCATCGAACGCGACGCCACGTGGGAGCAGTATCCGACTGAGGTGCCGCTGCGATTGACCAACCGTGAACCGGCGCTGCTTGAGCGTTCGATTGGATCGGGCATGGTGATGGTGATGACGACGCCGATATCCGAACCGGCCTATTCAACCGACCGAGAGATTTGGAACGATTTGTTTGTGGGTGATAACTGGCCCATTTATCAGCTGACGGTGAACATGGCGAAGTATCTGCTTCAGGGGGATCGCGATTCGATCAACGTCCAGGTTGGAGAGATTGTTTCGTTGCAGAATGACCTTGCGGTTTACCCCGAAAGCTACCGCGTCTTTCCACCGGTGGCGGAGAAAACGCCGACGAATCTTTCCGCGTCTGAGGGACGCATCGGTTACAAATTCGCTGACGCCCCAGGAAATTACTATCTCCAAGGCGATTACGATGGGGAAATGGTCAATCGCGGGTTCAGTGCAAATTTGCGGCAGCGCGAGACGGACCTGACCCGCGCTACGAAAGACGACGTCGATCTTGTGCTGGGCACTGACAGGTACCAGATCGCGACAGACCAAAGCGAGATCGAAATGAAGCAAGGAACAGCGCGTAAGGGCCAGGAGTTCTTTCCGCTGCTGATGTTGCTGGCGTTGGTGGTGATGGGGGTCGAGAATTTATTGTCTAATCGTTTTTATAAGGGGTAGTGGATCTTGTTAAAGATCCCTTGCCTTAAGTGAGCCCTAACCAACTGCGAACAAAGATTTTTAACAAAATCCACTACATTTATGGATTCGATTTCACTACTGCCGATCCTCAGCCCTTTTTTGCTGACGCTGATCTTTATTGGATTAGCACTATTGCTGTTGCTGGTCCCGAACTTCAAGACGCTCAGCCGTAAAAAGCTGCTGACGCTGACGGGGCTCAGGTCGTTGGCAATTTTGCTGGCGCTATTGGCGTGTCTGAGGCCGGGCTGCGTGAAAAAGACCGAGCAAAATCAAGCAGCGCTGTTGATGTTCCTGCTCGATTCGACCCGCAGTATGCAACTGCCCCACGTCGACGACGACTCGTCACGCTGGGCCGCGCTCAAGACGATGGTCGAATCCAACGCCGACAAATTCCGAGCGCTCAAGGAGAACAAAATCGACGTTCGATTCTTCGGCTTTGACACGCAAGCCTATCCAATCGAAGCGACCGATGGGATCGTCGTGCTGCCAGATTCGCCCGAAGGCAGCGAAACAGATTTAGGGTCGCCCATCTTTCAAACGGGCATCCAATCGCGTGGGGAACGACTGATCGGCATCTTCCTTGGCAGCGACGGTATGCAGACGGCAACGTCGCCGGAAGTGGAGCTGGCCGCGGCGATCGACACGATCAAGGACCTTGAGATTCCGCTGTACAGCGTCCTGTTTGGGCTGCCCGGCGACAGTGGGCAGCTGGCCGACGTTGCGATCAAGAACTTTGCCGAACAACACGTCGTCAACGTGAAGAATAACCTCAACGCGACCGCGACGCTGGTGGCACGGGGCTACGCCAATCAAGACATCCAAGTGCAAATGTACTTGATCGACCCAGACGGCAACGAGGTGGCTGCTGGAGATCCAAAAATTGTCCGGCCGACCCGTGCGTTAGAAGAGATGAACATTGAACTGATTTACAAACCGGTGGAACCGGGCGAATTTCGGATCAAAATCCGCGCGTTGCCGATGCCGGGTGAAAAAGCACTGCGGAACAACGAACTGGATGCGTTCCTGACGGTCAACGACAAAGGAATGCGGATCTTATACCTCAACGGCAGTCTCGGATATGAGCAAAGGTCGTTGCGCCGGTCACTGGCCACGGCGGACTTTATCGAAGTCGACTTCCAGGTGATCGCGCCGAGGCCAAACAATAACGAAGCGGCCTTGGTTCAGCTGGAAGGACTGTTTCAGGACCCGACCTACGACATCTTCATCCTTGACGACGTCGACGCTCGGTCGCTCGGTGACAAAGACAGCGACACGCGTCCGCTGGAGGCGTTGGCTCAAGCCGTCAACGACGGCAAAGGGTTGATCATGCTTGGCGGCACTCACAGCTTTGGTGCCGGCGCGTACGCCGACACGCCGCTGGAGGATATTCTTCCCATCGAGATGTCCAGGAATGAGGCCCAGGCCTTCGGGGCGGACATCCGCAAAGAGCTGCATATCAATCGCAATATCAAGCTAAAACCGACCCGCAATCACTACCTGACGAAACTGGGCGATACAGCAATGGAAGCCTGGGCAGACCTACCGCCGTTGGCGGGGGCGAATCGTTTCAAATCGGTGAAAAACAACGCACTGGTTTTGCTGGAGACCGCTGACAACGCAAAGAATCCGATCTTGGTCTCCACCAGTGTTGGCGTTGGTGGACGCGTGCTTGCGTTCGCCGGCGATTCGACTCGCCGGTGGAATTTCTACCGGGTGGATAACGATCCCAAGCAACGCACGTTTAAGCAGGAATACGATCAGTTTTGGAGACAGATCATATTGTGGCTGTCGTTCTGGGATGCCAAGAATGACGAAACCGTTTCGATCGACCTGCCCCAGCGCCGGTTTTCGCCTCGGCCAAGGATTAAATTTGGGGTCAGTGCGAAGACGGTTTCGGGTGAGGTTCAAACCGACGTTGAATTTGAAGCGCGGCTGACCCAGCCCGCAGGCGAACAAGTGATGATCCCTGTGCAGAGGTCGGGAAACGAGTTCTTTGCTGAAATTGATCCTGATGCGGTGAACGCGGCGGGGCTATATCGGATCGAGGTGCGCGGCGCGCGGGGCGATGAAATGATCGGTCAATCGGTACGAGATTTTGTTGTGATGGATCGCGATAAGGAAAAATCTAACGCCGTCGCCGATCCGGACAAGCTAACTCGATTGGCTAACGCAACGAAACCTTTTGGTGGCCGAGCGATGGTGCCTGAGGATGTGGGGCCGTTGCTGGATGAATTCATTGCCGATCCACCGATTGATAAGATCATGATCCCGACGACCTGGCGGATGGGCGAAACGCAATACGATGCGGGAGCGTTTCTGGTGGTGTTTGTGCTGGTGTTGGCGGCCGAATGGTATCTGCGAAAGAAGTGGCAGCTGGTGTAAGATTTGGAGTGCGGTACTCCCGTAACGCTTTGGAAT
>CAYOZV010000155.1:9846-11098 GCA_964408465.1 uncultured Pirellulaceae bacterium
GAAGTGGCAGCTGGTGTAAGATTTGGAGTGCGGTACTCCCGTAACGCTTTGGAATATTTTGTATAATCGACGTCGTCCCGCCTAAGAAACTGGAGAGTCCGATGTCGAATTTGGAAGACAGCAACGTCTCTTGGCCAGCGATATTGAAAAAAATCGCTTCGCTCGATTCAAACGACTTAAGGAAGCTTGACGCCTTTCTGAATCAGCTGAAAGGCTCGGGGAGTTGCGGCGTTTCTTCCAGCTCAGCAAAACTCGACTGGCCACGAGCGCCCGTTCATCGCCTTGAGGGAAAAGGCACCTTCATCGTCACCGCTGCCACCCTCCACAAACAGCATCATTTCCGCACCCCTGATTCGCTTGATCATCTGCAGCAGGAACTGTTCGCCAAAGCCGACCAATACGGATGGCGACTGGAGGCATGGGCAATCTTTTCAAATCACTACCATTTTGTTGGCCATGCCCTTGAGGATGCCAAATCGCTGAGCCCGATGCTTTCGCATCTGCACAACAACGCCGCAGCATGGGTTAACGATCGTGACCAAAAGCGCAATCGCCAGGTCTGGCATAATTTTTGGGAGACGGAGTTAACGTATGAAAAATCCTATTTGGCGCGATTGAATTACGTTCATCACAATGCGGTGAAACATGGATTGGTATCCGCAGCGAATCAATATCCGTGGTGCTCAGCCGGTTGGTTTGAGAGGGTTGCAAGTCGCTCGCAGGTGAAAACCATTTATGGGTTTAAGACCGACAAGCTTAAAGTCTTGGACGATTTCGAGGTTTTGATGCCTGAGTCAATGAGAGCAGAGGGGAAGGATGAAAATATTCCAAAGCGGTAGAGGGCTACCGCACTCCACATTTGGAGTGCGGCACTCCTGCGCCGCTTTGGAATATTTTCAAGAAATGTCCCGAACAGCCCTTTCCATTTCTGAGCAAATCCGATCTACTTCCGCCCCTTGAGCAAACGAGCATTTTTCAAAGTTGATTCAAGTCAGCCAAAGGATGTTCCGATGTTTGGGGAACCGAGTTAGCCAAGTCACTTTCGAGTGACCATCACGGTGAACCTTGGTGGGACAGAATTGTCTGGTTTAGACCGGATGCTTGCCCAGTCGAATATTTTTTCGAAAAGCGGCAATGTGCTGTTGACGGTGAATCTTCACTGAGTATGATCTGGCCCTTCGTGATTCGCACTAGTTTGTGAATCGCAGCTTCGAAAGAAGCATTGATCTTTGACAATTTAGTAGAGACCTCT
>CAYOZV010000156.1:0-11045 GCA_964408465.1 uncultured Pirellulaceae bacterium
TTTTTGTTGGTCTGCCAGATGGATTGGACCTAACGCACATTACTCCGAGGTTCTTCTGAAAGACATCGCTCATAAGAAAGCTAAGCTCTCGTTGCTGTTCGTCGTCAATTGCGGCTACTAGTACTCCTTGCTCACTCAGCAATGGTCGGGCTGCCGACAGCCTATCCGCCATCAATGAAATCCAGCTCGACGATTTATATCCATTCTTGTAATCAATCGCCGACGCGTCTGTGTTGTACGGAGGGTCAATATATATGCAGTCGAGAGTTGTCTGAAAACGTTTTCCAAGAAACCTCACGCCTTGGAAATTATCTGAGTGTATTGCAACGCCACTGACATGGTTTTCCAAGTCGTCGTACTGTGACAGCAGTTGGTACTTGAAACTGTTAGTAAAAAACTTCGTGTCGACTATCAAGTGAGGGTTCGACTCCAGAAACTCAACGGTCAACGGATTCGAATAGTTGGCCGAGTTTGGATCACCTTTAATACGATCAATCGAAAACAGCTTTACCCACTCCTCTCTTTGAGCGTCATTGGCAGCTATCTCCGAGTATTGGTCCGATGGGATTTTATCTAGAGTGAAGCACCAATTGGTCTCAACAACAAACTTCTTCTTCAGCCAAAGCTTCTTTTGAAAGTCCTCAAACTGCTTCATGAAGTCGATCAGATCGTGAGCGACGGCGCGAATTGCTTTGATCTTTCGTAGTTCACTCTCTAAGTAGCTGGCTGGACGGTTTTCGATGTCATCGAGAAACATGACTTCGTTTTTTACATAGAAATCTAATTCGCGACGAAGGAACCCACCAAGGTCTTTGTGAATGAAGTAGTCAGAGGTGTTCTTCTTGGTGTAGTTTCGCAAATGTTTCTGAAAAACATTACGTTCACCACTCCCGGTGTAGGTTGCGTCTTTTCTGTCAAGTTGTTCTTGCCACGTTTTAGGTAACGCGTTAAGGATTGAATCCTCCCACTCCGCTTCGGCTGTCTTAGCGCGTTTCTTTCCTTCAGCAAAATGAAATGGAATCACCAATTCATCTTCAGTTGCCGTGATTTCTTTCTCTTCATCTAGTTGAAAGATACGGCTTGCCTTGTTGTTGTTCTGAACCGCATCCATCTTGGTCAGGCGAAACTGAACCCGGCTTTTCTCGCCGTCAGCTTTTGAGTCCAAAGGAATGGTAAACGTGTAGTCCTTGAGATCTTCACTGGATTTGATGTAGTATTGATCCTTGTTAGCCCAATGAAGGACAACTTCTTCTCCGTTGTAAGGGATAGCGTACGATTCACGCCCAGCAGTTCGACGACGCAATGACATAAAATCCGCATCCTCGTAGTATCGGCTGAAGAACTCCAGTAAGTGGGAGTAGACTTCGTTTTCGACATTCCCTGAAGCCTGAGATCCCGAAGAAGATTCTCGAATCAGCTGATACTTTTCTCCAAGCGGAGTTTTAGCGTAGGCTTCGTTAATCTCACCTGCTTCATCAATAGCATCGGAACCGAAAGATCCAATCACTTCCTGATGCAGTTCTTCCAGTTGGCTAGCCGACTCCCCAGCAGCCAGTTCACCAAGGTGTGTCTCAACCGTGTTAGGCAACCTGTTCTCGAGGTAATCACGAACCTGTACGTGTTTTGACTTGATGATACGGTGAATGCCAAAGTCGAGGTCGGCTTTATCCAACTCGAACAGTTCAGACAACTTGACTATCAACTCTTCTAATTTCGTCATGCAACTTCCCAACGAAGGGCAAACAGGGTTTGGGTATCAACATCTTGAACAAGCTTCTTCTGTAGGGCTTCGATCAAGAGGTCGCGTTTGTTTTCAATTTCATCTTCAGTCTCAAAGATCTTTTTTCGAGCTGAGCGCTTTCTCTTTTCAAGCTCACGTATTGTTTCCTGAGCTTGTGCCTGTTCTTCAACAGTGGTCGCTAGGGCAGCAGCACGATTGGCAGCGCGAACTTCAGTTTTGACTTGGGAGAGGTTTCGTTCAGCGGCGGCGACTACATCATCTGCCCACCGATAAAGCTGCATCCGACGTTCTTGGAAATGGTTGTTGTTTTCTTCCAAACACTTACGAGTCGTGGCTGATGCGAACTGTTTTGAATCATTGGTCAACCTCGTGGAGACCTCCTCAGGGACAGACAATTCATCAACGACACGTCCATCCAGCTTGAACAGTTGCTCAAACACCTCATGCTCGATCTGAGTACCATCATCAGCGAATCCGGAGAACAACAGGTAATCTTGTACGTCCAGTGATTGAATCACCAAGCGTGAGAGTATCAACCAGCCTGACTTTTTAACCAGTGGCTCAACAGCTGAAACTTTGGCTGAGTATCCAGAGAGATCAAAAACAACCTTAGCCGTTGATGGAGTGAGAGACTGGCCGCGATCAATACAGAATTCACCAAGAGGATGACTAAACCTATACAAAAACTGATTGTCGATGTCATCGGTGATGGATTCTTGGTTCCGTTCTCGATAATTCCGTTTTCGATTCAGCGTATACGTTCCCAGCTGTGCTGTTTCAACTGGTGTCTCTGTCAAGCGAAAGGTGAGATTGTCATCCGAGAAATTTGCCAAACCACCGAGTACAAACTTGGTCAATCGCCAGAACCGGCGACCAACCGAATCGAGTGCCTGCATGGCATCGTCGTAGTCGACTTTGATTCGTGAATGAACATCTTCGTCAAAGTGTTCCAGCAGCTTCTGACGGGTCTCCACCATACGGGTTTGGATCTGTTTTTCCAGATCATTCTGTAGCTGTTTGAATCCTGTGTCGATCTCTTGGGGAGAACGACATTGCTGGTAAAGATCAAGAATTCGCTTCTCCAGTCCTCCAGAACTGTCGAGCTGACCCAGCACATCGTCAGACGCGCCGAAGACACCGTCAAACAGTTTGAACTTATGCTGCAGCAGTTCGTAAACACGTTCATCTGCCGCATTGCGTTCATTGAGAAAATTCACCACAACTACATCATGTTTTTGACCATAGCGGTGAACGCGACCTATCCGCTGCTCAATGCGCTGAGGGTTCCATGGTAAATCAAAGTTGATTAACAATGAACAAAACTGAAGGTTAATTCCCTCCGAAGCCGCCTCAGTGGCGATCATGATTTTGGCACTTGATTCAAAGTGATCTACCAAGGCATGACGCATATCAATTGGTTTAGAGCCAGATATTTTCCCAGAGTCCTGATTGGCGGCTACCCAGTTCTTATAGATCTCAGTTGCTTCCGGGCTGTTGTTGGTACCGGAGAAGGTTTCGACTTGTCCAGCATACCCGTTGGCCTCAAGGAAGTCCTTGAGGTGAGTCTGTGTCCGTCGTGATTCAGTGAAGACAAGAGCTTTCTCAGCAGCCCCCATGTCCTTTAGTTTCTCGTAACCAATGGTCAATGCTTTGAGCAAATGACGTGTTTTGGTATCAATGCCAATGCTTCGAGCCCAGCGAATATAGTGTTCGACTTCAACAATTTCAGATTCCAGTTTAGCTAAGTCAACCTTTTCTTCTTCACCTTCGGGTTGGTCGGCGCCGTCACCTTCAAGCTCGATTTCGTCAAGTAGTTCGTCTAACAGGTCTTCCCCAATTTCATCTTGGGAAAGTAGTTTTGATGTGATATCCGTGGTGTCTTCAGCGTTATCACGCATTCCCTTTAGTCGTTCAAGAATGACTTCTAGGGTATAAGCCAAAGCAATTGGAGAAGAAGCAAGAACCTTCCGAACCACAACAATGGTCAAATGCCGCTGACGTTGAGGGAAAGCATAGGAATCAGGTTTCTGAAGGAACTCTGACACCGATTCGTAAAGCTTGTGTTCGTCATCAGTTGGACGAAACTTAATCGTAGTCAGTTGCCGTTTTGTATAACGTATGAACTCCTGTACGTCTTGTCTGAGTGTACGAAGACAAAAACCATTGATGCGCGATCTCAAATCATCGAGGTCTCCATCAGCATTGGAATAGAGTGTTCGAAAAGTGGGCAGGTCACCGAACATCTCATCATCAATGAGGGTGGCAATGCCGTACAGTTCGGTCAATGAGTTTTGAAGAGGTGTGGCGGTAAGCAGAAGCTTTCGACGGTCCTCTAGTGCCCAACGTATCCCCTGCCCCATCTTGTTGCTTGCGCGATATGAGTTCCTTAACTTGTGAGCTTCGTCAATGACGGCCATGTCCCACTGGATCAAACGAAGCTGCTCTGCCATCCGAGCGGCATAGTGATACGAGACGATGATCACTTTATCTTGATTGAAGACGTTAAGGCCTTCTTTTTCTGCCTTCTTGAATAACCGTGAATCAACAGCAATGGCCGGAAGGTTGAACTTCTCTTCCAGTTCGATCTGCCATTGTTTTCTCAATGACGCCGGACAAACAACCAAAAGTTTCTTTTTCCGTTCAGCCCAGTATTGGCAAAGTACAAGACCAGCCTCAATTGTCTTACCCAGTCCAACTTCGTCAGCGAGGAGGACCCCTTTGGAAAGTGGGGAACGAATTGCAAAGAGTGCGGCTTCAACTTGGTGTGGATTCAAATCCACCGATGCATTGAACAGGGATTGGGTCAAACGATCGACTCCATCACCGCCAGAGCGCGTCAGGTCGTAAGCAAAGTACTTAGCGTGGAAAGGAGTCGTCATGGAGGCAGGAAGTTCTTCTTGGGGGTGGGAGTTTATTTGGGCTTACGCTTCTTCGGCTGCTCAACTTTCATAAGTAAACGGTCTAGATCTTTGGTTTTGTACGGGGATGTCCCATTGATTGTTAAAACTGTTCGTGGTCTCACTTGAAATAAAGGTTACTCGATTCGTTTGAGGAACTCAAACGACCGGCGGTGTGTTTTGTTTGATGAGCTTGCGAATCCAACAAAACACACAGCGGCAAAATTTTGTGATTGGGTTACGTGTCGGTTTTTCTTTCCAACGCCGCCATCATTTTCGGCAAGCCCTTCTAGGCTGAGATCCTTCTGAAGCCTTTCTCAACTTCTAACAATGCAAAAGACATCCAGCGTGTCGCCTGATCCGTCTCGGCGCGAAAGCGAGTCACACGCCTATCCGCCCCATTCTTCCACTAAAGCGTGCTACATGGCAATTAGCGTTGCGTTGGGCTCGATTAGTGGCGATGTTGCCCGGTTCAGCGAAGGTAAATGGCAGCGGAAGAGTTTAGAAGATCCACTGCCGATCGTTGCACTTGATGATCAGCGGCGGGGTTCAGTTGCGTTGTTACGCCACTTCGAAGGTAAACCGTTTTGATGCTTCGGTAATTGGACTGGTGATTCGAACCTTATAGCGCGTCGTTTTGTTATCCACGATCGACTCGATTTCGCCTTCGGTCGCGTCGGTTTTTTGCGCCTCACGTAAGATGGCGAAACCTGGGCCAAGCTGGCCTAGCTCAATTGCGTTACCATTAAAATGAAACCGTAGCGCTACGTCAGCCGAAAAGGCTCCCTTCTCATTTTGGAAATTCCAAATCATGACCACCCCAGTCGTTGAACTGTGTGTCAAAACCTACCTCAATTGTAACGATTTTTTTACTCGATTCACCGCTGGGCTTAGGTACTCAAAGTAGTGCATTTGTCGCGAATGTTCCGTCCCCCCAAACGACTGATGGACCGGAGGCCATCAAGTTTCACCCGCTATCAGCTTGCAAAACTGAGCGATAATGTCGCTCGGTCCTGCCTACTGCTGCCGCAACCAATTTCCCAACCGGAACAGCACGCCCCGTTTTTTAATCGAACCAGCATCGTTGCAACATCCACAGCAGTTAGAACACTCGTCGCAGGTTTCGCATGTCGTTAGCTCTTCCTCGCAAGTCGAGCATTCAACGACTTCCTGAGAAACATCTTCAGTGACGATGATGCCATTCGCCGCCTGTTCGCATGGATCGCAAACGACAACTTCTTGGACCGGCTCCATCGTTTGGACTGAATCTCCACACGGCCCGCACGGTTCAGTTGCCGGAGCTACCGCAAACTCAGTCGCGTAACCGCCGGTGACCGCCCGGCCGCTGTCCAGAGTTAGCGGATTGGCGTTGCTGCCGATGGGTACGCCGGAATAAACTGGACCTGGTCCGCCAAGGAAATTGCTGATGCGATTGTTCAGTCCATTTCCAAACGGCAGCAGCGCCGGCAACCGAGCCGGATTACCAGAGGTGCCAGGCTGGCCTTCGCCAAAGTTATTGTTGAAAATCCGCTCACCAAATCCAAGGTTGATCCCGTTGAACTGGTCATCGCCAATCGACGCCGCCGCATCAGAACTGTCGGCTCCGTCGTTGAATTGAGTGGGTTGAGTTTCCACGACGTCGTAAACGCCCGCGACGAGATTCTCAAACGAGTAATTTCCTGCGGCGTCGGTCAATATCGTCAGATCCACCGCGTTGCCGTACACATCGGTGCCGGTCAGATTGATTTCGACGCCTTCGATGCCGTTTTCCCCAGAATCCAACACGCCGTTGCCGTTGGAATCAACAAACACGGATCCCGAAATCTCACCCAAAGGAATCGTCGGCGGCGTGAACGAGGTAACGTCCGAACCCGAACCGGTGTCGTCTGGCGATCCAGGATTGGACGATCTTGGATTCGTGCCGCTGTCACTGAGGTCACTTCCTAGGACCGGATTGCCTGATGAATCCAGCAGTGGATTGCCGCTGTCATCAATCGCACCGGCGGTTGCCGAAATCTGGTTGCCAACGCTGCCGGCGACGCTGGTCGGATCAAGTTCAACGCTGAACTCCAGCGTGAACGAATCGCCAACGGCCAAGATGCTGTTTGCAGCGATCATCTCCGTCACGCCCGTTCCGTCGAAGGGCACGTTGAGGGCGACGTCGCTGTCTGAGCTGGCCGGTGGTTGTGCCAACTGGAATCCGCTGACGCCCACAAACGCGTCGCCGAACTGAGTTGCCAGATCCTCTTGTAAACTCAGGCTGCCAAGGCCGACGGTTCCCGTGTTCTCAACGACGACGCTGAAGGGAACCAAATAGTTTCCGTTGGCCAATAGTTCAGGTTGGTCGGCAACGGCTTTGGCAACACCCAAATCGGCGATCACGATTTCCGTTGCATCATCCGTTCCCACGTTGCCGTTGTCTCCCGATGGGTTTGATCCGCTGTCGCTGTCGTCGCTGACGATGAACGGATCGCCATTGCTGCCGGTCATCGGTGTACCATCGGGATTGATGCCTTGCCCCGAAACGGTGGCTTGGTTGCTCAGCCCCCCAGCCGGTCCGTCTGCATCGGGGTCGATGGTGATCGTAAATGCAATTTCGAAAGAACCTCCCGGCGTTAGAACGCCACCGGTGATCAAGTTCTGTGAAGTGTCGCCGATCCAGTTCGGATTGATCGTCGGCAGTGTCCCGAGTCCTTCGGTGCCAAAAATCAACGGCGTGCTGGTCGCAACCAGTGCCGAACCGAATCTGGCCGTCACGTCATCCAGCACCGTTAAATTATCCAACGGAACATTGCCAAGATTGCCGACGACGATCCTAAAGGTAACATCGAAGTTGTCGCCATTTGGCACCGCGTCGGAAACGGATTTCGCCGATCCAATCGCCGGTTCGTTGATGGTGATCGTGACCGTTTGCATTTCTACGTTGCCAAACTCATCAACCACCGTGTATTCGAAAGTATCGACGCCGGAAAATCCTGGCAGCGGAGTGAACGTAAACGAACCGTTGGGGTTCATCAAAACCGTGCCACAGTCGGTCAGGATGGGGCCGCCAATCGGCTGACCATCGACCTCGGTGACCGTCAGCACATCTCCATCGGGATCTGAATCGTTGGTCAACACATTGCCAACAAACGGCGTGTCGATGTTGGTGAAGTAATCGTCAGGGGTGGTGACCGGTGATCCGTTGATTGTCGTCACGACATCACCGGCGCCGGCGTCAATGGTCGGCGACAGCCCGGTGGTGCTGGCAGGATCACTGAGCGCGATCACGAAATCCTCGGGCGCTTCGCTAATGCCATCAGTAGCGATCGGTAACTGGATGACCAAATCTGCCATCGACGCACCGTCGGCGGGAGCCATGTACATGAGTGTCCCCGTGGCCGGATCAAAGACCACATCCGGATTGGAGGCAATGGCCGCGTTGACGGCCGCAATCAGGCTCCCGTAATCCGCGCTGGTAGTGTCGATGTCTGACAAACCAATGTCCACCGAAACGACTTCGCCGGCTTGGAAAACGCCAGACAAGGAAACGGTGTAGTCCGCCGTTGTGCCTTCGCCGGTGACCGCAGGGCCCGCAACGGACCACTGAGGAGTGTCATTGTCGACGATCGTGGTCGTTACAAGATTATCCGCCGGAGCGATCGTTGGGCTCAGTCCGGTGGTGCTCGAGGCATTGGCCAGCATTAAATTCAAACGCTCGTCGCCTTCAATCAACAGGTCATCGGCTGAAGCAAACGTCACGTCCAAATTGTTCATCGGCCCCGTCCCGTCACTGACAAACGTCAAGAACGTTCCATCCCAGTTCAGTGTGCCGGGGTTGGCTGGGTTATTGTTGTAGGCCGTCACCGCGGCGGTTACCGACGCGCTCACGTTGGAGTAGTCGCCGCCGTTTGTTTCGATGTCGCCGGTGCTGAACTGTACGGCGGTCGATTCACCGGATTGTAGGTTTCCGGTTAACGCAACAGTGAACGTGATCGGGTCGCCTTCGGTAACCGTCGCCGGCCCTGTAATGGACCACACGCCACCAAGTTCGGCGGGGCCACCGTCTCCGTCAATATCGTTGATGGTGGTCAGCACGGTATTGAGGGCCGGATCCACGAACACCACGATGCCGGTGTTGCTTCCCGAATTGCCCAGCGTCACGTCGTAGATTTCGGGGCCTTCCAGCAACGCATCATCGACGGCACCAAGTTCGATCACCAACCCGGTCAAAGTATCGCCATCGGCGGCCGCGGTGAATGTCAGCGTCGTGCCGTCCCAGTCGACGTTGCCAGGGTTGGAGCCGGAATTGTAGTTCGCCACCGCTGCGACAACGGCGGCGTTGAAACCCGCGTAGTCCGCGATCGCGGTGTCAATGTCGCCGATCGAAAGTTCGACCGTCGCGTCATCGCCGGCGGCCAGCCCGTTGATGATCGAAACGGTGTACGTGGCGGTTGCACCTTCGTCGACAGTATTGTCGCCAATGATCGACCAAGTGACATCGTCCGCGCCTGGGCCGAAGGTGTCGTCGATCGTCGTGACGACATCATCGGCCGCCGCGTCGATCGCATTGGCGGCACCGGTTGTTGAATTAGAATTGCACAGCGCGATCAAGAAATCTTCGGCACCTTCGGCAAAGCTGTCGTTGACCGTTGCCAAGTTCAGCGGAAGTGGATCCATCGGTCCGGTGCCGTCGCTGGTGAATGTCAACGTTGTGCCATCCCAAGCAACGTTGCCCGGTCCGGCGTAAGTGGCCACCGCCAACGTCACCGCCGAATCCAAACTGCCGTAGTCCGTCGCGATGGTGTCCACATCAGACAACTTCACATCGACCGAAATGATCTCTCCTGCCTGCAAGTCGCCAGCCAAGGTCAGCTCGTACGCGGCTTGGTTGCCTTCGGGAACAGTTTGATCGACTCCGATCGACCATGTCGCGGTTTCTGGGGCGCCGCCATCTCCGGCGGTGTCTTGGATCGTTGTGGTGACGGTGCTTTGGGCCGGATCAATGCCTGTGACCAAGCCGGTGTTGCTGGTCGAATTGGATAATAGAACTTGATATCGTTCGCTACCCTCGATCATCGTATCGTCAACGGCGTCGAGGTCGATTATCAAGTCCGCCATCACCGCGCCGGTGCCTGTGGCGGTTAAAGTTCCGGTCGCGGCGTCAAACGTCAGGTCCGGTCGTGACGCAACCGCCGTTTGAACGGCCGCGCTGAATGTGTCGTAGTCGGCCGAATTTGTTTCAAGGTCCGACAGCGTCAGCAACACGCTAGAGTCTTCGCCAGACTGAAGGATCCCGCTCAGCCCGATCACGTACTGCGCGGTGCCGCCTTCGTCGACGGTCACATCTCCGGTGATGCTCCACTGGACGGAGTCATTGTCCTCGATCGTGGTGAACACCGGATCCGCCAACGCCGCCGTGCTGCTGCCGGTGGTAGAACCGGGGTTGTTCAAGCCAACGGTGAAGTCTTCGGGTCCTTCGGAAATCACATCATCAACGGTCGTCAGTTCGATGCACAAATCGTCCATCGGGTTGCCGTCGCTGGTGAAGGTCAGCGTCGTGCCGTCGAAGGCCAGCGCTCCGGCGCCTGCGTAATTGGCGATCGCGGTGTTGACCGCCGCGACGAAGTTAGCGTAGTCGGCAGACGTCGTGTCGGTGTTGCCGATGGCAAGTTCAACCGTTGCCGTTTCGCCTGATTGCAGAGTGCCCGTCAACGCCACCGTGTATTTTGCGTCAGCACCTTCGCCGACGGTCGGGTCTCCGGTGATGCTCCACGTCGCGGTGTCATTGTCGGTAATCGTTGTGGTGACCGTGGTTGTTCCACCGACGATAATTGGGCTTCCGGTGGTAGTTCCGGCGTTGGCAATAGAAACGGCGTAGTCCTCGTTGCCTTCGACAAACGCATCGTCAACTGTCGCTATTTCGATGCACAGATCGGCCATCGGATTCCCGTCGCTGATGAAGGTCAGCGTGGTGCCATCAAAGGTGAGTGCTCCGGGCCCCGTGTAGCCGACGATCGCTGCATTGACAGCATCGACAAAATTAGCGTAGTCCGCCGCCGTTGTGTCGGTGTCGCTGATTGCCAGTTCAACCGTTGCCGTTTCACCTGATTGTAGCGTGCCCGCCAGCGCGACGGTGTATTTCGCATCGGTGCCTTCGCCGACCACCGCATCACCGCTGATACTCCACGTCGCAACGTCGCCGTCGGTGATGGTCGTGGTGACGGTGGTTGGCCCGCCGGTGGTGATCGGGCTTGCGGTGGTTGTTCCCGGGTTGAGAATCGAAACGGTGTAGTCTTCGGGGCCTTCGACGAAGCTGTCGTTAATGGCGCGCAGTTGGATGCACAAATCGTCCATCGGGTTGCCGTCGCTGGTGAACGTCAACGTCGTGCCGTCAAAAGTTAGTGCTCCTGGTCCCGAGTAGTTGG
>CAYOZV010000157.1:0-1959 GCA_964408465.1 uncultured Pirellulaceae bacterium
CTTCTTCACCGTCTTCATACTCATCCTCCTCTTCACCCTCTTCGTACTCATCCTCCTCTTCTTCTTCGTCAATTTCGGCCATGATGTACGGCGCGAGAAAGTCATAGCGCGACGGTTCCAGTTCAGTCGTTGCCAACGCTTGCAACCCAAATTCACTGGCGGTTAATAGAAGCGATGGTGTTGCAGAAGAGGTCATGTTCAAATCGTCACTCTCAAGTTGGCGGTCAACAGATTTTTCTAGTAACTGGTTCACTTAAAAATTCTCCTTGGCAGCACAAGTGTGTTCAGCATTGTTGTGTCGCGTCAGCGTTGTGGATCTTATTCGTCGTCATCTTCTTCTTCGTCATCTTCATCTTCGTCTTCATCATCTTCCTCTTCATCTTCGACGTCAGATTCTTCAATTTCCGCCGCACTCCAATTGGGTATCCCGGGGCCCGCTAGAGTATCAAATTTTGGCAGTTCTTGGAGACTGTTGAGCCCGAATTCGGTCAAAAAATTCTGCGTGGTTGCGTACAAAAACGGCCGCCCAAGATCTTCACTACGACCTGAAATTTTGACCAGCCCCTTTTCCAATAATTGCCGCAACATTTCGCCGCAACCTACCCCTCGAATCGATTCGATGTCTGCCTTGATAATCGGCTGTCGGTAGGCGACCACCGTCAACGTTTCCCTGGCCGGGCTGGACAACCGAACTCGATTGGGAGAATGTTCTAATCGGTTGATCCAGTCGAAAAATTGAGGCCGAGTCAGCATCTGGAAACCGCCCGATATTTTCTTCACATGAAATGCGCGGCCGACCTCGTCATAACGTCGATTAAGGTGACCGATCATCGTCCGTGCTTGCGTGCCATCCTCCAGCTGAGCAAGCTGAGCAATTTTGCGGCTATTGAGTGGCTTACGAGCCAAGAAGAGGATCGCTTCGACGCGCTGCAGCAGCGCGTCGGGATCCGAAGATGCTTGATTTTCAACCATGGGAAAAAACCAGTTACGTTTGAGTAGTGGACAAGGCAACAAGTCCTGCGGGTCAATAGATCGCTGATGTCTGGTTGCTATCGCGCTGCTATCGCAATAGTTAAGTGGATCGGCTGGGACTCGTGGCGTCGTCCACTACAATGAATGTAACTAATTTTGCCTCCGTTTTTGCCAACCTTAACGGGTTTGCTTGCGATTCATCGGTTAAAAATCGCGGTATATTGAGCGTTGAGGGCGACAAATGAATTTTTCTTCAATTTTATAATCTATGAAAAATCTCTGGGTCTATTTGCTGATTGTGTTCTGTGTCGTTTTACCGCTGTTGTTTGCCGAATTTTATGGGTGCTCGGTGTCCGGACGCGAGTTCTCCCCCGACGATTTTTCGGTGCGTCGATTCGCCTATCGCCGCAGCCCGCTCTCAGGCACTCTCCGCAGTAAACGCGAAAATTCAATTCTGGATTACTGCGGTTCGATCGCCGCTGACGGCCACATCACGATCGTCAACTCGAAACCCCAAAAGTGGGATCTGTGCAGCGAAGACATGCAGTACAGCAACAGACTCTCCCACGAATTCGACGCGCGATTTCTGACCCACTATCTAAACTATAATTCCGACCAGTGGACCACCGCCTATCCGGAACTTGCTGGTCTACTGTGGCCCGAAGTCGCAACGATGGCGCGCGAGGGGCTTTACCTTTACCTGCCGGAAATTTTGTTGGTCGCGATCCCAGAGGAGTACCACGAAGGTGACGATCGTTCGATCGAAGAATTCAAATCCGACATCCAAACAAAATTCGCTGATGCTTATCGTTTGGCCGCGAAAGTGGCAAAGGCCAACAGCGACCCTGACGCAAAAGTAGACCAATGGCTCAAGGCGGCAGAAAAATTCGATAACGGAGACTTCGGTAGCGTACCGACCAGAGTGACCGCCGAATCGGTACCCGAGGATCTCAAGCAAAGTGCTGATTGAAGTGACCGGTGGTGGAT
>CAYOZV010000157.1:1969-9078 GCA_964408465.1 uncultured Pirellulaceae bacterium
AAATGTGGTTTTTTATGTTAGGGGTGGTGTATTTTTTTAATTTTCTTTAATTTCTTTTTCCCCGCTTTATTTTTAACAAGATCCACTACGATCCATGCAGACACTATGAACGCGATTTACTTAGACAATAATTCCACCACCACCATCAGCCCGACCGTGGCGGCGACGATCGCCCGCTGCTACCAAGATCGCTACGTCAATCCGGCCAGCCAACATCGGCTGGGCCAAGCCGCGCGGCGGAAGCTGGAACAGCTTCGATCCGAGATGATCGCGATGCTTGGCGGCGTTTCTACTGGGATGCAAACCGACCGCCTGATCATCACCAGCGGCGGCACCGAAAGCAATAATCTGGCGTTGGCCGGATTAGCGACCGCCAGTGCCAGCAAACACCCGGCCGGCGACTCGCCGTTGCGCGTCATCATCAGCGCTGTCGAACATCCTAGTGTGCTCACGTTTGCCCATTACTTGGGTACCGTTGGGTACCGCATTGAAACGCTTTCGGTGGATGGCAACGGGGTGATCAATTTGGATCAACTGCAGGAAAAAATCGCCAGCCACCAACAGGACCCCATCGCCGTGGTGTCGATTATGGCGGCCAACAATGAAACGGGTGTCGTCCAACCGATCAAGCAGGCCGCGGCACTATGCCGCCAACACGGCGTCCATTTCCACTGCGACGCCGTTCAAGCCGTTGGTAAAACTGACGTCAATTTTTCGGATCTGGGCGTCGATTCAATGTCGATGACCGCTCATAAATTTCACGGCCCACGCGGAGTCGGCGGACTGATGGTGCGGCATGGTGTCGAACTGTCTCCGATGCTCTTTGGCGGATTCCAGCAAATGGCCACCCGCCCCGGCACCGAAGACGTCGCCCTGACCGCCGGTATGCACGCGGCGCTGACAGAATTTCAACACGACACTCAAAGAGAAACAAACATCAAACGCTTGCGCGATCGCCTGCAGAGCGGACTGCAGTCGATCGAGCCCTCGGTCGTGATCAACGGCGCGACCGCCGACCGCATGGCTCACACCTTGAACGTTTCCTTTGCGGGGGTCAATCGTCAAGCATTTTTGATGGCGGCTGACTTTGCTGGTTTGGCTATCTCAACGGGTTCTGCGTGTGCCAGCGGTTCCAGCGATCCTTCGCATGTGATCATCGCGATGGGGGGCAACAATGATGTTGTCGATGGATCGATTCGGTTCAGTTTAGGAGCGTTCAATACCGAACAAGAAATTGACACTTGTCTGACAATCTGCAAACAGATTTTAAACAAGTTATCCACATCAACGCCCTAGCTCGTTCCTGTCAACTTCAGCCGAAAATTTGCGATAAAATAGGTTCGTTGAGGCAAAATTAAATTGCCGAATAAGGCCCTGTCGTCGCTACTAAAAATTGGCGAAATCGGTTAAAATTTGGGATCAATAATCTCGTAAATACGCGATCCAAAATCCCTTCTTCAAGACCGTTAATGTCAACCGCTTTGACCGACAATTCGAACTCCGTATTTTCGGTTTCCTTAGACCATCAATGGCGGTCGGATTTCGTCGATGTCACCGATAGCGGCACTCAACAAGCGACCGGTTTGTCTCGGTTTGTTGGCGATGAAGCCAATTCACTGCTGAGGTATTTAACGACCGATGATTTTCTCAATCAAATGACCGGTGCGACCGACGGACAGTCGACAGGTTTAATGCCAATTGTGCTTTACGGGCCAAGCGGAACCGGAAAGACATCCCTCGCGATGGCGTTGGTCTCAAAAATGATGGGGGTTGGTTTTGCCGATGAGAGCACCAACCATCTCATCGAAGCACCTATCTTTATTTCCGGTTCAGATTTTGCCCGTCGGTTTTATGCCGCGATTGATACCGATTCGGTCAACGAGTTTCGCGCTAAATTCCATTCTGCGCCGGCGATTGTTTTGGATAACCTAAATCAATTGATTGGCAAATCACCCGCTCAAAACGAATTGGTCTCATTAGTCCAATTCTGCTGTGACTCAGGCAAACCACTGCTGGTGACCTCCCCTACCCTGCCTTTGGCGATTGACGGGATCAGCTCCCGATTGTCTTCGCGACTTTCCAGCGGGCTCAGTCTTCCGCTGAATCCTCCGGGTGACGATGCTCGACTGGAAATCGTAAGAGAACTGGCGGTCATTCACGACGTTGAACTAACCGACGATGCTATTGAAATGTTGACCCAACGTTTCGCCGTAACGGTTCCAAAACTTAAGCACTTGTTCGTTCAAATTCAGCTGAAATTCAAAGTCGAAGGCAGTCGGTCGACGATCGATCAAGCTTCTTTGATGGCGTTGCTGCAACCGGGTGATGAAGACCAGCAAAAGATGATCAAGCTGATTCAGAAACGGGTGGCAAAGAAGTTTTCCTTGAAGATGAGCGACCTAAAGAGTGCTTCTCGTAAGCAAACCGTCGTGCTGGCCCGTGGGATTGGGATCTTTTTGACTCGTTCTTTATTGGGAACCAGTTTTGTCAAAATCGGCAACGCGTTCGGCAATCGAGATCATTCGACCGTGCTGCACGCATATCAAAAAATCAATTCTATCTACGAAGAAGGTGGAACCAACGCGACGACCGCCGCCATCGACGCGCTCAAACAGCAACTGACCGATCAGTTTGCGGCGCAGATTTATCAGACGTGATGGTGACCCGTTCCCTTGAAATTTCATCCAAACACGACTCTGGAAAACTTGTCGAATGTTTGTCGGAGCTGTCACCGGCTGTTTTGTTTTCCAACACTCAATTCGATTTTCAGACTTACCAACATATTTGTTCACGCCCAACCAACACTCAGCAACCCATCAAACAAACAGGTTATCCACTGAGAGATTTAGTCTCTAACTTCATGCTATTGAACGACTTAAAGACGATGTCATTGTAGTTATGAACAGTTTTGGCCATCACATAAATAAGAAGACTGAAAAAGAACTTATATAAGCTATTTGATTTCGCCCTTTCCAGGGCAACCTGAGCAATCGACTTAAGTCATAAATCAAAACTCTCCATTCAATCAAAACAAAGCCACACAAAAGAAAAATCAAAGGCAACACGTGAAAATAACAATTCAAAGAGAGCCGTTTTTTAAAGCGTTCCAATTGGCGGCGACGGTGGCACCTTCGCGCAGCCCCAAAGCGATTTTACAAAACGTCAAAATCGAGTGCACAGATTCGGCATGCGTACTGACAGCCACCGACATGGAGGTCGGCATCCGCGTTGTGGTGGCCGATGTGAAAATCGAGTCCGCCGGATCGGCCGTTATCCCGGTGACTCGATTGAGCATGATTCTGCGGGAATCGCGCGATGAGACGTTGGACATCAACGCGACGCCAGATAAAACGATCATCAAAGGCAAAGGCAGTAAGTTCGAACTGCAGGCTCATAATCCGGATGAATTTCCTGACGTGGCGGATTTTGAAGCCAAGGATTACTACGAACTTCCGGCCAATGTTCTGCGGGAATTGATTAAGCGCACGTTGTTCGCCACCGACGCCGAAAGCAGTCGCTATGCGTTGGGCGGAGTAAAATTAGAAATGGACGGCGATAAATTAATCGCCATTGGAACCGACGGTCGCCGACTGGCAGTCCAGCACGGAAAGATCGAATCGGTAGGATCGCCGGCGGACACGGGTACTTCGACGATCGTGCCGTCTCGTTCGATGCAGTTGATCGACCGGATCCTTCCCGATTCCGATGAAAAGGTTCAGTTATCGCCCCAGGCGAACGAACTGTTGGTGCGGTCTCCTGACGGTATTTTCTTCACGCGTTTGGTCGAAGGTCGATATCCCAAGTGGCGCGATGTAATTCCCAAACGCGATGACGGGCACAAAATTGAAATTGCGGTTGGGCCCATGTATCAATCGCTTCGCCAGGCGGCGATTGTCTCCAGCGACGAAAGCCGCGGTGTCGATTTCACGTTCGGGGATGGTTCGCTCGTGCTGAGCAACACAACCGCAGAGATCGGCGAGTCGCGCATTGAAATGCCGGTCCCCTACGATGGCGACTCAATGACGATCACGTTGGATCACCGATATGTGGCTGATTTTCTAAAAGTGCTCCAACCCGACAAGACGTTCACGTTTGACATCAAGGACGGCGAACAGGCCGCTTACTGTAGCACCGAAGACGAATACGGCTACGTGATCATGCCGCTGAGTAAGGATCGGCGGTAGAGAACCAAAAATGAGGAATAGGATTTAGGGGAGCTTGAAAGATGAGTTAGGAGGCGAGTTTAAAATGGAAGACAACTACGACAATCTCGACTTCGATCAAGCCACCGATCTAACCAACCAACGCCGCCGGTACAAACGTCGACCTAAACGACCGGCAAACATTCTCAGCCAGCTGATGGCGCGTAAAGGTTATGGACAAACCAAAACAAACGACGAACTTGATGATACGTGGAACGCGATTGTTGGCTCGAAGTGGCAAACCAAAACAAGAGTAGGCAACATCAGCCGCGGCGTGTTGGAAGTGTTTGTCAGCAGCGCCGCGGTAAACCAACATTTAGGTTTTCAAAAAAAGAAACTGATCGCGGAACTGAGTAAACGTGTACCGCAGAACAAAATCAAAGATATAAAATTTTCCCTAGGAAGCATTGAACCTCGATGAGTAACGAAAATAGCAAAGAATACGGTTCTGGCCAGCTTAAACGTTTGTCTGATATGGAACACGTACGCAAGCGACCAGGGATGTACATCGGTGATACCACCGCCCGAGGACTGCATCACTTGGTCTACGAAGTCGTCGACAACTCGATCGACGAAGCGATGGCCGAGTTCGCCAGCAAGGTCACTGTCACGATCAACACCGATGGTTCGATCACCGTCGCCGATGACGGTCGCGGAATTCCGGTTGGGCGTCATGACCAACTTTCCGAAGAAGAAGACCGCGAGGTCACCACGTTAGAAGGCGTCATGACGATGTTGAAGTTCGGCGGTAAATTCGGCGAATCAGACCCCGAAGATGAAGACGACGAAAACCCTTACAAAGTATCCGGTGGTCTACACGGTGTTGGCGTCACCGTGGTTAACTTCCTATCAGAATGGTGCGAAGTCGAGGTCTATCGAGACGGAAAGATCCACCAGCAAGGATACGAACGCGGCGTTCCCACCGGTGCCGTTTCCACGGCGGGTAAGACGGATAAGGTCGGCACGAAAACGACGTTCAAACCGGACGGGCAGATTTTCCCCGTTACCAAATTCGAATACGGAATTCTCCACAAGCGTTTGCAAGAACTGGCGTTTCTCAATAGCGGCGTGCGATTGATTTTCAAGGATCAACGTACCAACGACAGCGACGAATTTTATTACGAACGCGGCATCATTGAATACGTTGAATATCTCAACCGTGCCAGCGATCCGGTTCACGCCGACGTCATTTACTGTAACGGTGAATCGCAGGGTGTAGGTTATGAAATCGCCCTGCAATACACCACAGACATCAAAGATAACGTCCACTCGTACGCGAACAATATCAGCACTCACGAGGGCGGCACGCACGTTTCTGGTTTCCGATCGGCGCTGACTCGCACGATCAACAATTATGCCAAAAATAACAAACTGTTGCCCAAGGACATGACCATCACCGGCGAGGACTTTCGCGAAGGTCTGACGGCGATCATCTCGTTAAAGGTTCCTAATCCGCAGTTCGAAGGTCAGACGAAAACGAAGCTGGGTAATAACGAGGTCGAAGGCATTATCAGTTCGGCGTTTGGCGAATTCTTTAAAATCTTCATGGAGGAGAATCCCAAAGAGGGCAAAGTCATCGTCAAAAAAGGCGTCCAAGCGGCCGAGGCACGTGAGGCGGCTCGGGCGGCCCGCGAAAAGATTCGTCGAAAATCGGTCTTGGGGGGAAGTGGCCTGCCAGGGAAGCTGCGGGATTGCCTCAGCGACGATGTAGAGAAGTGCGAAATTTATCTGGTCGAAGGAGACTCCGCCGGTGGCAGTGCCGAGGGTGGACGGCTGAAGGAATTCCAAGCCATTTTGCCACTACGCGGTAAGATCATCAACGCTTACAAAGCGCGCGAAGATAAAGTGCTGGCCAACGAAGAGGTTCAGAGCATGATCAATGCTCTACGTGTTGGCATTGGCGAAGATCAAGACTTGAGTAAGCGTCGTTATGAGAAGGTCATCATCATGACCGATGCTGACGTTGATGGTTCGCACATCCGCACATTGTTGCTGTGCTTTTTCTATCGACAAATGTACCAACTGATTGAAGCCGGACACGTTTATGTGGCTCAGCCGCCACTTTTCCGTGTGAAGAACAAAAGCAAAACTTACTACGTTCAATCCGAAGAGGAAATGCGTCAGCAGTTAATGGATCGTGGTCTCACCGATACGTCCTTTGAGGGCTCAGGTTTCAAGATCGAAGGCGAACAGATGCGGAAGCTGTGCATTACGCTGGCGACGCTCGAAGATGCGATTCTGGCTTTGGAGCGGCGGGGTATCAATCTCCGAACGCATGCCAACCGCATCAATTTGGAAACGGGTCGATTACCGGTCTACCATGCGTTTTTAGATACCAAAGAATTTTGGTTCACCGACCGCAAGGAGTTGGACGAGTTCATTAAAAAGCAGGAATCGGAATCGGGAGTCGAACTTTCGGTCGATACCGACGCTGACGATAATGATTCAGCCAGTGAAGATGCCGGTAAGGATGAAACCAGTTTACAGATCAAAGAATTCCACGAAGTTCGCACGATCAATTCAGCGCTGAGGGACATTACGGAGTTCGGTTTCAATATCGAGGCGCTTCTCCCAGAAGACCGGACAGGTCTCGAAGCACCGCGCTATATCCTCCGACGCGGAGAGACCGAAGCGGGCTTGGAAGATTTACGCGGCTTGGTCGGTGCGGTGAGGGCCGCCGGTGAAAAAGGAATCCAAGTCACGCGCTACAAGGGACTTGGTGAGATGAACGCCGAAGAGCTTCGGGAAACCACGCTCGACCCCGACAACCGAACCTTGATTCAGGTAAAGATGGACAACGTCAGCGAAGCCGATGACATGTTCCGTATTCTCATGGGCGACAAAGTCGAACCGCGTCGCGAATTCATCGAACAACACGCCCTGGACGTCGGCGAGCTGGACGTTTGA
>CAYOZV010000157.1:9178-11030 GCA_964408465.1 uncultured Pirellulaceae bacterium
ATCATGAACCAAGACGTAGCCGATCTCGAACCCAAATCTGTTTGGAGCTGCTTTGAGCAACTGAACCAGGTTCCGCGCCCTTCTAAAAAGGAAGAGCGCATCATCGCGTTTGTTAAAAAGTTCGGTGAAGATCTTGGCCTTGAGGTGATCAGCGATTCTGTCGGTAACATCATCATCCGTAAACCGGCCACCGCGGGTAAAGAAAATGTCACGCCGGTGGTGATGCAGGGCCATTTGGACATGGTTCATCAGAAAAACGCTGACACCGATTTCGATTTTGAAACCCAAGGTATCCAGTCCTACATTGATGGCGATTGGGTCAAAGCTAAAGGCACGACCCTAGGCGCAGACAATGGGATCGGGGCAGCTTCGATCATGGCGGTCCTGCAATCGGATTCAATTGAGCATGGACCGTTTGAAGCGCTGTTCACGATTGACGAAGAAACGGGGATGACCGGAGCTATTAACCTGCAAGAAGGTTTGCTTCATGGAAAAATTTTACTCAACACCGACACCGAAGATGAAGGCGAACTTTGCATTGGTTGCGCCGGCGGTTGCGACACAACAGCCATCTGGAAATACGCTCAAGAAAAATCGACAGGTGATCCTTTCAAGATCTCAGTGACCGGACTGCGCGGTGGTCACTCGGGTGTCGACATCCATCTTGGACGCGGCAATGCGAACAAGATCATGAATCGAGTTTTGGCGGCGGCAGCGATCAAAGGAGCGCGCATCGGCAACCTAACGGGTGGCAATCTGCGGAATGCGATCCCACGTGAATCCTTTGCAGAGGTGTCGATCCAAAGCGATAATATTGATTCAGTGAAACAGGCGGTCCAAGAGGTTGCGGCGGTCATTAAAACCGAACGCAAGACCACCGAACCAAATTTGACGATCCAAATTCAGTCCACCGAAACCGTTTCTAACGTGATGGCTCAACAGGACCAACAGACGATGCTGGATTTGGTCGCCGCGTCTCCCAATGGCGTAGATCGAATGAGCGAAGACATCGAGGGTTTGGTAGAAACGTCGACCAATCTCTCTAAGGTAGAGGTCGCCGGTGGTAAAGCATCCGTTCAATTCCTGACACGAAGCAGTGTAGAATCGGCGCGGGACGAACTTTCACGAAAAATTGAAGGCGTATTTCGTCTGGGTGGCGCGACGGTCGATCATGCCGGCGAGTACCCAGGTTGGAAACCGAATGCCCAGTCAAAAATTCTGGATCAAATGAAATCGGTTTACCAAGACCTGTTCGGTAAACAGCCCAAGGTCAGCGCGATTCACGCCGGATTGGAATGCGGGATCATCGGCAGTCACTACCCCGGCATGGACATGATCTCATTCGGTCCCACCATCAAGCACCCTCACTCACCCGACGAAAAGTGTCACATCCCCAGCGTCGATCTGTATTGGCAGTATCTGGTGAAAGTGCTTGAAACGATCACATAGAATGAACAATGGCACTTACCCAATCCTTTGGATGATCATCTACTATTTTGCGATAGGGTTGGTCGGGGTGTGCCAGCCATTTATGCTTTTTTCTGATTCATGTGCAGGAATTCTCTCTCAATTAGCCGTTGGAATTCCTGCGGCATACTGGTTGCTTGAAGACGCGCGGAAACGAATTTATGTTCCCCATGTCATTCAACCCATGTTGGTCAGTTTTTGGATGTGCGCGATACCGATCTACTTATTGTGGACTCGAAAATGGTACGGTTTTCTCTACATCGCACTGCATGGCACTTGCACCCTAATCGTGTCGGTAATGGGTTACAACTTTTGCGTTTACTTCGTGTGGCCAGCCAATTCTGGGCCCCTCCTTGAAGAGGTGGGCCCGATCGGTTTCTTTTTG
>CAYOZV010000158.1:0-11002 GCA_964408465.1 uncultured Pirellulaceae bacterium
ATACCTATCTCTACTACGCCCAAGTGGTCTACCGCCAAGGCCCTGATATCTGGGAGCCGTTCCGAAATAAAATCTCCCAAAAAATCGCCAAGCAACAACGGCGCGATGGACGCTGGAAAGAAACTAACGTCTGCGATGCATACGGAACCGCTATCAATCTGATTATCCTGCAAATGGACTACGGCTATCTGCCCATCTACCAACGGTAGGGCGAGCAATGCCGAGCCTACCTAAATCAAGCGATTTGCTAGCACCCAGCCCCCCAACTCCGCCTAATCCACAAACGCGCTCAAGATCCTGTTCACCGACGGCGATAAGATAACAACAGTGCAGGGGGGCCTGCCGTTTTTTGGGGCGCAATATACGCGCCGACCGATCGTGTCATCAGCCTCGGACAATCTCGACCACTACGAAGAAGACGGATTCTTCGTCACCGCAATCTCCAACTGGGGCGGGATTGTGTTAGACGGAGTCGTCGCGCTGGGCGATTTTACGATCTTCATGTTCCAAACGTTTGTCTGGATGTTCACCCGCCTACCAAGAAAAGGCACCCTCTTACCCAACTTTTACCAGGTCGGCGTTTCATCACTTCCGGTCGTTGCCCTGACCGGTACCTTCATTGGCATGGTGCTGGCCGTGCAAAGCTACTTTCAATTTCGTCAAATTGGTCTCGAGACGCGTCTGGGCGGCGTGATCAACATGACCTTGGTACGTGAACTTGGTCCCGTTTTAGCCGCCACGATGTTGGCCGGTCGCGTGGGAAGTTCGATGGCGGCCGAACTTGGCACGATGCGCGTAACGGAGCAGATCGACGCACTTTCGGCGATGGGAGCCAATCCGATCCGCTACTTGGTTGTGCCACGATTTTTAGCTTGCCTGTTTATGATCCCCGCATTGACCGTGATGGCTGATTTCATGGGCGTCGCGGGCGGTCACTTCTACAGTGTCAACATCCTCAAGATCGACGTCCATCACTATTGGCACAACAGCGCTAAATTCGTCAGCAATTTTGATCTGTTTGTAGGTTTGTTCAAAAGCATTTTCTTTGGTGCGGCGATTGCCATGGTCAGTTGTTACCAAGGCTTCAACTGTACCGCCGGTGCCGAGGGCGTCGGACGCGCTTCAACAGCGGCCTTCGTTTTTTCATTTGTTATGATCCTGTTCATTGACCTTTTCTTGGGCATCGCGCTCGATTCGATCTACTTCATGTACTACCCCGAGGGAGCAAGTCTGCTTTAGCCTGACATGATTGAAGAACTATTCGAATCCGAACAGCCGCTGGTTGAGGTCAAAGATCTCACCGTCCGTTTTGGCGCACAGACCGTCTTGAGGGATATCAGCCTATCGATCCCGCGCGGCCAAACTCTGGTGTTACTGGGGGAAAGTGGCTGCGGCAAGACAGTCTTGATGAAGTCCATCATCGGATTGGTAAAACCCACAATCGGCGAAGTCTTCTTTGACGAAGAAAACATGCACCGTCTAAACGACCGCCAATTAAGCCTTTTGCGATTACGGTTTGGGTTCGTATTTCAAAACGCGGCTTTGTTTGACAGCATGACAATCGCCCAAAACGTAGCATTCCCACTTCAGCAACATGGCAACTTCACATCCGAACAAGTACGCGAAATGGTACTCTCACGACTGTCCGAAGTTGGCCTACCCGATTCGGTTATCTTCAAAAAACCAGCCGAACTCTCCGGCGGCATGAGAAAGCGCGTCGGTCTCGCACGCGCGCTGATCATGAACCCCGAACTGATCATGTATGACGAACCCACCACCGGACTGGACCCCATCATGAGCGACGTCATCAATGAACTGATCATTCGGACTCGCAGACGTAATCCAGTCACCAGCATCGTGGTTACGCACGATATGAACACAGCAAAAAAAGTGGCCGATCGAGTCATCATGTTGATGCCCTCACCGCGTTTGGCACACAATGAATCGCAAATGATCTTTGACGGATCGGTTCCCGAACTTGAATCATGCCGCGACCGGCGCGTGCAACAATTTATTAACGGTGAAGCAGGCGAACGTTTGATGGAACTTCGGGCCAATCGTTCCTGATCCCGTCAATTCAGTAAAATTTTTAGGTAGTCACAATGGATGAAAAACGCTTGAGATTTCACGTGGGCGCATTTGTCGTCATCGCGATTCTCATCCTGATGATTCTCATTGTTCTCAACGGTGAGTTCACCGGAAGCCAATACGACATCGTCGTCAAACCGGCCACGGCACCTGGAGTCACCGAGGGAACACCCGTTCGCAAGAATGGAATATTGATTGGACGTGTTCGAAATGTAGAAATCGAAGACGATCATGTGGTACTGATCCTTGGCATCAGCGAAGGCAAGGCGATCTACTCAAATGAGATCGCGTCTATCGGTGCAGAATCTTTTCTAGGTGACGCTGGAATCGAAATCATGCCTCTGCCGCGTGACCAGCGCGGCCAACGCATGGCCGGTGGTCAGGCAATGACTCGGGTTTCGGTAAAACGGAATCCGATGGAGATCGTTGACGTCGCGTTGGACATGGAGGCCCAAATCATCGAGACGTTAAAAACGGTTCAGGTTGCTGGCAACGCCGTCAATGACGCGGGCGCAGGAATCGAGCAATTGGCGTCGACCGTAAATATGGCTCTCAACGATGAAGGCAGCGATTTGAAAATTCTGCTGGGCGATCTCCGCACCGTCAGCGGCAAGGCCTCAAGCTCTTTGGACAACTTCAACCGAATCTTCGAAAACATGAACGATATCGTCGGAGATGCCCAACTCAAAACTCGAATCAACGACGCTTTCAAGGCATTGCCCGCAGTCTTTCGGGAGATCCGTGTCACTGTCGCCGACACGCGTGAAACGATTAAATCCTTCAGCGGTGTTAGCAGCCGCGTCAATGATAATTTGGATAACCTTTCGGCATTTACAAAGTCACTCAAAAACGAGGGACCAGAGATTTTGGAACAGGTCAACGCCAGCGTTCGAAACATCGATCAATTATTAGCCCAAGTGAAATCTTTCACCGGCTCACTTGGAAAATTAGAAAAAGCTTTCACCAATCCCGAAGGCACCGTCGGCAAACTGTTCAACGAATCGGACATCTACGACAGCGTGAAAGTCACCGTCGACAACGCGAAAGACATCAGTGCTCAGGTCAAAGCGCTCAGCGTGCGATTGGAACCAATGGTTCGTGACCTACGAACCTTTGCCGACGAAGTCGCCCGAGATCCGGGCGTGATCGGCGTCCGCGGAGCGCTCGATCGAAGGCCAACGAAAACGGGATACAAGGGCTCGGCGGAAAAGAATGGCCTGTTTAGATAAGCATGAACCGTAATGGGCCCTGATTGAAGGGCCACGTTGCAGCAGGAGTCTGCGTGGAAATACTCGGCTAGGACTTTTAACAAAGTCCATTACGGCAGAGAGTGGGTTGGCCTCAGCATCTGCTTTCGCATTCGGTAGATCATCACCGCCCAAAATGCCGAAATCAAAAACGGCATCGCCATCATGAAAACAATGCTGATCGCGTAGCCCGTCGCAACACCGTTTTCGTGTAACGATCCCTTACACGATGGGCACGCGGACAGGGGCGCGGTAAACACCAACGTGGCAACGGCGACTTGGATGTAATTGAGATAACGCATGACTAGCATTATAGCTCAATAGTAGGGCCGGAGCATCAGATAACAGATTGGTCCCGTGACTGCGACATATAACCACATCGGGAAAACCCACTTCGTGATGCGGCGATGCTTAGCAAACTGATTGGTGAACGCGTAAATATACGTGTAAAGAATGAATGGCAGACTGACCGCCGCCAATACGATATGACTGATCAACAGGATCAAATATATGGTCTTCGTGATTCCCGTTCCGCCAAATTTAGTTTCGCCCGAGGTGATGTGATAGGCGACGTAGCAAACCAAAAACAGAGCCGAACAGAGCATGGCGACGTTGATGAACCGTTGATGCGCGACAACATTTTTGGTCTTAATCATCACCAACGCTGCCACCAAACAGATCGCTACGATCGTGTTCAGCGTCGCATGAACCGCCGGCAGGAACTTCAGTGAGACGCCATCTGGCAGCGGCAAATCAATATAGCGCATCGCCCCAACCAACCCCAATACCGCGACGGTCACCACCCATGTAATAATTTTGAGCGTCTTTGCCAGTTTAAGATTCGGTGGCTGTTGAAGTTTTTGTTCGAGCTTCATTACTTCTCTTGGTTAATTTTGCAAGTAATCGTTAGGGGTTTTTTCTTGCCAGCATTGATCAATCAACTCCAGCATTTTTGCTTCTGCGGCGGAATCTTGCCAGTCAAACTTACCGCGCACGACGCCCCAACGATCGACCACAAATAGATCGCTGGCATGATGTTGGCCACTTTTTGCCGCCGCTCCAAAAAATTCAGCGCCAACACGTGGAATCAATGCGGATTCACCTGTGCAGAATATCCATCGGTCAGGATCGGCTGAATGATCCGCCGCGTACTTTGCCAACACGTCCGGTCGGTCAGTCGCCGGATCGGTGGTGATACTCACGATCTTCGTCGGATTTTTCCCCAAGCGATTTTGTAACCCCTGAAGGTAATCAGCCTGCTCTTGGCAAATCGTCGGACAGGCGGTGAAGAAGAAATTTGCGATCCAGACATTGCCGGTCATGTCCTTGGAATAAAACGTTTCTTTATCGGAGGTCATCAGTCGAAATTCGCGGATAAAAGGCACCGTGTTGAGGTCCGAAGGCTGATGCCCCGCCATCGCGTTTCGCGTCGAGATCGTTTCATCTAACGGGACTTCTTTTTCGGCCGCGACGGCTTTCGCCTTTTTTAAAAATCGCTTCATATCATAAGGATCATCCCATTTGAAGCGGTCTCGATAGCGCCCCCATTTATCGACCAACAAAACGTTGTCGTTGTGAAAATCCCTGTCGATAACCACGCGAAATTGTTGCTCGCCCAACTGCTTCAGTTGATACATGGGTCCGGTCAAAAACGCCCAGCGGTCAGCCGTCGCTCCGTAATCCTGAGCATAACGATTGAGAATCTCCGGCGTGTCGCGATCGGGGTCTACCGAGACACTTACGAATGTTATGTCGGTATTCTTTAACTGTTCGTTCAGCCGTTGCACCTGAGCGTTGAGGTCTCGGCAAATGCTGGGACACTCGGCGAAGAAAAACGAAACCGCATAGGCCTTGCCCGCCAATTTTGCGGAGTCAAATTCGTCGCCGTTCTGATCTGTCAGTTTGAACCGTTCGATACTGGGTAAGTGCTTCCAAGGCACGTCGATGATCGTTGCCCCCGGAGGACGCTCCGAAGAGGCGGCCGGTAATTTGACGATTTGCTGCTTCGTCAGCAGAGACCGAGAAATCATAAAGCCGCCGATAACCGCGACTGCCGTCCAAAGAATGGTTGGGATTACTTTTTTCACAATGAATTGAAGCTCAAAAAAGAGGACCGCTGTTAGTTTTACCGGAAATTGGATTGGTGCATAACTCGCGCACCGGTGCAAACAATACTTACTCCGCCGACGCGGTTTCCTTGATTGGACCTGCAATTGGAAGCCCGCTGGCGGGTTCGGGAGCAGCCATCTGCCGCGTCTTGGAATAGGTGGCAAACCGATTTCCAATATCGGGAATCAGCAACAACACCAACACAACGCCAATGATGGTCACCGGTACAGTTATGACGTACTTCCAGCTTTTTTCCCACCACAGATGCATAAAGAACAAGATCACCAGCATCGCCTTGGCTGTCGAAATCGCCATCATCGCCGCCCAGCCGGTCGCCGGATTTTCCATCAGATGCGAATTCGCCACCCAGAATGACATCGCCGTCAACGCCAACAACATCACAAACACGATCGCAAAGAATGGCTTGCGGTCTTTGACGGAATCGGTGGAAACGCCAATGATGGATTTTTGTTCGATAGGCTGCATGGCTAAAACAAATAAATCAGTGGAAACAAAAAGATCCAGACGAGGTCAACAAAGTGCCAATACAAACCCACGTTTTCGACCAAGCCCGATCGTGCGGCATCCAGCCGGATCGGCAACAAGCACGCAAAGATGATCAACCCGACCAAGACATGAACACCGTGGAGCCCCGTCAGCAGAAAATAGGTGTTGGCCCAAGTGTTTCCGCTGGGAATCACCATCGGCAACTTCAAGTGACGGTCTTCGTTGATACCACCACCGCTAGATGACGAAAAATTCTTCACCGCCTCGATTCGACCGGCGACAAAGTCGCGTTCGACCGTTAGGCGAGTTGTCTCCAGCGTCAGCACATTGGTCGAACCTTTGACTTCGGCTAGTTTCGCAAGCGCTCTCTTCTTCTCGTCCCCATCTTCAATTGACCGAGCGTCCATTTGAAGCCGCTTCAGTTCAGCCTGTGACGTTTGCAGCTGCTTTTGAGAATCGACAACTTGCTCCGACAGCGCCGAAAACCGTTGCTTTGTTTCCGCATTTTCATTCGCAAGATACGCTCCGATCCGTTCTGATTGTGCCGGCGGAAACGCTCGAGGATAAATCTGGTACGCCAACGCTTCAATGGCCAACTTCTGCATGATCGGATCGTCAGTCCGCCCCACTTTTTTCTCAGTCCACTTCACCAGCCCCCTTTGAATCAGCTGTAACTGCTGCGCGGTTGTCAGTTCTGAGTGAGATTGCTCAAAAGCAACGCGGGTGATTTCCGAGCGATCAACACCGGTGCCATTTCCGGGCTCAACCACCCCCAGCCGTTTGGGCGATAGCCACGGTTGAAGTTCGAATCGACCCGTTTCTCCCCCGCCAACGGCTCGGTTTGAAAGAACACCGCGCCTCGCCACCTCAGCGCCACCTGGTGCAGACAGCGCTTCCTTGATCAGCCTACTCGTTTCCGACTTCACACCTTTTAGGAATGTCAGATCAGCCCGATCGTACATCAGGCTGCGTGGGTAACGCGGATAGATGCCATGGTTGTATTTTGAAGCGTACTCGTAGCCCTTAATCCCCAAAAACAAACACCCAAAACCGATCGTCAACAACAGCCACTTCTTGGCGGCCGCCGGTAGATTTTGCTTTGCATTTTCAAACGCCATTACGATCGTCACGCTCGAGCACAATAGCACGAAGGTATTCACCGCACCGATCCATTCGGTCACGTGAACTCCTTTTGGCGTCGGCCAGCTTCCCGCAGGAGCACCAAACCGCAACACAAGATAGGTTCCAATCAATCCCGTGAAGAACATGATCTCCGTCGACAGAAATAACCACAGCGCTAATTTGCCGTTGGAGATCGGTAACGCTGGCTGATACGACAGGTGGGAATGGGCGGGCGTGGTCATAAAACGCAAACGTAGCAGGAGCTAAACAAAACGGCGTCTCAAATTAGAACCAGCAAAGGTTCGACACGATTAGCGCTAACATATACAGCGGCAAATACAGCAGCGACTTCATCATCAACGTTCGCGCTGTCGCGTCGTTGGGTTGGGCATTGAATAAAATCGAAGCGTGCAAATATCTCCATCCCAACCAAGCCGAAGCCGCGATCAATACGGCCCCCTGGAGGTAAGTCGGACACGCCACCAACGGGACCAGGCTGACAATGATTAACAGCACCGCCGTCACGACTGATTTTCGCCCGGCGCGCTTGCCCGTGGGATCAATCACGGTCAACATTTGCAAACCACCCGCTTCGTACTGATGCCGATACTTCCAAGCAATGGCCATGAAGTGCGGGAACTGCCAAAGGAACAGTACGCCAAAGAACGCCCAACTGACTAACGTGATCGACGGCGGAGTGGTCGTGGCGAGTGAACCCATCAAAATCGGCATCGCTCCGGCGACAGCACCGACTTCCGTATTGAGCCAACTCCGACGTTTCATCGGCGTATAAATCGCGACGTAGAGAACCCAATTCAAAAAACCACACAAAGCGGTCTGCCAATTGACGGTCACCAAAAGGATTGCGGTGCCAATGCCAATCGTCGCGGCACCAAAGATCGCGACCTCGCTGGCCGAAAGTTTCTGAGCCGGCAACGGACGGTTTGCGGTCCGAGGCATCAAAAAATCTGAATAGCGTTCCACATACATGTTCATGGCGTTACCACTGGCACACACGAACATCATCCCCACCGAACCCCAAAACATGATCGAGAGACTGGGCATCCCATCAGCGGCCAGCGCGGCGGCCACAATGAAGGTTACCAGTACCATCACCGAGATACGCATCTTGGTTAGCTCAACGTACGCCTGCACACGCGAATTTGGCTCCGAAGCGGCCATGTCTTGGTGGTTGGCAGAACTTGTTTTTTGAGGTGCGGTGGACATACGATTATATTAACGAAATGCGTCAAAAATGAGCAGTGACTAAATGCCACCTTAGCGAGAATTATGCCCTGTTTGGGCCATTTTTTGCACAGGTTCAGCCCCAGCGTGAAAACCGTAACAATCCACGGGCTTAACATCCATTAAGGGAATCCCGTTCGCCTTTTGCCCTCTTAACCTCTCCGAAAACTTCACTCGCCTTCAACCTGTGGCCAAAAATCGGATTCTCGGTCGGGATGGCTGTACTCATAGGGGCCCCGCCGAACGACCGGCTGAGTTAAAAAGTTACCGTGAGGCGGAGGACTGGGCGCCGTCCACTCCAGCGTATTGGACCGCCACGGGTTTTCACCAGATCGCTTGCCCAGAAACATGCTGTAGAAAAAGTTACCAACGAAAATCAGCTGCGTCGCTCCCATACAAAAGGCACAAATTGTCATGAACTGATTCAGCGGCATTAAATCTTTTAAACTGTCATAGACGTAGGGGTCCGCCAACCGACGCGGCATCCGGCCCAAGAAGTGCATCGGAAAAAACGTGCCGTTGAGGAAAATGAAGGTCAGAAAGAAATGAACTTTCCCCAACCCGTCGGACATCATCCGGCCAAACATTTTGGGGAACCAAAAATAGATAGCCCCAAACACGCCAAGGATACTGGACCCGAACAGCACATAGTGCAAATGAGCCACGATGTAATACGTGTCATGGATCACGATATCCACCGGCGGTGCGGCCATCACGATCCCCGATAAACCACCGATGATAAACATCGAAACAAACCCAACGCTGAACAACATGGGCGTCGTCAGATGCAGCCGACCGCCCCACATCGTCCCGATCCAATTAAAAACTTTGATTCCACTGGGCAGCGCGATCAACATCGTCGACACCATGAACGACACCGCCAACATTCGGCTCATTCCTGAGATAAACATGTGGTGTCCCCACACGATAAACCCTAGACCAGCAATCGTTAAAATCGAAAAGACCATCGGCTTGTACCCAAACAATGGCTTGCGTGAAAAACACGAAAGCATGTCCGAAACCATCCCCATCGCAGGGAGGATCATGATGTAAACCGCCGGATGCGAATAAAACCAAAACAGATGCTGCCACAACAGCACCTGGCCGCCACCACTGGCGGCCGCCATGTTGTTGGCCGAAGCATTCTCTGGCAGGAAAAATCCTGTTTGGAAAACTTGATCCGACAACTGCATCAACAACGCCGACGTCAACACCGGCAGCGCGAACGCCTGCATCAGCGCCGTTACAAACATCGCCCAAACCGTCATTGGCATCCGGAACATCGTCATGCCGGGGGCTCGCATTTGGATGATCGTCGTCAGGTAGTTAATGGCGCCCATCATGGAGGAAATTCCGGCGAACAACAGCGCCATCACCCACAACGTTTGCGCCGTTTCGGTCGGCGTCGCCCCGGCCAGCACGCTCAGCGGCGGGTACGACGTCCAACCTGCACTCGCCCCGTACCCCGGCACAAACAGCATCGCAATCACACACGCAAACGCCGGCCACATGAACCAATAACTGATCATGTTTAACTTTGGAAACGCCATATCTTGAGCACCAATCATCAGCGGGATCAGATAATTACCAAAGGCGCCCGAGAGAATAGGGATCACGACGAAAAAGATCATGATCGTCGCGTGCATCGTAAACAGCGTGTTATAAAATTCAGGCGAAATCTGTCCGCCGTTGCTGGCAAAGAGCGCATTGCCAAAAAATGGCATGTTGCTCCACGGCCAAGCTAACTGCCAACGCACGGCCAACGCCAATAGTCCGCCGATGCCCAACCAGATCAGCGACGAAAACAGAAACTGCATTCCGATGACTTTATGGTCGCTCGAGAACACATAAGACGTTAAAAATCGGCTGACGACACCGGGTCTGCCGGCGGCCTCCTGTTGAAGGTCCTCGGTTGAAATATCAGTCACGGGCCTCTCCTACTTTCGCAACCGACGTTGAGGACGGTGCGTCCGCCGCCGACGCTAACGGGGCATCATATTCGGATCGTAAACCTTCGACGTACTCTTGGAATTCATCTGGCTGGACGATCCGCAGGCGTGCTTTCATTTTATAGTGGCCCCAACCGCAGAGTTCGGTACACAGGACATCGACTTCGCCGGTTTGGTTTGCGTTGAACCAAGCGAACTGAGCCATGCCCGGTACGACGTCTTGCTTCAACCGAAGTTCGGGAACGAAGAAACTATGAATCACGTCACGGCTTTCTAACTGCAACACGACGTCCTGCCCTCGGGGGACCACTAACAATCCCTCGACATAAAGATCGTCTGCCGTTTCGACCAGGCCATCGGGCCCTGCATAATGAAACTCCCAACCAAACTGTTTGGCTTTCACCAACACCAGCGGCGGCGTTTGTTCTTCACTCCCGCTGACCAACGTCGTCGGCCGAACCATTTTGTTTTCCGACCACGCATTCATCTGATAAAAAGCAAGAAACACCAGAATGATGCCGGGGATCAATGTCCAAACTAACTCCAACATCGTGTTATGCGAAAAGTATTTGGCTTTGCCGGCGGGGTTTCGTCGATGGTCAAATCTCCAAAGCACATAACCAATCGTCCCGCCGGTCCCCAGCAGGATCACAACGGCCAGTAAGTGAATGCCATGAAAGAGATCGTCGATCGTTTCGCCAGCGGTGCTGTACGAAGGTGGCATCTGGCACGCGG
>CAYOZV010000159.1:0-10976 GCA_964408465.1 uncultured Pirellulaceae bacterium
CATTTTTCTCCAGCGATAAGGGAAAACAAAGGGGACAACGAAAGTTCAGGATCTATTAAGTAATAGCCAGTCCATGATCTGAAAATTTAGCTAACGTTCCCCCCCTTTTCCCTGCTACCGTTGGCGACAAATTTGTGCCGGATACCCGATATCAATCGAGAGTTTGTTGAAAAAGTGCCCGCCAAATTATTGCCAGCAGCCGAATTGATCGTTTAAGATAAACAAGATTGCAAAGAATCCTTTGTGACCAAGTATTTCAATTGGAGATCATGATGAAAACTCTTAGCTTTTTCGCAGTCGCGTTGATTGCGTCTGCGGCACTGATTAGCTCCGGTTGTAGCGAGCCGAGCACTGCTCCTGCATCCGATCCAGCTCCTGCTGCCGATTCTGAGCCTGCTTCCCCTGCCGCTGGCAGCGGAGAGAAATCCGACGCAGCCGGAAGTTCCACCAGCTCTACGACCCAAGGCGAAAACAGCGCCGAACTGACAGCCGTCAGTTTCAATGTTGAAGGCATGACTTGAAAATTTGGCTGCGGTGCTGCGATCAAAGCAAGCATCGCCAAAAATCTACCGGGTGTAGATGTCGAATTTCCCGAGAGTGGCCTCGTAAAGATCGAGGGAAAAGCCCTTGACGCAACGAAAATCAAAACTGCGATCGAAGCAGCCGGCAACGGCAACAAGTACGCAGCGACCGAGCGGTAATCCAAGCGCACCATCGACCGAACGACCGTCATCAATTTGACGGTCGTTTTTTTACGCTAGCATCGCTCCAGCCCCTCTATCAAAAAAGCCACCCCCGATTCGCGAGATCAGGACGGCTTCCAAGTTCACCCCGGCCTTTTCGCCATAGCGGCACTATGAATTGGGATTGGTCTAAGCCGCCCAAGCCACTAAAAGAAAACAACAAAATCACCCATCCGGCACAACCTAAGTCACCAGCCCCCAGCCGTGGAACTACTTGATAAAAATGGACAAACGCCCAAGCATCATTACTGGATGATCGCAGGGGCAATTCTGTCGGCAGTCATCGCCATGTTTACCGTGGATCACTACTGCCCAACGTTCGCGATCGAAAATAAAATGCCGGGAGACCTCCGCGCATTCTTCCAGTGTATTGGATTTTTTGGCCACGGCACCGGATGCTTGATCGCAGTATCTTTGATCTGGTCGTTGGACCGAAGAAACAAAACCGCGATTCCACTTGTGATAGGTTCAACACTTTTAGCTGGGGCAATCACCACCGTTGTGAAAATATTAGTCCATCGCCCGAGACCCTTCGTTGATCAAGCAGCACTTGGAGACAGTGTCACACTCAGCGACGCCGTCTTTCACAACTTCCTTCAATCATTTCCTTCAGGTCACACGGCGATCGCGTTTGCATTAGCGATGGCATTGTCTATGTTGTATCGGCAAGGCAAACCAGTGTTTTTGATATTCGCAGCCTTCGTTGCGGTCCAGCGCGTCATCAGCCAAAATCATTTTCCTTCAGATGTGATCGCCGGCGCTGTGGTCGGATTGCTTTCCGCTCAAACGGTACAGGCCATTGTGCAACAGCGACTGAAATCAAGCGCACGCTCCCCCCGAACGGTCGACCAGAGAAAATCTGGACGCCGACAGAAATTCAGCGGTACTTCTCCGGTATAAAACGATCTATGAAAATTCTCCTCACAGGAGCCGCCGGTTTCATCGGGCATCACGTGGCCAGTCGTTTGCTCCAACGCGGCGACACCGTCTTTGGCATTGATAACTTCAACAACTACTATGCGCCCCAGTGGAAATTCGAGAACTCCGTCCAGTTCGACCGTCACGAAAATGGGCAGATGCTGGCGGTAGACTTACGGGATTACGATAAAGTCAGCCAGTTGATGATCAAACAGCGTTTTGACGCGGTCATTCACTTGGCCGCCATGGCGGGTGTGCGTTCTTCGGTCCTGCATCCGGGGCTTTACATGCAAGTGAATTTAACCGCTTCGCAGAATCTGATCGAGCTGGCGCGTTTGCACGGCGTGGATAACTTCGTTTTCGCTTCAACCTCATCGGTTTACGGACACACCAAACGGATTCCTTTTGACGAAGATGACGCTTGCGGACTTCCTCTGCATCCCTACGCCGCCAGCAAACGCGCCGTCGAACAGATTGGATCCACTTACCACCGAAACTATGGCATTAACTTTACTGCCTTGCGACTGTTCACCGTTTATGGTCCTGCCGGCCGCCCCGACATGATGCCCTACCTTTTAGCCCGCAGCATCGCAACGGGAGAATCGGTTCCTCGGTTTCGCGGGAACTTCCAACGCGACTGGACCTTCGTGGATGACATCGCCAACGGTATCGTGTCCGCGGTCGATAAACCGTTGGGGTTTGAGATCATCAACCTTGGCAGAGGCGAACCTGTGTCGCTGGATAAATTCATCGGCACGCTGCAGAGGGTTGCGCGTGGTCAAGCCAACCTCGACGTCATCGCCGCGCCTTCCACCGAGATGTTGGTGACGTTTGCCTGCAACGAAAAGGCGCGAGCGTTGCTGGGCTTCGATCCCCAAATTTCAATCGACCAAGGCGTCGAGCTGTTCTGGAATTGGTTCTCGAAAAATCGAGCGCAAAATTTAGTGGAGAACGCCGCGTAGTAGCCATGGCGGCGTCAGTCGCGTATGTGAGCGGCAAGGCGATAGCCCAAAGGCAACTAATCAGAATCCAAAATCGACAGTTTCGGCGCAACATGTTCTAGCTGGCGAGCCATGTATTTGCTGACCTGAGCCGTCGTTTTAAACTTCAGCACCGCTTCGAGGATTTGTTCGGCCTCGGTCACGGTAATCTGCGCGGCCAACTGTTTGATCGACGGCACGAACGCTGGGCTCATACTGAACTTCCTCAGCCCCATGCCCAACAGCAAGAGGAATGCCTTGGGTTTTCCCGCCATCTCCCCACAAACGGTAATGGGCACCTGACGACGATTGCAAACGTCGATCACTCGTTTGAGCACGATTAAAACCGCCGGTGAAAGCGGTTGGCAAAGGTGGCTGACTTTGGGATTATCTCGATCCGCAGCCATCAAATACTGAACCAGATCGTTGGAACCAACCGAAACAAAATCGACCAATTCGACCATTGTCTCGATCATCACCGCCGCGGCGGGAACTTCCACCATCATGCCAACGGGAATGGCCGCGACCTTCAAACCGCGCCCCTCAAGCGTTCGATACGCCTTGCGAAGGATCGCGCGCAGCTTCCGCAGTTCTTCGACCGTCGTCACCATGGGAAACATGATGCGCACATCGCCATCGGGGAACTCGTTAGCGGCGCGAATGATGCCGCGGATCTGCGTGTTGAAGAACTCGGGATGCTCGAACGATAGACGAATACTTCGCCACCCCATGAACGGGTTGGCTTCCTTATGATCATGCCCAAGATACGCCACCGTTTTATCGCCGCCAATATCCAGAGTGCGAATCGTCACCGAATGATTGGGACTGGCCGCGATAATGTTGCGATAAATTTCAAACTGCTCTTCCTCATCGGGGACGTCTTGATGCGTCAGATAAAGATACTCAGTTCGATACAGTCCCACCCCACACGCGCCCATCCCGTCGGCTCCTTCGGCGTCAGGAATTCCATTGATGTTGGCTTCTAAATGTAGCGGAACTTTGTCTTTGGTCTCCGCCGGCAACAAACGGTTGGAGGCAAGTTGATCTTTGAGATCAACAAACTCGCGTTCGAGTTTTTTGAACGCGGCCAACGATTCTACGTTGGGATTGATCTCAATGACGCCGTTACGGCCGTCGACCACTAACACGTCACCCGTTTTGACTTTACGCAGCACATTCTTCACGCCGCTGACCGCGGGAATTCCACGGGAGCGAGCGATGATAGCGGCATGACTGGTTTGACTGCCCGCCTGCGTCACGATCCCTTGAACGTCGACGTTGCCCAAAGCCACCGCCTGCGACGGTAGAAGCTCGTCCGCGACAACGATCAACGGACCTTCGATCATCTCTTGGTCAGGCTTGAGCACATCCGAAAGGTGCGAACTCAACCGGATAATCACATCCCGGACATCGTTGAGCCGCTCTTTGAGGTAGTCGTCGTTGGTTTTGGAGAACAGCGCTGTGTACTCGCCCAGCAAACGGTGCAGCGCCGCCGAGGCATTCATGCGCTCTTCAACGATCCAATTGCGGATTTTATTGGTGAAGGCTCCGTCACGCAGAATCGCTTGGTGGACGGTGAAAATGCTGGCTTCGTCGTGCCCCACCTGAGCTTCGACTTTACGCTCTAAGGCTCTCAGTTCAACCGCCGATTTGTCTCGCGCCGTTTCATACGATGCCAGCTCCGCCGTGACTTGCGAATCCTCCAACTTTTGGGTGTTTGGATTGACGAAAATCTCGTGGATCACGTACGCAGTACCGATCGCTACCCCCGGGGAAACTGCAATGCCTCGTCGCATACGGGATATTTCTGGTAAAAGTTGAAACAGATTTTGAGTCGCTGGAACCCACCGTCGGAGATTCTACCTTGATATGCGGTCCATTTTTAAGCCGACTTAGGTGCAAATTAGCTCAAAACTGCTCAGATCGTCAAAAAGCTCCCTTTGTTCGAAGAAATTGGCTCTTAATCGCTTCGCCCCCTGCGTCAAATGAGACAAATCTGATTAAGATAATCGTTTTAAACTATGTTTAGGCCGGTGCATCGACCGCACCGACGCGACTTAACCGTTCCTCCACAAAGCCAGCTGTTACTGATGCGATTTTCTCAGCTAGACAGAATCCTGACTCTGAAAAAAGGTGACAGCATCGAAGCCGTCAAATGCCTCTCGCTGTCAGAAGAGTATCTTCAAGATCATTTCCCTCGTTTTCCCATCATGCCCGGCGTGCTGATGGTCGAATCGATGTTTCAGACCAGTATGTGGCTGCTCAGAGCGACCGATGAATTTCGTCATTCGACTGTTGTCTTACGGCAAACCAAAAGCCTTACTTTTCGGGATTTTGTCCAACCGGGAAATTCGTTAAAAGTCACCGCTAAAATAAAATCAGTCAAAGACTCACTCACCACGCTGCAAGTCAACGGCACCATTGACGGGAACCCTTCGGTGAAGGGCCGTCTGGTATTGGACACTTACAATTTATGCGAGCGCCAAGGCGTTGACCCCGCGGTGGATAGTTATATGAACCGCGAATTCAGAGTAAAATTCCGTCAGCTTTGCAGCCAGATGGACAAAGACATTCAAGCCGAATTGATGCCGAAGACTCCCGTTGAGATTTTGGGACCCGTCAGTTCGTAATCATTGGACGCACCGTGCAACCAATGAAAGATCAAATTTACACGTTAAAAACATTTCAGGAGATCACGACCAATGCCAATCGACGAAGAGGTATTTGGAAAAGTACAAGAAGCACTGGTAGACGCATTGGGAGTCGATGACGACGAAGTGACGCCCGAAGCGACACTCGTTGGTGATCTTGGCGCCGAATCTATCGACTTTTTGGACATCGTTTTCAAACTTGAACAGGCGTTCGGAATCACTTTCGATCGCACCGAACTGTTCCCCGAAGACATTCTTACCAACGCGGAATTCATCGAAGACGGTAAAGTCACCGCCGATGGTTTGGCGAAATTAAAAGAGCGTATGCCATTTGCGGATTTGGAAAAATTCGAAGGCAATCCTCTGGTTGCTGATTTTGGCAACATGTTGACCGTCAAAGATCTTTGCAGCTACGTCGCTTCCAAGCAGTAGTGCAATTGAGCCAACGAATGGATTCTACAAGGTCCTCAAGAATTTTTTCTTGAAGGGCCTCCTTTGTTACACCCTGTTTTCTCTTTGATTGAGCCCATTTTATGCGTTGGTTTTGGATTGATCGTTTCACCGAATTCGTTGCCGGTGAACATGCCTCTGCGGTGAAAAACGTCAGCCTCTCCGAGGAGGTCGTTGACGAATACGCACCCGGGCGGACGCTTTTTCCCTCCAGCCTGATCATCGAAGGCATCGCTCAGACCGGTGGAATCCTGCTGGGACAGATGAGCGATTTCAAAGATCGTGTGGTGCTGGCGAAGGTGAACAATTGCCTGTTCCACTTCGAAGCCTACCCCGGCGACACGTTGGTCTACCACACCACAATCAAAAATCGCGACGGAATTGGTACCTCGGTCATCGCCACCTCACATCGCGGCGACGAACTTCAGGCCGAAGTTGAACTGATGTTTGCGACCTTAGACGACGAACGCTTCGAAGGCGTGGAACTGTTTGAACCGGCCCAATTCTGCCGCATGATTCGGTTGCTCCGTACGTTCGAGGTCGGCGTCTACCCAGATGGATCGCCCATCCAAGTCCCCGATCACATGGTGGCGGCCGAAAAATCACTGCTGCACGTTGGATAGCTCAACCGTTGAAAGAAAACCGGATTTTCAAATGATAACTTCCCCACAACGACGACGCGTCGTCATCACCGGAACCGGCGTCATCAACCCGCTGGGCAATGACATTGCCACCGTTTGGGCCGCGCTGAAAGAAGGCAAATCCGGCGTCGGTTACACAACCGTTTTTGACGCGTCTAAGTTTCCTACCAAAATCTCCGCGGAGATTAAAAACTGGGACATCGCCCAGATCGGACAAGACCCCGAAAAATGGAAGTACCGCGGACGGCACACAGGTTTTGCCGCCGGTGCCGCCCAACAAGCGGTCGATGAATCGGGCGTTTTGGACGGCATCAAAGACCCTCGCCGGTTCGGCGTTTACATGGGATCGGGCGAAGGCAATCAGGATTTCTATTCCTTTGCCTCGATGATGGCGACGTCGTTAGACGAAGAGGGAAAACTGGACTTGGTGAAGTTCACCCGCGCCGGCATGGACACGCTCAACCCCGTGCAGGAACTGGAACAAGAACCAAGCATGCCGCCGGGTCACATCGCCAGCATGTTCAACGCCCAAGGCCCTAACGCGAATTGCCTGACCGCATGCGCCGCCAGCAGCCAAGCCGTCGGCGAAGCGACCGAGATCATTCGGCGCGGCGAAGCGGATGTCATGCTCTCCGGCGGCACGCACAGCATGATTCATCCCTTCGGTGTGACGGGATTCAATCTGTTGACAGCGCTGTCAACCAACAATGATGATCCCCAAGGCGCTTCACGTCCATTCGACAGATTAAGAGACGGATTCGTATTGGGCGAAGGGTCCGCGATGGTCGTGCTGGAAGAACTCGAACACGCAAAAGCACGCGGGGCGGAGATCCTGGGCGAAGTCATTGGCTATGGATCGACCGCCGATGCCTATCGCGTCACCGACATTCACCCCGAAGGCCGCGGCGCGATCGGCTGTATGAGAATGGCCCTCAATGACGCCGGCGTGAACCCCGACCAAATTAGTTACGTTAACGCTCACGGAACTAGCACGACGGTCAACGACAAAGTCGAAAGTAAAGCCTGCCGCGAAGTATTCGGCGGCAGCAGTGTTCCAGTATCCAGCACCAAAAGCATGATGGGCCACTTGATTGCGGCCGCCGGTGCGACAGAGTTGATCGTCTGTTTGCTGGCGATGCGTGACAACGTCTTGCCACCGACCATCAACTACGAAAATCCAGATCCGCTATGTGATCTGGACTACATTCCTAACGAAGCGCGGGAAGCGCAGTGTGACATCGCCCTGACCAACAGTTTCGGCTTCGGCGGCCAAAACATCTCCGTAGTAGCATCCCAGTTCAAAGGATAGTAGCCTTTGGCTCCGCGAAAGAGCACTCGCGCGCGATGACACGCACGCAATAGCGGTTGGGCGTCCTTTCGCGGAGCGAAAAACGACGCTGGCCGAAACTAACAAAATCCAGCGGCCCACCCGATGCCGATCACAATCGCCGCCATCAAAATAGCCTTGCGGAATCGGTCGGCCGTTGTGATCTGAACTTCATTCTGCGTGTTTTCGTCTGGCATATTTCTTTCCAATGAATTGAATCTACGTGCGAAAACGATGTTAACGCATTTCGCGTTCCAGTGATCGCCAAAGTAAAGAAACGCCGGTTTTCCATTGTGATTGCCAAGGCAGCGCTACTCCGCGTTGTCATTTCACAACATCTCAACGTTGCTTAAGCACAACCCTTATGCCTGAAACTCAACCCAACCAAACCAGTTTTCAATTTGGCCCAAAATTCCTTCGGCCGCAACAATGCCGATTCAGCGTATGGGCGAAATCGCGCAAACGCATGACGCTGGAATTAAAACAGGCAGGGGAAACCACGCAGCACAAAATGCACCGCGACGAAGCAGGATTCTTCTCGATCACCGTCGACGGCGTCAAACACGGCGACGACTATCGCTTCATGCTCAACCGAACCACCAGTCGCCCCGATCCTGCGGCCCATTACTATACGCATGATGTTCACGGTTGGTGTAAAGTCATTGATCATGATCAATATCAGTGGCAGCAAACGGACTGGCAAGGTATCCAGAAAAAAGATCTGGTTATCTACGAACTTCACATCGGAACCTTCACCGAAAAAGGCACCTTCCTCTCCACCATTGATCGGTTGGACGAACTTGTCGATTTGGGCGTGACGGCGATCGAACTGCTCCCGTTGGCCCAATGTCCTGGCCGTTGGAACTGGGGCTACGACGGCGTCGGTTTATTTTCGGTGGCTAACAACTACGGTACGCCCGACCATCTGAAGCAATTGATCGACGCGTGCCACGAAAGAGGTTTGGCGATCATCTTGGACGTTGTCTATAACCATTTGGGGCCCGAGGGGAATTACGTTTCTGAGTATGGACCTTACTTCACTGCCAAACACCATACGCCATGGGGGTCGGCTTGGAATTTCGACGATGTCGACAACCAGTACGTACGCCATTTCATGACCGAAAACGTTAGGCTGTGGATTCAGGAGTACCGCTTTGATGGTCTCCGTTTGGATGCGGTTCACTTCATGTTCGATGACAGCGCCGAACCCATTCAGATCCAAATTGCCAAAACGTTTGATGACCTGCGTGATTCTGAGCAACGTCATCTGCACATGATTGGCGAAACCAACGTGCACAACGCAAGCCTGGTGAAATCAACATCGCCCCACGGCACGGGTTTTGACATTGTCTGGGCGGACGCCATCATGCATTCGCTTTTGAACATTGCACAACCGGGCTTAGACGTTTGCCATCGCGATCACGCACAGAAAACAGACGCGGGATTAGCGCTTCAGCAAGGCTTCTTGTACGAGAACTTTCCCTACGAGCGTCACGACAAGGGCCAACGCGCCGATTTGGGTTCGTTCGTGATAGGACTGCAAAACCATGACACCGTCGGCAACCATCCTTTGGGCAAACGCATTCAACAACTGGGATGTTCGGCCTTCCACCGATCAGCCGCCGCGCTCTATTTGCTTTACCCCGCGGTGCCGATGCTGTTTATGGGCGAAGAGTTTGCTTGTGAGAATCCATTTTTGTTTTTTGTGGAATTTAGCGACCCGCGCGTGCGTGATTCCGTTGAAAAGGGCAGGGCGTCAGAATTTCCGGAAATGCATAAAACAGCAGGCGTGTCGCCCTTGGACCCCCAAACTTTTTTCAAATCGAAAATTGGCTCAAAAGACGACGGAGACGTAGGAATTTGGGACTGGTACCAAAAACTAATTGCGCTTCGTAAGCGTTTTCGCGAGACCGGTTTACTGTTCTCGGAGCATCTTCGGGTAGAATCGGATAGTAACCATCATTACTACCAATTGATTTACGAAGATGAAAATCAAAAACTATCAGTTCATGTAAATTTGGCCGAAAAAGATGCGGACGACCACCGGATTGAAATTCAAGACGATGGCGAAGTTCTATTGGCAACACACACCGCGACCAACACCATCGGAAATAACGAAGTTGTTATTGTGGTGAACTGATCATTCGGTAGCCGGGGGCTTCCGAATGCAAAGGATTTCTGATTTCCCAATTCCCAATTCCCAATTCTAAATCTCCCTAATCCCCAGTTCCGCGTTTAGAAAACAGCGGTAGGCCGTCGGCCTGCCACGAACGAAAACCCTCATGAACCGTCGAACCTTTCTTCAGAATAACGGCATCGCGGCCGCCGCACTCGCGGCGGGAATCGGCACCAGCCGCATCGCGCACGCCGACGATGAAAATCGCTGGAAGGAAACCATCGACAAGGGTTTGAAATTCTTGGCCTCCGAACAAGGCCGCTCCGGCAGCTGGGCTCATCAGACCTACATCACCGCAGTATCCGCCTTGGCAGGCACCGCGTTAATATGTTCAGGTTCCACCACCACCCAAGGGCCCTACGCGAAAGAGATTCGTAACTGCGTCGACTTCTTGATTTCCAAAACCCGTCGCAACGGTCTGATCGGCGATCCCAAACGGGACAATCGCTACACCTACGGTCATGGTTTCTCCATGCTATTCCTTTCTCAGGTGCTTGGCGAAGAAGAAGACATCGACCGGCGACAAGAACTGATCGAGGTGCTTGATGCGGCAGTGAAGTTCAGCGTCAACGCCCAAACCAAAGCAGGGGGCTGGGGCTATGTAAGTGCCAAAGAAGACAACTTTGACGAAGGTTCAACGACCATCACACAAGTCCAAGGACTACGCGGATGCCGCAACGCTGGCTTGGTCGTGCCCAAGGAGTCGATTGAAAAAGCGAAGAAGTACATCTATAGATGCCAGAACAAAGATGGTGGAATCTCCTACAACAGTTCCTCGGCAATGGGTGCGTCACGCCCTGCCATCACCGCCGCAGCCCTCGCGGCGCTATACAACGCAGGGGACTATGACAGTAAGTACGTTCCGAAAATGTGGAAGTACGCCAAACAAAACCTTCATTCGATGACAAATGAAAAGATGCTGTTTGGGCATTGGCACTATACCTATCTCTACTACGCCCAAGTGGTCTACCGCCAAGGCCCCGATATCTGGGAGCCGTTCCGAAATAAAATCTCCCAAAAAAAGCCAAGCAACAACCGCCCGATGGACGCTGGAAAGAAACTAACGTATGCGATGCATACCGAACCGCAA
>CAYOZV010000160.1:0-7306 GCA_964408465.1 uncultured Pirellulaceae bacterium
TCAAGACCAATCTTCTCCATCCTGACTATTCTTCGCGGCAACCGAGTTGCACCCAATTCAAAATTCAAAATCCTAAATCCTAAATCCTAAATCCTAAATCCTAAATCCTAAATCCTAAATCCTAAATTCCGCTCTCCTCACTCCTACTTCCGAAATCATAAATGCCCAACCGCCCCAGCAACCGTCGAGACTTCCTCTCCGGTCGAGCTGCGGCCCGAGCGATCGCTGATACCGTTAATTCGATTTCTGCATCAACTCCCCAATCCAACGCATCCGCCGGCTCGCTGCAACGACAATCGGCTTACTTGGAAGAATATTCCAAACCCGCGATGGCCTGCCAGTTTCAGCTACTGTTCAACATGCACCAGTACCCACAGTCAGGTGCGACCGTCGGAGAAGCGTTCGAACTGATCGACGGTTTAGAGGATCAAATGACCGTCTACCGCGATCACAGCGAAATTAGCCAACTCAATCGCACCGCGTTCAACGGCCCTGTCAAAGTGGAACAACGTTTGTTCGGGCTGCTGCAATCGGCGTTGAACGTTCACCGCGAAACCGGTGGGGCCTTCGACATCACCGCCGGCCAGCTATCCAAACTTTGGGGCTTCGAGCAACGGTCCGCAGAAATCCCTGACGACCAAGCGATCCAAACGACACTTCAAACGGTCGGCAGTCATCACATCACCTTGGACGACGACGCAGAAACCGTTTCCTTCGCGACCGAGGGATTAAAGATCAACCTCGGCGGCATCGGCAAAGGGTTTGCGATCGACCGAACGGCCGGACTACTTCGAATCGAAGGGATCAACGACTTCGCAATCCACGGCGGTCAAAGCAGCGTTCTGTGCGCCGGCAACAATGTCACGCAAAACAGCGTCCCATCTGCCGACACTCAAACCGGATGGCCGATCGGGCTCAGCCATCCCGTGCTGCCCGAAATTCGATTGGCCACCTTCCACCTCAAAGATCAAGCCCTCGGCACATCGGGATCCGGTCGCCAAGGCTTCTTCCATCAGGGCAAACGGTTGGGGCATATCATTGACCCCAGAACCGGATGGCCAACGGATCGTTTTCTCTCAACGACGGTGATATCTCCCTCGGCCGCACTCAGCGACGCCTTGGCGACTGCGTTCTTTGTGATGACGCTGGAAGAGATTGAATCTTATTGCCGAACACACCAAGACGTCGCAGCGGTCATCACGATAGGGGATCCGACGGCCGGTCGAGGCGATGTTGAACTGGTCTGGTTCAATCTCGGTGACGAAGATTGGCAACGCGCCTAGTATTTTGTTAGGACTAAAGATTGGGGTAGTGGACTTCGCCAGAAGTCCTTTCTACGAGGCCGACCTAGGGAATTCTGCCCAATCCCACTACCGCCAACCCTAAAGTTCAGCTTTGACGGCCCACTAAAATTCAGCGTCTTCGTTGGTCAGCGTCTTCGCTGGTTCCGCAAGAGAGCGCACGCGTTATCCTTGGGCGGACACAACGGCGATCAATCGCAAACTCAAATGCGGCGACCGTTTTCTTATTCCATCTTGCGGATGATCGACTCCAGCGATTCCATCTGCTGCTTCCACAGTTCAATGACATCGGCCCGATAAAATATACCGACGCGTTCGCCTTGAAAGCCTGATTCGCTGACGTCGACCGTTTCGCCGAAGGTCGCCTCAATTTTCTGGTAACGCGCCTCGTCGATCAGTCGCATCGTTGGCGAAACGGATTGCTTGCCTCGCACGCACCCCCGCAACACCAGTTGAGTGAATCGCAGCGCGGCGCCTTCCACATCGGGTGCCGCAAGAACCCAACGGTGACCGTTTGATTGGACGTAAAACTTTTGCAGGGGTGGAGTTTGCTCGGACATATTCAACGCTAGAGGTTGGTGGTGTTTATAAGTGCCAATGGTATCCGCAACAGGGGTCTCTCCAGTGCAGTTCCCCCCGACGCTTGACTCAATATAGGTTACGTTATTTGGCGGGTGTCAAGAAAACCCACATTTGGCTAACTGCCTGAGAAAAGTGTCAAACCTTAAGAAAAACAGGCATTAAATACCCCCCAAGGTCCCTCGTCTATCAAAAATCAGAGCCCGCTCTGGGCCTCTTCCGACGATCTGTCCGGGCCGATTCGGTCGGCCTGTCTCCAGAATGCAGCAGTGCTGGTGATCAGTAATCCCAACAGGATGGGGGCGAATTCCAGAACGGGAAAAATGTAGTCGAAAAACGCCGTTCCGCCATACGGCGTCCCCATCAGCCCCGGGGCTCCCCCATCCACCGCGCCGTGATACTCAAAATAAAATCGCAAGTAATACGCCATCGCTACGGGCGCGACAAAATACCAAATTCGATTTCGACAGAACATTAACCACGGCAACGACCACGTCCAATACCACGGGTTCTGCGTCGGTGCCAAAAACCAAAACCAAGCGATCGACAGGAACACCAATTCCAACAACACCACAGGGTGATCGTGACGCCACATGCGCGCACACGTCCAAACAACGATCAAAGTAAACATCACCAACGTCAGCCGACGCGTGAAGGAAAACGGCCCCGCAAACTTTTGGCAGCCGGTGATCTCGGAATACCAATCGGCAAACTCGTGACGCCACTGGTTACTGGTCTTCACGAACCAGACCTTCGAAACGGTCGACTCGTTGTTCTGAGCATATTGTTGGGCCGTCTGACCGTAGGGTTTAAGGTTCTCGATGATCAGCATGAAGATAAAATCATTCATCTCCCAGCGACTGACAAAAGCTTCAATCCCCGCCGGTGGCCCACGATCCAGCGGAGCCGCCTGATAATCTTCGTCGCCAAATGTTCGCGCCAACGTCACCCGCGCTTGCTCCACCGCGTCGTGCACAAAATGAGCCTTGCGAAGCATTGGCCACAGCAACACCGCCGTCACGACCGCAAAAACAAACAGCGGCACCACCGCGGCAAACTTCATACGCTTGAACATCAACACCGCCCAGATCGGACCCAACACGATCGGAAACAGCTTCGCCCCAACAGCCAACCCCAACAACACGGCGATGAAACAACTGCCGATGATCGACGATGCTACGCGGGGCTCGGTTCCCCCCTGCCCTTGTTCGTCTTGTTCCGTGCGCCCCCACCGCCAGTACGTGGCCACCATCAGGCACACCGCCGCAACATTGAAAAACACCGCGACCGAATCCAAGTGGCCGCTATTGGCAATCTCTTTCAGCAGCAGCGGGCACCACAAATAGGCAACCACCCAATCCGTTGGCAAGCACAACCGCTTTAACAGCATCACCAACAGAAATGCCGTTGCTAGGTCGAACAGAATCAGCACGCCCTTCATCGCGTACAACATGCCCCAATAACTTCCGACGCGTTTTCCAATCGTGGCGGCAATCGCGAACGGAAGTTGGTTGGTCAGCGGGTACGGCGTGGTGTACTGTTCAAAGTGCACGCCTTGGAACGTTTTTTCTACGGCCGGCGACGTCGCCAGCCGCGCCAACCTCTCCAGATCCTCTCGTTCGAGCGATTTGGTGCGGTAGTTGGGAATCCCTTTGCTGGGCACCAGTTCAACTTCTTGGGGCGAATACTCATACGGGCTGATACCCTCCGACACAACGATGCCATCCCAGAGGTAGCGATACAAATCGACCTCTTGGATAGGAATCGAAAACAACAGCACCAATCGAAATAGCACGCCAAAGCCAACAATGATCATCAGCCCTTCAAAGCCAGATCCATCGGTTCGCTGAGCGGCCTTGTTCCAGATCAATTGCCAACACGCAAATAGATAACCGCCGCCTGCGACGGTAAATAGCGACAACACCAGCAGCAACGGTCGCGTCTTTTCATCGTCGGATTGTTCGCAGGCAAAACTCAGCCAGCTGATCGCGAGGTAAACCAGCAGCATCAGGACGCCAACCACCGCCAGTTTCACCCGCGACGATTGATCTCTTAAAAGGGGCGATTGAGCCATCGAGCGTCTGAGTCTACCAAAAGAGATATCGTGAAATTTGAAGCGGCCGTTCTAACGAACGCTGCCGAAGGGGCAGTCTATCAAAAATCAGATTTCATGGGGACTCTTGATCCCAGCTACGTTGGGCAGCATACATAAATAAGCAAATCCGCCGTGGAGACGCCAAGTGAATCTTTTACGATCAAGCCTATTGGGTTCGGTGTTGGGAGCGCTCGGTCGCCTGCCGGCTTGTCGTTAAACTTGCTGGGGCCCGCCGTTTAAGCGATCATCCCTCTTCCGCCTCTTCAAAATCTTCTTCGGAATACATCGGATTGGAAACATCATACGCTTCGACCTCAAACGGGTTGTCCAGATACGCATCCTTGCCGCGCAGCCATAACGCCAGCGCACACCCCAAATAAGCCGGCAGAAAGAACGGTCCCCATCTTTCGTACTGCCTAACATGAACGTGCTCGTGATCGCGAGCCACCCGCAGCGTGTTTTGCGTTTGACCTAAAATCGAATGTCCCAACGTCATCGCCGCCGCGCCGCGCCCGCCCATCACGCGTTGCAATCCCCACTGCACAAATCCTCCGTAGACTTCCACGCAACCGCGCTCAATTTGCATTCGACCACCGGTCAACAACGCTAGCACCCCGAGCGACAACCCTATCAAGGTATTAGGGCTGGACCATATAACTAACAGCCATCGAATGAAATTTTTGCTCATGTTTTCTTAGACTGGGTTTGCTTTAAAGCTCTTTACAACGATAGAATTCGAGCACGCATTGCTTTCAAACCATCAGGATAGATCATGCGACACGCACAAGCAACGGAATGCTGGCTGAGCCCGACGCGCCCTCATGGCCCTCGGCGTCCTCAGACGCGAACGGGATGTGACTCCACATGGCGTTGGTCAATCGACCTTTGCCTCGAAGTGGTTTCAAGATTGTTTCAGCGGTTCGGCCGGTGGGAACCGGCCCTACTTTGGGTTTTGAAACTGCTTCTCCTCTGTTCTGCGATTTTCTCCTGCCCGCAGCCCGCCTCAGCCCAGCAATCGCAGCTTCAGCGGCTGGCGCAAATCGAGGCATCGGTCCAGCGTGTTGCGGAACGGAACATGGACGCCTGCGTCGCGATCTTCGACGGATCAGGAATTGGCAGCGGCGTCATCGTCAGCCCCGACGGATTAATTTTGACCGCCGGCCACGTCATGAGCACCGACCTACCGGAGTACGAAGTTTATTTCCCCAACGGTAAATCAGCGATGGCCAAACGCCTCGGGCGGAACCTCAACATTGACTCGGGCATGATCAAACTGCCAGGCAACAACTGGCCGCACGTCAAGCTCGGCAGCTCCGACGCCATGCAAAAGGGCGACTGGGTCGTTTCACTGGGCCACTCCGGCGGATTCGAACTTGGTCGCAAACCACCGGTTCGATCCGGTCGATTGTTAAATGTTAAAGGCCATCAACTGATCACAGACGCGATTTTGATCGGCGGCGATTCTGGCGGACCGTTATTTAATCTCGACGGCGAACTGGTTGGCATCCACAGTTCCATCGGCGACGCGGTTTCCCAAAATCGACATGCTCGGATCGAAGAATTCTTACAGGATTGGGATCGCTTAAAACGAGGCGAATCATGGGGGAAGTTACCAGAACTGGTCGTCAAAGAAGTGCCCTTGGGCAAAGCGAAGCTGGGCGTGACGTTGGATCTAACCGCCGACCGCGCCAAGATAAACTTTGTCAAACGTGGCTCTCCTGCCGACCGAATCGGTCTGCGTCCTAACGATGTCGTCATTCAATTCGATGGCGAAATCATCACCGACGGCCGACACTTGATTCGCGCCGTTCAAAAGCACGTGCCCGCTGACACTTGCTTCATCAAGATTGACCGCAACGATGAGATACTAAATTTAGAAGTGCGTTTGCAATAAGTCATCGCCGCAACCTCGGCACAAATTTGTTAAGGATAACAAATGAACTACCCAAAACAATTCCGCCGGTCGTTCTCGCTGAACGCCGCCGCACGAATGTTACTCTTGTTAGCGGTCGCCACAGCTTCGATCACGATGACGTTGCTACTGACCGCCCGCTCCGCCGAGGCTCAGTTGCCGCGCGATCTGTTCGATCAGTTCGAACGTCTGCTGGACGATCTTGAACCGGATTTGCGGAAGCGTTTCCAAACGGCGATCGACGATGAGACCTCCACCGTCGTTTTCACTTTGGAGGAGTTTAAGCGTTTTCGCGATAACCCGATCAACCCCTTCGAAGATCTTCTCCGCATCAATCCACCGGCCAACTCAGGTGACATCGCCCTCAATTTTGAGCTGCCCAGCCTTCGCAACCGCCGTATCGCGGCTCAAGAGCGGCAATCCAGCCAGCTGCTGTCGGTGGCACAACCGGCCGCGGAGTCCGTTTTTCCGAGCGTCGTTTCATTCTGGAAGGACGATCGTAACGTCGCCCTCGGTGCGGTCGTCGACAAGGACGGCTATATCGTGACCAAGGCATCGGAGGTTCAGAAGCGCGCGCCGGTCACCTGTTTTATCAATGGCCAACATTTACCGGTGACCATCGTCCGCGTTGACACCGAAGAGGACGTTGCCCTGATTAAGATCGAAACCACAGAGCTCACCCCCGTGCAGTGGGCCCCAAGTCCCAACGCGACCGCCAACGATGTTCAACCGGGCAGTTTTGTGCTAACCCCCGGCGATGACCAAACGCTGTTGGCGATCGGCACTTATTCGGTGCAACCGCGTTCCACCGAATTTGGCGAACAAGCGTTCCTGGGGGTTAATCCCGAACGCGTGGAAACAGGCGTGAGGATCACACAAGTCAACCCCGGCGAAGCTTCTCATGCGGCCGGTCTCAGCGACGGGGACGTCATCACCGAACTTGGCGGTCAACCGATCGTCGGTGTGGATGATTTGGTGACCGCGATCCGGTCCCATCGCCCAGGCGACAGCGTGAAAATTAGATATCTACGATCGGGCGCAGCCCAAACGACGCGCGCGATTCTGGCCGGGCGAAACATGCCGTCCGAACAAGCGGCCCATTTCAAGATGATGAATCGCTTGGGCGCGATTCTCTCGCGCCGCAATGACAACTTCTCTTTCGTCTTTCAGCACGACACACCTCTTTTCCCCGAGCAATGTGGCGGGCCAATTCTCGACCTCAACGGCAACGTAATCGGCCTCAACATCGCACGCCAAGGTCGAGCGTCCAGCCTCGCGATTCCCTCCAGCCGCATGCAAACAATCGTCGACGATTTGATGCGCAGCTCAGTGGCCGCGCGGCGATAGAATATCCTCTCGAGAGGCGCAATACCCCGACAGGGGTTAAAAGCCTGTAGCCGGTGGTTGAGCGCAGCGACA
>CAYOZV010000160.1:7406-10893 GCA_964408465.1 uncultured Pirellulaceae bacterium
CCCCTATCGGGGTCGGATAGTGTCGTTCTTTTCATCCGGTGGTGTCGCTGCGCTCGACCACCGGCTACAGGCTGTGACCCCTGTCGGGGTCGGATAGTGTCGTACTTTTTCATCCGGTGGTGTCGCTGCGCTCAACCACCGGCTACAGGCTGTGACCCCTGTCGGGGTCGGCGGGCTCCATCAACTCCATCAACACACAACTCCATCAAGACGCAACTCCATCAAGACACAGATCCATCTGCTGACATAAATCAATCTTCTCTGTTCTTCTCTTCAAAGCAATTGATTACCAACGCCGTCCAGCCGGTCTGATGAGACGCACCTAGACCGCGGCCCGAATCGCCATGAAAATACTCGTAGAATAAAACGTGATCCTTCCAGTGAGCGTCGTCCGCGAAACGTTGCTGTTGATCATTCAGCGGACGGTGTCCTTGCGCGTCAGGCAGAAACAGCTTCGTTAGGCGTTCGGCGATTTCTTGGGCCACCTGTTTAAGATTCATCATATTGCCCGACCCTTTAGGGCATTCGACCTTCAACTCATCACCGTAAAACGAATGGTATTGATGCAACGATTCAATCAGCAAATAATTCACAGGAAACCAAATCGGGCCCCGCCAATTCGAATTGCCCCCAAATAAATGCGAATCTGATTCGCCCGGATTGTAGCTGACCGAATAACTCTGCCCGTCGACGTTCAATTCGAACGGCTGCAGGTCGTGAATCTTTGACATCGAACGAACGCCGAAGTCCGACAGGAACTCGCTTTCGTCGATCATGACTTCGATCATCGTCACCAACCGCTCCCTGGACGGAATCGCCAGCAATGTGAACACGTCGTCCGATTGCCGCCGCTCCATGCAACTGATCTGCTTCGACAACCCCTTACGATTCTTGATGAACCATTCCATCCGCTTTTTAAATCCGGGAAGGCGATCAATCAATTTAGAATCAAGCACGCCAACGGCCACCATCGGCAGCAGTCCCACCAGCGAACGGATCTTCAGCGCGATCGAACCGTCGCTGCGGCTGAGATGGTCATAGTAGAACCCATCCTCTTCGTTCCAAAGTCCGTTTTTGCCAAGATTATTCATCGCGTCGGCGATCGTAATGAAGTGTTCAAAGAACTTGGACGCCACATCCTCGTAGCTCTCATCCTCCCGCGCCAACTCCAACGCAATCGTCAGCATCGAGGTACAATAAAACGCCATCCAAGCCGTCGCGTCGGCCTGATCCAGCCGCCCGCCGATTGGCGAACTTTTTGATCGGTCAAAAACTCCGATGTTATCCAGCCCAAGAAATCCTCCGGAGAAAATATGGTTACCATCGCTGTCCTTGCGATTGATCCACCATGTGAAATTGATCATCAATTTGTGGAACACGCGGGCCAGGAACGAACGATCACGTTCACCTTCGGGGCCCGACATCTCGTAGATTTTCCACGCCGCCCAAGCATGAACGGGCGGATTGGCGTCAGAGAAACTAAATTCGTATGCGGGAATTTGGCCACTGGGGTGCATGTACCACTCGCGCAGAAGCAGAATCATCTGCTGTTTTGCAAACTCGATATCAATCCGCGCGAACGGAATCATATGAAACGCTAAATCCCACGCCGCATACCATGGGTACTCCCATTTATCAGGCATGGATATCACATCCCGATTGTACAGATGTTCCCATTCCGTGTTCCTCCCGGACAATCGCTGCTTGGGAGGATCAGGCATCACCGGGTCGCCTCGCAACCAATCCCGAACACTGTAGAAATAAAACTGCTTGGTCCACAACAATCCCGCGTACCCCTGCCGCGCGATGACCTTGGCATCGTCCCCCTCAATGTCCGATAACGTTTCTTCGTAAAACGAATCGGTTTCCTGAATCCTGAGGTCAAACGTCTCATCGAAATCCGTGCCCACGGTATGAGCGGCATCGGCGTCGATTCGGTTTTCGTCCACTGCCAACTGATACTGCTGCTGAGAAAGCAACCGTAAGTGCACGACCTTCGTTTCACCGGGTCCGATTTCCAGCTGAAAATGCGACGCACTTTTGGTTCCCGACAGATCAGCGTTTACCGCTTCCTGATCCTTGTCGACGACGTAACGATGAAATGCATCTTTGGTATAGGGCGTGCGATTACGGCTGTTGTAAAGCCGTTTAAAGTTCGTTTCATTGTTCGTGAACAGCGGCTGCGGATCGTCGGTGCCGGTGCTTTCAATCAGAAAGTGGAATTTCCCAAGCGACTCTTGGTCGCAAATAAAATGGCCCGGCGCGTGCTGGTGAATTTTCGGCTCAGGCCAATAGCCCTCGCCCTTGCGACCGGTCGACCAAGTGTTCCGGTACCACAACGTCGGCAGCAAATGCAGCGGCGCAGCCTCCGGCCCGCGGTTGCTCAGCGACAACCGGATAAGAACATCGTCGGGGTGCCGTTTTGCGTATTCAGCCTGAATGTCAAAATACTTATTGTCGCGGAATACGCCCGAGTCCTGAAGTTCGAATTCCAGTTCCTGCAACGAACGATTCCGATTCTCCGTTCGCAGTTGCTCATATGGGAATTCGGCCTGGGGGTATTTATAAAGGGCCTTCATGTACGCATGAGAGGGTGACGAATCCAGATAGAAATAGGCTTCCTTGACGTCTTCGCCGTGATTGCCTTCGGGACCGGTCAGACCGAACAGACGCTCTTTGAGGATAGGATCCTTCTCGTTCCACAACGCCAGCGCGAAACACAACCGCGACTGGCGATCGGTGATCCCCAGCAGCCCGTCTTCGCCCCAGCGATAGGTCCGACTGACGGCGTCCTCGTGCGTGAACGAATTCCAACTGTCGCCGCCGGCGGAGTAATCCTCTCGAACGGTGCCCCATTGTCGTTCGGCAAGATATGGGCCCCAGCGTTTCCAATTCGCGGTTCGTTCGGTGCTGGATTTTAATCGAAGCGTTTCGGGGCAGCTTTTCTTCGGGTGATGTTTCATGGAATCCTAGAGAATGAGGGTTAGCGTCCGCGAAACGGATTCCGGCCGATAGATTTCGACCAACGGGAAAGATTCTGGCCAAAATGCCGCCAGCAGCAACCACTTCGCAAGCCGATAGTATAAGGGCACGACGCCCCGGCGCTAAAGCCCACCCCTGCACATCCTGCCGCACCGCATTTTGGAGTGCCCAATTTTGGACTGCCGTCCCTACCGCCCCGCGACCGAACATCTACGTTCAAGTAAACGCGCTAAATCGCAACACAGATTCAGGCGATTTCATTCCAAGAACAGGCATTCCCCACGCAGGACGCCAATAGATCGAACGCTGTTTTCTAAATTGATCACTATTGGCCTAACGCCCAACGGTCAATCGTTTCTAATATAGCAACGCCAAACGGGCATCCCGTAATCTGTCCGCCTCCGTTCCAGGAGAACTGCAAAGTCAAAATTTTCGTGCGATGTGCAATTCGGGAGGTCGAGGCTCCGACCGAGACCTATTTAATTTCGTAGGTTTCGGGCGGAGC
>CAYOZV010000161.1:0-1890 GCA_964408465.1 uncultured Pirellulaceae bacterium
TCTCCAACCACAGGTCGGTTCCCTCACGAGTCCGCTCGCCAACGCCCGCGAACACAGAGTAACCACCGTGCTTGCTGGCGATACGAGCGATCAGTTCTGTCAGGATAACGGTCTTTCCCAGACCCGCACCACCGAACAGACCCGCTTTACCACCACGAACAAATGGGGTGAGAAGATCGACAACCTTGATGCCGGTTTCGAACAGTTCTGTGTTGGTTGAAAGGTCTTCCAGCGGCGGAGCACCGGTGTGAATCGAACGGACTTCATCCGTTTTGACTTCACCACGGCCGTCAACCGGTTCGCCCAGCATGTTGAATACGCGGCCGAGCGTTGCTTCACCGACGGGGACCGACACCGGTGCACCGGTGTCGATGCAGTCGCTGCCGCGTCGAAGGCCTTCGGTGGATCCCAACGCCACGCAGCGAACGCGTCCGCCGCCAAGGTGCTTTGAAACCTCTCCGGTGAGCGTTCGTTTTTCATCGCCGGCGTCGATTTGAGCGGTTACCGCATTGTAAATCGCAGGCATCGCGTCGACGCTGAATTCTGCATCGAAGGTCGATCCGATAACTTGGGTGATGCGACCGTTTTGGGAATTATTCATGTCTGTTTCCAGTTATATCGTGTTTGATATTTTGAAATTCGTTTGTTCGTGATTTGTTTTTTAAAGGGGGCTGCGACGTTAGCCGTTAAGCGCTTCTACGCCGCCGATGACTTCCATGATCTCGCCGGTGATCTGTGATTGGCGAGCTCTATTGTAGGTTCGTGAAAGTGTTTTGATCATGTCGTTGGCGTTTTCGGTCGCACTCTTCATCGCCACCATCCGCGCGATCTGTTCGCTGACCGCAGCGTCCAAAAAGCACTTAAACAATTTGACTTTGAAGCTCGACGGGACGACCTCTTCCAAAATGCTTTCCGCCGACGGCAGGAATTCGTAGATTGATTCGCCCTTTTTCGCTTCCTCGGAAACCGGAGTGTCGGCTCCCTCTAATTTGCCCAACGGTAACAGTGTTTCGGTGACGACTTTCTGGCGAGCGACCGTTTCGAATTTGGTATAGGTCACATCCAAGCGATCAATCGTACCGGCGGTGAACTCTTGCAAGTATCTTTCGGCGATGAGAACGACTTCATCGTATTTGGGTTGGTCGTCAAACTGAAGGAAGCTTTCTGCGATTTCAATGTTGCGAAATTTGAAACCCGAGACGCCGCGTTTTCCGCTGACTTCGGTTTGGACGTCATCAAATTCTGATTGCAACTCTTCCCGCGACTTAATGCCCAATCGCAACGCATTGCCGTTGTAGCCACCGCACAGTCCGCGGTTCCCCGTCAGCACCAATAATTTCGCCTTGTTGGTTTCGGGACGTGCTTCCAGCAGTGGGTGCGAGACTTCTAAACCGGCACGAGCAAGATCCGAAACAACGGCCGTGATGCGACGCGTGTAGTCATTGGCCGAGGTTGCTCGGTCCATTGCTTTCTTGAATCGCGCCGTCGCGATCAGTTCCATCGTGCGCGTAATCTTCTTGATGTTGCGAATCGACTTGCGGCGTTTATCTAGTGCTTTGGCGTTGGCCATGAATTAAGCTCGGAAAACGTTGTTAGTTTCTTGGAATGGTCGGCGACAAGCCGCCGGCTTTTTCAAGCGGCAGGGCGTTAGCCGCTGGTTTGTTTAAATTAGATTTGACTGATGTTTGCTCTTTAGGTGGCACCCGCGGTTGGTGCCTTGCGGCTCAGTTCGCGGGGGGCCGTTTATTACTTAAACGACTCGTTGAACTCGGTGAGAGCTTCGACAACAGCTTTGGTCGCATCATTGTCGTCCTTCTTCAGGGCTCCGCCGTCATCAAGGCTGCTGTTCATGGTGTCCCAAGCAGACTTTTTCTTGGTTTGCATGAATTC
>CAYOZV010000161.1:1900-9958 GCA_964408465.1 uncultured Pirellulaceae bacterium
CGTCCTGCCAGCGACCGACTTCGCTTAGTGGAACAGCGTCCAAGTAACCTTTGGTACCTGCGTAAATCAACATCACTTGATCGGTCATGCTCAGCGGGTTGTACTGCGACTGCTTCAGCAATTCGACCATGCGGTAACCGCGATCCAGACGCGCCTGAGTTGCAGGGTCGAGATCGGTGCCCAGTTGCGCGAACGCTTCCAGTTCGCGGAACGAAGCGAGGTCAAGACGCAAACTACCGGCGACGTTCTTCATCGCTTTCACCTGGGCCGCACCACCGACGCGCGATACCGAGATACCCACGTTCATCGCAGGGCGAATACCGGCAAAGAACAAGTCGGGCTGAAGGTAGATCTGACCATCGGTGATCGAAATCACGTTGGTTGGAATGTAAGCCGAAACTTCGCCCTCAAGTGTTTCGATGATCGGCAGGGCGGTGATTGAACCGCCGCCCAATTCTTCGCTCAATTTTGACGAACGCTCGAGCAAACGACTGTGGCAATAAAACACGTCACCAGGATACGCTTCACGGCCCGGAGGACGACGCATCAGCAGTGAAAGTTCGCGGTAGGCAACGGCCTGTTTTGAGAGATCATCGTAAACGATCAGGCAGTGCCCGCCGTTGTACATGAACTCTTCGGCCATCGCGGTGCCCGCGTACGGGGCAATGTATTGCAGCGGAGCCGGAGCCGAAGCACCGGCAACGATGACCGTGGTGTAATCCATCGCACCGCGTTCGGTCAGTTCCTTGATCACGCCGGCCACAGAAGAATCCTTCTGACCAACGGCGACGTAGAAACATTTAACGCCAGAACCTTTTTGGTTCAAAATCGCATCCAGTGCGATGGCTGTCTTGCCAGTCTTACGATCGCCAATGACCAACTGACGCTGACCACGACCGATCGGCGTCATCGCATCGACGGCCTTGAGTCCTGTCGCCATCGGTTCGCTAACCGGTTGACGTTCGGCGACGCCTGCGGCGATCACTTCCACAGGCCGTGTCTTGGATGAATTTACAGGTCCTTTACCATCCAGAGGATTTCCCAGTGGGTCGAGGACGCGACCGACGACCGCGTCACCTACGGGTACCGAAAGCAGAGTACCCAGGGCTTTGACGCTGTCGCCTTCGTTGATCTTCAGGTAGTCACCCAAAATGATGACACCGACCGAAGATTCTTCCAGGTTAAACGCCAGACCGATGATGCCGCCGGGGAATTCAACCATTTCGCCTGCCGCGACGTTGGTCAGTCCGTGGACTCGAGCGATACCGTCACCGACTTCAAGGACGGTGCCAACTTCACTGACATCGATTTGACTTTCGAACTGTTCGATTTCCTGTTGGATGACCGATGCGATTTCGTCAGCACTAATTTTCATCTGAATCCTCGTCTTCAACGCTAGTTTTGAAGGTAGTAAGGTTTGTTATTGTTGTATCTTAGGTTTTGTTGTCTTTAGTTTTCGTTGGTGAACCGGTTGAGTTGTTCCCGGATCACGTCAGAGGCTTTCTTCATGGCTTTGGCACGGACTTGTGCCAACTGCCCCGCAACGCTGCTGTCGTAGACCGTGTCACCCACCCGCACCACGACGCCGCCGATGATCGACGGATCAACATCGGTTTGCAGTTCGACTTCTTTGCCCAGTTTCTGGGAAAGTTGATCGGCGATTGCCTTACGGGTATCGTCATCAATGTCATGAGCAGTGGAAACGGTCGCTTGGATTTTGCCAGACAACTGGTCGTGCATTTGCTGCGCTGAAACAGCCACCGCGGGCAAGCAAGCGAACCGATCTTTTTGAACGACCACTTTGAGGAAGTTCAACATCGCGGGGCTGGTTTTTCCCGAAAAGGCTTTTTCAACCAACGCTAACTTTTGGTCGACGCTGATCTGCGGCGCGGTCAACGCGTCGCTGAGTTGCGGCAGATCGCCGACGGCTTGGTTGATGCTTTTGAGTTCACCAATCAGCGCTTCGGTACTGCCAGACTTCTCACCGATGCCGAACAACGCCTTGGCGTAGACTTCGCCCAGTTGTTGTTGGTCGGTCGAGATAAGTTCAGGAGTTTCTTGTTTGGCCATTTCGTGAACCGCTAAGGTTGAGTTAGCACCGTCTTGATGAAACGTTTCTAAAGTAAACGTTTTGAGTAGTTTCGTAAGCTTCTTAAGCACCGGGCGCTGAGAAACGTTCGACCGATTCAGCGATTAGTTTCGCATGATCGTCTTTATTCAACGACCGACCGACGATGTTGCCGGCCAGCCCGACAGCCGTGTCGACCGACGATTCGGCAAGCTCACGAACGGCAGCGCTTTTTGCCGCTTCGACATCGGCGAGTGCTCTTTGTCGAGTGCGAGTTGCTTCTTCGTTGGCTTCGGCGATGATCTTCTCCTTTGCCGCGGTGGCATCGGTCTTGGCTTCTGCCATCACAGCAGCAGCTTCATCGTGGGCTCCAGCCAACTTCTCTTCGTATTGCTTGAGGTTGGCTTGAGCCTGCTCTTGGGCCTTGGCTGCGGAATCAATTTCGTCGGCGATGCCCTGTTCGCGGGCGTTGAGCCCTTCGATGATTGGCTTCCAGGCAAATTTGCCTAAAAGAAACAATAGGCCACCGAAAATAATCAGCGTCCAGAGCGCTAAATCTGCCGAAATGTGCAGCGGGTTAATCGCTCCGCCATCACTGGCAAGCAATAGGCTACTGTTCAAGGTCAGAATATTCATAACCAATCCTCAATCAATTAAACGCTTCGTTTCAAAGAAGCAAAACAGGCTTAAGACCAAACGCAATTTTTACAGAACAAAAAAGCCGTCTGCTAGAAAAGTGAAACGTGCGGCAAACGCCGCACGAAAACTTAACCGGCGATGAAGGCCATGATGATCGCGAAGAAGGTCGCACCTTCAATCAGAGCCGCGGCGATAATCATCGCAGTCTGAATTTGCGAAGCAGCATCCGGTTGGCGAGCCATACCTTCGACGGCTGAACTGCCGATCTTGCCGATACCAAGACCCGCACCAATCACAGCCAAACCAATACCAATTCCAGCCAAACTTGACATAGTCATCAAATACTCCGCATTACTAAAAAAACAGTTTATGTTGTCTCGACGTTGCTCGATGCAACGACTTCGAAATTCTCAATATGACCCGCTAAAATAATTAGTGGGCGTGTTGCGCCGAACCGATAAACAGCGACGCTAAAAACGCAAAAATGTAAGCTTGTAGGAAGGCTACAAACAACTCTAAGGCACTGAACGCAATCGACCCCAGCACTGAGATCGGCGCCACCGCATAAAACAAACCCGTACCAGCAGCAACGCCGATAAAGGCCACGAAAATCGCAAGCACCAAGTGCCCCGCGAACATGTTGGCAAAAAGTCGAACGGCCAACACAAAGTGCTTGACCAGCATTCCGAAAATCTCAATCACGAAAATCAATGGAACCAAAACAGCCTTGAGGGCAGGTGGCAAATCCATCGTTGGGACCTGAGCCTTCAAGAATTGAACGAAACCCATTTTTTTGACACCCGACCCAACCACGACCGCGAAAACGAACAGCGCTAAAACGCCCGTCACCGCCAGCGATCCGGTTGCGGAACCGAATCCCGGAATCATCCCAAACAGGTTCAGTCCCAGCACGAAGAAAAATACACTCAAAATAAACGGTAGAAAGCGGTCAGTGTCTTTCATGCCAATCGCTGGCCGCGCGACCTCGTCGCGAATGTAGACGATCATCGCCTCCAGCGCGTTCCAGATTTTGCCTTTTGGTTTTTCGCCCGATTTGATTTTCTTACCCAACCAGAAAAAAATCACGAACATCATGATCGCCACGACCAGTTCGATCGCGACAAATTTCGTCAACCGGCCGGTAAGAACCGGTTGCTCGGGGGTGCCAATCAGGGGTTGGGTGACACCGAAAATGTTAGGAATGCTGAAGCCAGAATGCTCGTGACCTTTGTCGTCGGTAGTCTTCAGACCGAAGAAGGCCGGTGTCTCAATGTAGGTCGAATCTTGAACGTGAGCCATCAGGTGAGGCATGTCCATGTAGTGATTCATGTTGGCCTCGAGCTGGCCGTTCATGGTGCTGGTGTCAGGTGCTTCACCCGCGGCGGCGTGACCGTCGTGGCTGCCATGGTCGTGGTCAGCATGGTCGTGATCTGAGTCGGCGTGAGCGTCACCGGCGTGCGTGCCCTCATCATGTCCGTGATCATCATGCTCAGCATCCTGATGCTCAGTATCTTGATGGTCGACGTGCGGGGTTTTCACGGCGTCAGTGTCAGCCTCTTCGGCCTTTGCTTCAGCTTTGACAGCTTTATCATCAAAGTTCACTACGCGTTACCTCGTCAATAGTCACGCCGATTTAATCGGCCGATGTCTAAATATAAACTCGCAAATAAACCGAGGCCGTAAAACAGCATCAGTACACCAATCATCTCAACTGTCACCAGCGATTTGTTTACCAGCGTGCCGGCAACAATCACCAAGGCGGGAAATCCGGTCCGCAACAGCGTCGCGATCCCCAGTCGAAGAAGAGCTTTCTCTTCGCCCGGAGGGAACTCCCCAAAAAACTGGGCCGACGCGGTAGAAAATGACACCACAAAAAACGCAATCAGCAACTGTTTTTCTGTCAATTGCGACGGCAGACATTCTGCATATCGCAATCCAATTAACAACACTAAAACCAATCCCAGCAGCAAACAAACACTAAATATTCGAATCGCCAATCCCAGCATGCCTGATTGAAACATAAGCCGTATCAATGGGACACTCCAGATGATTGCCTCGTTCAAATGTCTAATTCAAGTCGATCGCTTTGACAGGCTGGTATCAGTGCTTCGGCCTTATCTCAATCTCAATTAAGTACCGATTCCAGAAGCCAGCCAAAAACAGAACTTTCGTCCTTGATGTACGCTGGATTCGGGAATAGGTGCTTTCAATCTTAGGTCACTGTGCCTCCGCCTTTTCACTAACGCTCATTTGGGTGACTTGGGTTGCTTTGCTTGCCGCTCTAGTTTCTTCACCAAATTCATCAGCTGGAAACCTGCCGCTGTCATCCCCAAGGCCAGTCCGATCAAAATGAAAACGATCTTGGTCCCCAGCCAGTTATCAACGAAATAACCTCCGACCGCAGGTAACACCGCCGTCAGGCTGATCGTCGTAATCTGAGAAACTAAATCCAAGGCTTTGGCCATCGGCGACCGCGTGTCCTGGGACTCCTGCCGGTCATCGTTCACCGCGTCCGCCTTGTTGCTTAGGTTTTCGTCAAGCGATCAATCGAATTTTGAAAACTGACCCGTCGCGTTTGAGCAAAACGGGCTGCGCCAAAAATCATCATTTTGAAGGGCCATACCCTATCTCCCGCAATGGCGTTCCACAATAAGCCGAAGTGGTACTTTGAGAAAAATTTCACAAAGTTTTCCCGAGTATTCGGCCGTTTTTCAAGGGTAGCACCCAAAATCGGGGCTTGCCTGTGTCGAGGCTAAGGGTAGTCGAAGCAAACGCAATTAACCCTCAATGGGGTAATGGACACCTCTTAAGGTGGTCGTAATCCAAATGTTGAGGCGCGGGGATAAAAAACGTAGCCAACTTAAGTCCTTCTCTCACAAGTGTTTAAGGCGTTTACTGGTGGAGGGATTTGCCCGTGTCGTTTGCAATAAGTGTCAAACATAGTTAACATGTTGTAGTGGTGGGAAATGTCACGAAGGAGGCCTCTAATGTGGCTTTGGTCGTGCGGTAATGGTTTTGTTCAGGCATAGTCACGTTTGTTCATAGATCGCTGTTATTTTGCGGCTGGCTTCTTTTTGATCACCAAGGCGTCCGCGGCCGTTTTTTCTAGGACGTCGGATTTGGTATGGGCTGAGGGGATTCAGTTCGTTTTGTGAAACTCAATGGTTCGATCAATGGCGGGGATGCCAAACGATCGGTATCAATCAACAGGTCGTCATCGACGACAGGAGCCAGTCTTGATTTCAGTAGAAACGCTCAGCGCTAAAACTTCTCGGGATCTCGCCCAGATGGCGAAAAACAAGGGCGTCCCTGGTTGGCATTCGATGCGTAAGACCCAATTGGTTAACGCATTGATCAAATTGGCCAAAGACAAAACCGAGCAGAAACGCAAACAAGCCAAGGACGGCAAGAAAGCGCCTCTCATTTCCGCCAAAATCGCGACTCGAGCGACTCGAGCGAAAGCGGCCAACGTCGAATCGGCGGTCGCGAAGAAGATCCGTTTGCAAAACGCCGAACAGGAGAAGTTGCGTGATATCGCTTTTCGATCGGCCTCCAACGAAGCACCGTCGCGCGACCGAATTGTCTTGATCGTGCGCGACTCTTTCTGGATGCAGGCCTATTGGGAGGTCACCAAACAAACTATCCAGCGTGTGAAGGTGGCCCTGGGCCCCAACTGGCACAAATCGCGCCCCGTGTTGAGGTTGTTGAAAATCACCAGTCGAGGCAACACGAATTCGTTCGAGGAAGTGGCACAGGAGATACCGATCCACGGCGGTGCCAGCAATTGGTTCATCAACGTGAAAGATTCCCCGTCCACCTATCGAGTTGCGGTCGGCTATCTTCTGCCCAGCGAAGGCGATACCGAACGGTTTCACATGATCGCCAAGAGCAATGAAGTGCTGACGCCATCGACCAATGCCGAAACGGACGAGTCTTGGTCCGACATCACTAACGACGTTGAAAAATACTATTCGCTCAGTGGCGGCTACGAACAGAATATCGTCTCGGATCAACTGCGGACGGTTTTAGAAGAGAAATCAGGTCAGGCGTTACACACAACGGCATTTCAAAACATCCCGTCGCTGACGCGATTCAGCCGGTCGTTGAATTTCGACGTTGACGCCCACATTGTGGTCCATGGATCGACCGATCCATTTGCCAATGTGACGATTGCGGGGGTCCCTGTAGAAATTGAATCCGACGGGTCGTTCGCCGTGCGGATGGAACTGCCGAACAAACGGCAGGTGCTTCCGGTCATCGCGTCCAGTCGCGACGGGACTCAGCAGCAAACAACAGTCCTGGCAATCGAACGCAACACCAAAGTTCTGGAAGCGATGAATCGTGACCTGTCCGATTTGTAGAGACCTCGGCGGCCGGTAGTTTGTGAACCAGTAATTAAACAGCGGCAATTTCATTGCCGCTCTTTTTACGATTTTGCGCCAAGCTTCCGCCGCGATGGTAAGGCCGATAGTGCCATGAGAACTGCAAAGTCAAAATTTTCGTGCGCTGTGAAACTCGGGAGGTCGAGGCTCCGACCGAGACCAATTTGATTTCGCAGGTTTCAGGCCCAGCTCCAACCTCCCAGTTCACGCGCAAATCGACGTTACAGTTCTCCTGCGGATAGTGCCCGAACCCTGCATGCGCTTAATCGAATCGCCCAGCGCGATCTGTCAGCCGTCAATCGGCCTCGTATTTTACGAAGGCCCTGCTTCCCGGTAGTGAATCTTTTTAGAAGATCCATTACGTCACCATTTTCAACGCAACGAACTGACCGGTTGCGGTAACACCCACTGGTTGGGCCGCCCTGCCCTTTGCTCTATTTGTCCTCTTTGGTCCCTCGTCGGCAGATTGGTATTTGTTAAGCCCGCCATCGAACACCAAGCCGCCAGTGAGGAACACGTTCAAGGTACGCGGTACCTTTATCCGGCCCGTGAAGGCTACGTTCTTTGGAACTTCAGCCTGCAATTCCGTTGGAACCATCCAACAGATCTCTCCGTGAGTAACATCGAGCGTTTTGGCAAAGTTCAATCCGCGGCGGGAGTAGTGATTCTAAAAGCTGGGCACGTGAAAAACGAATAACAAGGCTGACCCCAGCGCAGCCGCTCCTAAATGATTTTCCGCCCGTTTTTTGGCATCGTCTTTTCCGGACCACGCCCCCAAGCGTACGTCTTCACTGTCAAAAAATGAACTTTTTGCCACGGTGTCCAGCATCGCCGTATGGTTGAATTCGCTATCAGTTCCTCCGCTAATATTAGAAAATCTCGCGTTTTTGCCAGTGAGAGTACATTTTAAGTGAATTATCAACAAAAATCTCCGTCCAGTATTTGGGTTTATAGCCGATAATGTATAAG
>CAYOZV010000161.1:9968-10859 GCA_964408465.1 uncultured Pirellulaceae bacterium
ACACGAATGAGGCTCTGCTGGTCCACGACTTCCAAGACTTTCTTCTGGCTGGTGTTCAGCACTGGGAAAAGACATGTCGTATTCGTGACGCCTTTCTGGCACACGAAGCCAAATGCCCTAAAGATCACGACGATATCTACCAGTTCATTGAGAGCTGCATTAGGGATTTCCGAGCTAAGGCTGCGGCAGTGGAAGCATGTCTTCGCCAAATAGAAAAAGACTATGAAGTAGATAATGCAGATGAGTTTCGAAACGCGCTGGGCGAAGCTGAGTTATTGACAAGGGACTTCAGCAAGCTCAAGAGAACTACTCCTCTAAATTCTGAGGAATTTTAGGATTGAAGATTCGACAAGCTTCTGTTGTGACGGTTGAGCTTGATCCGCCTGCTGACGGAGAAGGTGGGGATATTAAAACGCGGCCCGCTGTAGTGCTCGCAGTGGACGCCGACGAGGTAACCTGCACCGTTGTTGGGGTGTCGAAAAATATGGTCATTGGCGATCCAGGCTACTTTGTCAAAATGCCGTTTTCAGACAATCGCAGTAGCTCTAGCGGGAATAGCAAATCGGGGTTGTTTGAAGAGTGCGTTGCAAAGTGTTATTGGTATGACACTGTCTTAATTGCAGAGTGTAAATCGATTGGCCATATACCAACAAAAAAGATTGCCGAGATACTCCGATTGGTGGAGCAATACGAGAATTCTTAAAGGGTTGCTCGTTAAATACTTCAAACGACTATGGGAAAGCTTCGCTGGGGTCAGTCTTGTTATTCGTTTTTCGTCGGAACCCACTCACTAAACACCGTAGCAAAACGATTGCCCGCATGTGGAGCTGCAATCGCACAACGGACAGCATGTTGACAGTAATGGTACGCTTCAGATTTTTGGAGCATCTT
>CAYOZV010000162.1:0-2002 GCA_964408465.1 uncultured Pirellulaceae bacterium
AAGTCATTGGCGATGCAAGCGATCAACTCCGGTGAAAAGCTGGAGCAGGTGAAATCAGAAATTGCGAAGGTGGTTGTGGGTCAGCACGGGCTGATTGACCGGTTGCTGCTGGCGATACTTTGCGACGGCCACGTGCTTTTGGAGGGCGTGCCCGGGATTGCGAAAACGCTGACCATCAATTGCCTGGCCAAAGCGATAGATGCACAATTCAGCAGGATCCAATTCACGCCGGATTTGCTGCCGGGAGACCTGACCGGAACGCTGGTCTATGATCCGCGCGACCACAGCTTCGCCGCGGAAAAGGGTCCTGTCTTTACCAACCTGCTATTGGCAGACGAAATCAATCGCGCTCCGGCCAAAGTGCAATCGGCGTTGCTGGAAGCGATGCAGGAAAAACAGGTGACGCTCGGCAAAGAAACCTACGACCTGCCGTCGCCATTTCTTGTGCTGGCCACACAGAACCCGATCGAACAGGAAGGCACGTACGCTCTGCCCGAAGCGCAAGTCGATCGGTTCATGTTCAAACTGAGGGTTGATTATCCTAGCACCGACGAAGAACTGTTGATCATGAGGCGGATGGCAAACACCAACGCTCAACCCGATACAAAGGCCGTGTTCACGTTGAACGAAGTGATGCAGATGCGAGCGGCGTTGGAGGCGACGTTTTTGGACGAAAAGATCGAACGCTATATCATCCGTTTGGTGGATTGTACTCGTCACCCAAAGAAATACGGATTGGACGTCGAACGTTATCTGCGATTGGGAGCGTCACCGCGGGCGTCGATCTATTTGTCGCTGGCGGCGCGCGGCAACGCGCTGATGCAGGGGCGAGACTACACCGTTCCCCAAGACGTAAAAGATGTGGCTCACGATGTGCTTCGCCACCGCCTGGCGATTTCCTATCGCGCCCAAGCGGAATCCATCACGTCCGATGATCTTTTGGATCAAATGTTGGCGACGGTCCCGACGGTGGAATCGTAATGGTGAATTCCATGCTTGATTCTGATGCGCGGCTGTCGCTGCTGGAGTTGAAATGTCGGCGTCCGGTCGAACATCTGCTGGCTGGAGAATACCGTTCGGTCTTTCGTGGGCAAGGAATCGAGTTCGAGGACGTTCGGCCCTATCAACCCGGCGACGATGTGAGGTCGATGGACTGGAAGGTGACCGCGCGTACCGGTCAACCGCACATCAAACGGTATGTCCAACAGCGCGAGCAAGTTTTGTATCTGTTGGTGGATCTGTCGGCGTCGATTCTCGATTCGGCCAACGATCGCAAACGTCAACTCATCTCCGAAGTTTCCGCGTTGCTGGCGATGGCTGCCGTTAAAAACAATGACCGGATCAGCCTGATTCTGTTTACCGATCGCGTTGAATTGATGGTCCCGCCGGGCAAGGGCCGCGCCCACGTGTTGCGAATCATGGACGCTTTGTTGAACTTTCAGCCGGCAGGGACGGCGACATCCTTCGAAGCCGTTTTGAACCACTTCGGGCACATAGCGCCGAAACATTCGGTCGTGTTTGTGATCTCCGATTTTATGGCGACCGATTTCCAAGAGGAGCTACGCGCTTTGGCCGAGTGGCACGATCTCAACGCCGTGAATGTGCTCGATCCGCCGCAGGCTCAGTTGCTCGGCAGCAAAGAGCTCTTGCATATCCAGGATGCCGAAACGGGCAAAGCCAGACACGTGGATCTGCGGACCGTGGGGGAACCAGCGCAGATACATCACGTCGATCTGCGTGAAACGATGTTGCAGTTGGGAATAGGTCTGATGGAAGTGACGGTGGAAGAGGATTGCGTCGCCGCTTTGGCGGATTACTTCCAGTCGCGCCTCAGATACATCGTTGATGTGACGGGAGGCTGAATGTTACGTCATATTTGGCAGACCGAATTTGAATCGCAGGCATCGTGTCACGTAAGATCGCGTCATGTAAAATTTTGGCAGTTGTTTTCAGTGATCGGCGGTCTGATATTTTTGCTTTTGGTGACTCCAAAGTTCGCCGC
>CAYOZV010000162.1:2102-10833 GCA_964408465.1 uncultured Pirellulaceae bacterium
ATTATCCCTGAAGCTGCGAGCCCCGGAGACATCGTCGAGTTCCGAGTTGAGATGAACCGAAAGACGTGGGCGCGATTCGCGATGGATAAACCAGCCCACCCTCAAATGCGGATCATTGCCCAAGAGCAAATTCCCGTTTCCTATCAAGGTCAGCTTTACCGGCAGCGGTACAGCTTCTTCCTTCAGCCGGTGTCCTCGGGAGATGTTGAAATCGGAGCGACCTCAGTCACCGTTTCCACCGCCAACGGCCAAGATACGATATTGCTGCCGGCGCAGAGTCTGCATGTGCGTCCCTTTGATGGAGCGGTTCTTTCTGATTCGCCGTTGCCTCTTCCGCCGGAGGAAGTCGCGTCTGAGTCAAATGCGATCTTCGCGCTGTTGTTTTGGCTGGGGGTTGCTGTTCTTGTTTTGGCGGTTTGGTCGCTGGTGTTTTTTGGAATGCGATATCGAAAACATCATTCGGTGGAGTCCGCTTCGTTGGGCCAATCGTCATGGCTGAGTGAGGTTGTTGAGTCACTTTCGGCGGGCGTCGTTCCCGCGCAAGATTTAGAAACCTTGCTGCACGATTCTGATGTTTCCATCTCTGGGCCACTGCGCGAGAACATCGAAGCAGCGGTGTACTCGACGCAGGTCAATCCGGCTGATTTGGCCACGCGATTGCGGGAGGAACTGGGCCCATGAGTTTTGTTTGGCCGTGGTTGCTGTGGTTGCTTCCTCTCCCCGCGATTGATGCGCTGTTTTTTCGTCGTAAACGCGTCGCCGTTGGAGTTCCGTCGCTAGAACTGTGGAAGCATGCGGGTGTCGGCCGGTGTCGATACCTGTGGATGCCGCGGATGTTGATCGCGGTCGCGTTGACGTTTGGAATCCTCGCGCTCGCGCGTCCTCAGGCAGGGTCGAGTTACACGACGCAATCCTCCCAAGGCATCGCCATTGAACTGTTGGTGGATGTGTCCAGCAGCATGGGCATGGAGATGGAGTTGCCTGATCAAGAACAAAAATCCCGTATGCAGGTGGCGCGTGAACTGGTGGAACGATTTATCGCAGGCGACGGGGACCAACTGAAGGGGCGCGAGGGTGACCTGCTGGGGTTGATCACGTTCGCCCGATATGCCGACACGCGCAGTCCCCTGACGCTGGGCCACGATGCCCTGCTGCAGTTGGTCAGAACGCTGGAAATTCAACAGCGGCCCAACGAAGACGGTACCGCCTATGGCGACGCGATCGCCGTCGCTGCGGCGCGGTTGCAGCAACTGGACGATCCAGAGATCAGAGAACGGAGCGCGTTGGAGGGAGAAGTCACCAGCCGCGTGATCATTTTGCTGACCGATGGAGAAAATAATTCAGGTCAACATCTGCCGGTGGAGGCTGCTGGGTTGGCGAAGAATTGGGGGTGCCGCATCTATTGTATTAGTCTTGGCGAGTCGCAGGATTCGTCTTCGGGTGGGGCGGCGCAACTGACCGATTCGCAACGGGTGCTTGAGCACATCAGCGATGAGACCGGCGGACTCTTTCGCACGGCTTATGATTTTGATTCGCTGTTGGCGGTTTACGCGGAAGTAGATCAGCTGGAGAGGTCTCGTATTGTGACCAAAGAACACACGCTTGTGGCGGAATGGTTTTGGCTGCCGTTGGTACTTGCACTTGCGTTTCTCGTTCCTGCGATGATCCTAGAATCCACTTGGTTAAGAACGGTCCCGCAGTAGTCTCATGAATCCGTTTGTATTTCAAAATCCGATTATGCTTCTGCTGCTGCCGCTGGTGGTGCCACTGTGGTGGTTGCTCCGCCGCGCGCGGCACAAGAGGAATTTAGTCCTCGCGCGGTTGGGTGATGAGCTTTCGGCCGGGTCGGCGTGGAAAGATCGCTGCCGCTTGGCAGCGGTGGCGTTGCTGTTGCTGGCTCTGGCGCGACCGGGAATCAACCCTCAGCGACGCTCGGTTTCCAAAAGTGGCCGCGACGTTGTCTTTGTTTTGGACGTGTCGCAAAGCATGTTGGCGCGTGACGCGTTTCCGTCGCGATTAGAGGCCGCCAAAGATGGTGTTCGCGACGCGCTGGGCAGTTTCCAATCAGAACGAGCGGCCTTGGTTATTTATGCAGGCAGCGCGAACATCCTGTGCCCGCTGACCTACGACTACGACTTCGTTGGGTACATGTTGGACCAAGCAACACCGCGCGCGGTTGATTTCGGGGGGACAACGCTGCTCTCAGCAACGCAAAAGTGTGTCGACACGGTGCTCAGCGACCACCGCAAGGGCATGCAGGATCTTGTCGTGCTGACCGATGGCGAAGAACATGGCTCACAAAATCAACAGGTCGTGGAACTGTTAACCCAAAAAGAGGCTGGGTTACTGATGGTGGGGATCGGTGACGCGACCGCCGGAGCCCGTATCCCGATCGAATCCAAAGACGGTGCGGCCACCTATTTGAAAAACGACGGCCAAGTCGTCACAACGCAGCTTAACGACAATGGCTTACGGGCGCTAACACGCATGTTCGACGACGCGGATTATGTTGCCGTTGGAACCGCGGCGTTTGACTTGGGCGGCATCTACCAAACGTACGCCGCTGGGAAGCCGGTTGCCCCGACGGCAGGGGCAGACACATTCGTCGTCTATCGCGAGATCGGGATTTTGTTCATTGGCGTGGCGTTGGTGTTATTAATGCTGGCACAACACCAGCCGCGATGGTTGGGGCCGAAGCGGAAAAGATCGGTCCAGGCGGCGTCAGTTGCGTCAATCGCGTCGGTCGCCGTGTTTGGATTGCTTTTTTGCGGCTGGGCCTTGGCCGAAGATCCCGATGGTGCTGCCACGTTCGCTGATGCAACGCGTCGACAGGAGCAGGGGCGTTTTGCGGACGCGCTGGAGGTGTACGAATCATTCGAATTGAGCGACGCTGGTGCTGAATTGTCCTCGCTTCAGTTGGCGACTCTTCGAGTCAATCAAGGCGTGTGTTACTTGGGTTTGGCCCAACAACAGACGGCTGGGCCGCGCGCCGAATTATCAATCGTCCAAAAAGCACAAACGTGTTTCTTGGACGCCTGCCGATTGCGCCCGGGTTTTGATCAGGCCAACCGGCGGCTGGACCCGACGGCGTCGCGGATGGCTGAGATCAAACGGCGTATCGAAACAGAAGATCAGCGTGAGATGGCGCTTCAGCAGCAACTGCAAGAAATGCTCCAGGCATTGCAAGAACTGAGCAGTGATCAGATTCAATTGAGGGAAACAGTACCCCATCAACCACCGCCGCAACGGGCTGGGGAAGTGAAATCACTTCCGCCCCAGCAGGCACCAAAGACCGCGGCTGCCGAAGCTGAGCAGTTGGCAAAACAACAGCGCGACCTCCACCGACGCGGGCGCGAAATTTTCACCACGATGCAGGAACTGGATCAACAAATGGTATCCGTTGACGCCGCCGATCGCAGCCCGGAGGCCGGTTTGCTTCAGGTGCCGCTGCAACTGATGACGCAGGCGGTTGACGCTCAGAATGCGGCGGAGCAGCGATTGCGGCAATGGAGCAGCTGGGCCTCGGGCCGCGATCAACAGCAACTTGCGATCACGCGGCTTCAAGAAATTTTAGATCTTCTGACCAGCGATAATGATGACTCGTCCGAGGAGGGAGACTGGGATGAGGATCAAGATTACGATGAGTGGATGGAGGCGATGGATTCCGAGAACGCGCAACTGTCGTCGATGCAGGGGCAAGGCGACTATGCCACCGGTTCAGCGATGCAGCCACTGCCGACGCCAAACTACTCCGTCGAAGATATCCTGCAACAGGAACAAGGCAATCTTCAGTTTCGCCAACAGCAACGCGCTAAAGGCAATCAAAGCAAAGTGGAGAAGGATTGGTGAGACGGAAATCCACAACCTTATCCACCTTTGCAGCGCGACGGTGTACGCTTCGGCCGAACCCAATGCGACATTGTTGTCGTGTCTGGTTTTTATGCGCTTTGTTTATGACGAATGTGGCATCGGGGCAATCCAGCGCTGATGCCGATGTATCGACCGAGGCAGGTCAGCGCGAAGTGGTCCAGGTGGCGGTGGAGTTCAAAGAACAAACGTGGTTCACAGACGTTTTAGCGACCGCCGTGGTGCAATTTCCGGAGCCGGTTGAAAAATCGGATGGACTTCTCGCGGTCGATGCGGACGTGGCATTGGCTGGTGTGGAGATGATAGGGTCGAGCAAATCAAAGGATCAACCAACCACCGCCCTGATCAAGTTTCTGCCTCGTCGTCGAGGGGCGGTTGTCTTTCCGGCGTTGGAGTTTCAATCGGCCACGAAAATCTACCGCACGCGTCCCACACCTTTTCAGGTCAGCGCAGTGCGGCGGATGGAAGAGATGCGGTTCCAATGGAAGCCGAATAAAACGTCCGTCTACGTCGGACAACCGCTGCGGATCAATGTAACTTGGTCCAGTGGCGAGCCCGCCAATCGGTTTCGCGCCCTGAAGTGTGTTCCCCAACTGTTCTTCCAAGACGACATCGACGTTGTGATTCCGCGCTGCGTTGCTCCGGAAAAGCAGCAGATTGGATTGCCTTTTGGGGGCCGGCGTATCGTCGCGCGGCGAGACACCTCCAATTTCGATGAGGACGCGTTGGGCACTATTAGCTTCCCCGTTTTTGTTCGTTTTCAAAAACCCGGCCAAGTTGAAATTCCTGCGGCGCGGCTGGAGTGTGCTTTGCTTAAGGGAAGGCCCAGTGCATTGGCACCCTACGCGGCCTATTATAATAACGGATTTTTCGAACCGCTTTCTGCTTTGAAGGCTTACGAACGAGTGTTTGTTGAATCCGATTCGACTTCGATAGAAGTTAAACCGCTTCCGGTCCAGCGGCGGTCGGAACTGTTCAGCCATTTGTTCCGGCCGTGCAAGATACGAGTTTCCACTTCAACAGATACGCTGGCCGTTGGGCAGGTTTTGAATGTTGACGTGCGAGTGCACAGCAAAGCGCCGCACGGGATGTTGGAACTCCAACCGCTGAATCTGCAGCACAGTTTGCGGGGAAGGTTTCATGTCGACGATGAATTCAGTCGCACTTGGTATGCTGACGGCACCGGCTTTCGTGCTCGCCTGCGTCCGCTGACCACCGATATTGATGCCGTCCCGTCGTTGCGGATACCTGTTTTTAATTCCGACACCGGCCAGTATGAGGATATCCAAACCGACCCGATACCACTGCAGGTGACTCCCGAAAATGGTCGCAATTTTTTTGACGTCGCAACGCTCACGCCCGACCAGAAACTTACCCATCAACCCGCCGGCATTTGGCATAACTCGCAACCAACAGCAATGAACCAACTTTTAAACGCAACGATATCGTGGCTGGCCGAATATTGGCTGCTGTGGATTCTGGCAGGAGCCGCATTCTGGGCGTTGCTGCTACCGTGGGTGCTCGAAAGACGTCGACGCGCCGAGAGTCCGGTTTATCGGCAACAGGCGTTGGCGTATCGTGAACTTCGCAAGTGCCCCGAGGGAACTCCGGAGAAGTGGGAGGCGTTCTTGCGGTTTGTCGCCGCGGGGTTCGCGATGCAGGCCGACGCGTGGACGCGCGGTGATGCCGTCAAACGATTAAAGTCGCTCGATTTGCCTCAAAAAGATATCCAACTGATCGCCGACACGCACGCGGAATTCGACCGGCGTGAATTTTCTAAGCAAGCGACGGCGGCGGTCGTGCCGAACTTGAATGGCGTCGCCGAGCGGACACTGAAGAGGTTTCGAAAGGTCGCGCTGTTGGCGTTAGCGGCGTTATTCTTGTGCCCCTCAACGACGATGGCGTCTGAATGGGAGCAAGCCCAGCTGTTGTTCGGTCAAGCGATTGAGGCCATTCCCGGTTTGGCCGAAACCGATGCGTTGTACGAGCAATCGGCGCTGAAATTCGAAGCGGCCGCGACCAAAGAAAATCGTCGTGGGGCGGCGTGGTATAACGCCGGCAACGCGTGGTTCAAATCGGGGCGATTGGGACGAGCGATTGCTTGTTACCGTCAGGCGCGTATTTTTCGCCCCTTCGATCGGGAAGTCAACGAAAACCTAGAGGCAGCACGTGCGCTCAACGTCGACGCGCTGGAGCAGGAGAGCATGCCGCCGATGGGGGCTTGGCCGGCGCGGTGGATCCACGCCGCTTTGGTGCTGGCTTGGTTTCTGCTGTTGGCAGCCGCGCTGTTGCACGTCCGGTTTCGAAGGCCATTAACGATGGCCGCCAGCGGTGTTTGTGCGACCATCGTTTTGGCGTTGGGCTTGATTGCGCTGCTTGTGTACAGCCAATCCAACCGCGCCGGTGTTGTGATCGCCGGCGAGATTTACGGCCGAAAAGGCCCTGCCTATACTTACGACGCGGCATTTAACCAACCGCTGCACGACGGACTTGAATTTCACATCAACGATCGACGGTCGGAGTGGCTGCAGATAGAACTGGCCGACGGCCGCCGGTGCTGGGTTCCTGAAGATCAAACTCAGCTGATCTTCAATCGCCGCAATTAAGCAGACAAAGCCGGTGGTTGGATTAGCGGTCCAGAAGCGGAGCTGATTTGGCCACTAATTTGGCAGCTATCGTCAAAGCCCAATCGTCAATGCCCAATCGTCAATGCCCAATCGTCTGGCGTTGGCTGTGATTGGTCGCCATCGCCACGGGGTGAGTCAATAAATGAGTCAATGAATCCGTCAACCTTCAAATCGTTGTCCGCTACTTTCCTGAGATCTCTTTGATTTTTAGGTTTCGCCAACGTGCTTCGAAATATTCGGCACCGTTTAACTTTTTCTTTTGGATGCTGTGGACTTGCAATCCGATGTGGCCCTTTGGGTGCGACGCATAGGCGGATTCATCAACGGTCTCCGTAATTTTCTCACCATTGATAAAGGTTGTAATGCTGGCGCCTTTGGCAATCACTCGATAGCGGTTCCACTGGCCGTTTTTGAAATGGCTTTGTGTGTTCTGAGGTTTGGTAAGCCAACCCCCGCCCATGGCTTCGCCATAGATGTTACCCGCTTCGCCGGGACTATCTTCAATCTCAACCTGTGGGCCATGAAAACGTCCGTCGTTCTTGCGACTGAATGAGCGGATTTGTACGCCAGAATTTAGGCCGGAACTGATCTTGGTTTCGAACGTCAGCTCAAAGTCTCCGTAGGATTTTTTGGTTGCGAGGAATGTGTTTGGGCTGCCGAGCATGGTTCGGCCAATGATGACCCCGTCCTCGACACGATAGGGCGCGGTGCCGTCTTCGACGATGAACTGCGAAAGGTCTTTGCCATTGAACAAAGGCTGGAACTGTGTTTGTGGTTGAGCACCGTTTGCTTTTTTCTTGTTCTTCTTTTTGTCCCTTTGTGTATGCAGAATCACCGGATGAGCGACCTGTCCTTCTGATTTTCGGAAGATGTAAGGTTCCCACTGAGAACGAACTTTCTTCCACTCGTTTAACGTGCGTGTCGGATACCACGCAGGCCAACCGGTCGCCTTAAAATCAAAGTTGCCTTCATTGGCTCGCGCCCATTCAGCGACGGTCGTCATTGGGTTCTCCGTGGGGAACACATCGACAGCGCGAAATTCTTCGGAAACACCTTGGTCCATGATGACATTTTCGCGCCAATTATTCAGTGCAGCCAGCATCTCCTCTTTGACGGAGGCAAAATTCTCATCGTCTGCCAGATTTTTCAGCTCGTGCGGATCGCTGTTGAGGTTGAACAATTCAAATTCGGGTTTCGAAGGGGCCAGGAATTGAGCCTGTTCGGAGGTTAGTTTGCCCTCCATGTGCAAGACGTTCATTTCGGCTAAGACCGGATAGGCTGATTCTTTGTATCGGTTGAACTGACACCATGGGCGTTCAGGCATGAGGTTGTGGATCAACTTGAAGTCGCGCGAACGGATGGCTCGCATCGAATCATGCGTTTCATCCATTTTGTCGCGGGCCGAAAAAATGTATTTTCGATTCTTCACGTCATCCCCACGCAAGCTTTTGCCGTGCAGGGGGACAGGAGCCTCGACGCCGGCGGCCTCAAGGATTGTCGCGCAGAGATCTATCGACATCACCATATCGTCATTGATTTGATTAGGCTCGATCTTGCCCGGCCATCGCAAAATCATAGGGATGCGAATGCCACCGTCGTAGAGAAACTGTTTGCCCCGAATGTGACAGCGGCCGTGATCGCCGATGAAAATTACCAGAGTGTTTTCAGCAAGGCCTTCATCGCTGAGGCGTTGCAAAAGTTCACCGACCTGCCGGTCGACAATTTGCATCTGTTCTAATCCGTTGGCCCAGTCCGCCCGTACCAGCGGCGTGTCGGGATAGTAGGGAGGAATTTCGACATTCTTGGGGTCGATCGGCCGCAGCGAATCACGTTTCCACGAGCGATGAGTGCCACCAAAAGTGATCCGCGCGAAAAATGGTTGATCGGGTTCCCTTTGGTTCCAATCGTTACCCGTGAAAAGTTCCTCTCTTTTGTCAGGCAGAAAGTTGCAGTCCGTTTTATAGCTCATCAACGCCGTGTAGTACCCAGCCTCCTTCAACAGATGCGGGATAGGTTTGATGCCGTGCGGCAATGGCCGTTTGTCAGCAGTGCGGTGTTGATTCGCTCCGATGTAGTTCTGGTAAAAGCCCGTCATCATCGCCGACCGTGAAGTTGAACAAACGGGCGACGTCGTGAACGCGCGTTCGTATCGGATGCCCTCCGCGGCCAGTTTGACAACGTGCGGCGTCTGTAATCCCTTGGTTCCGTAGCAAGAAAAATACGGCGACCAAAACTCG
>CAYOZV010000163.1:0-10757 GCA_964408465.1 uncultured Pirellulaceae bacterium
AAAGCGGACTTCATCCCGTCAATTGACAAAACGATGATGTCCGTGCCGGGTTTCTTACCCGCCTCTTCGATCGCTTGGATCGCGCCCAACGCCATGTAATCATTGTGAGCGTAAACGACTTCGATTTGGTCGCCTTTGGCTTTGAGAATTGCTTCCATGACCTCTTTGGCTTTTGTCAGTTCATAGTCGGCCGCCTGCGAAGCGATAATTTCGATCCCCGGATGCTCAGCGATGACTTTCGCAAAGGACTCCCGCCGGTTGATCGTCGGCGAAGCGCCCTGTGACCCTTGAAGCTCGACAACTTTCGCTTGCCCGTCGACCTTGTCCACCAACCACTCAGCCGCCAAAATCCCCTCGTTGTAAGTGTCGGCGCCGATGTAAGTCACGTAAAGCGAATCGTCTTCGACTTCGACTTGGCGATCGAGGATGAGGACGGGAATGTTTCGTTTCTTTGCCTTTTGCAGCACGTTGTCCCAGCCGGAGACTTCCAGCGGCGAAATAATGATCGCATCGACGCCTTGGGAGATGAACGAACTCACGGCTTTGACCTGATTCTCTAATTTCGCTTGCCCGTCGGCAAATTTGAGATTGTACCCCGCCGCTTGGGCGGCTTCCTTGACCGATTGCGTGTGGGCTTTTCGCCAATCGCTCAAGTCGCCGGTCTGCACAAAACCAATGGTCGGTTTTTTATCGTCCGCAGCATCGCCATCGGCTTGATCCGAATCGGCACAGCCCGAGACCAGCAAAGCGGGAAGGACCAGCATCATCCAAACCCAAGACTGCCTCAAAAACTTTCTCATCTTGTCTCCACGCATTTGTTTATCCACTTTTTCGTTGTGACCAACGGTGTTACATCTGTTAACAGTTTATCAGACGCACTTTCCCCGCAAAGGCTCTACGAAGAAGTAATCTCAAATACGATTTTTGCCGCAGTCCACTAACACGCCAACCGGCAGTTTCACATAGACGCATTAAATGCAGGCCCCGTCGTTTTCGGGGCACTGACTCCGGCGGCCATCGCCAGACAATGGGCTCCGGTGCGCGACTAATCTTCTCGGCCGTTATCCCGCGCGTTCACGTAATCGGTCAGCTTTGCCGCCACGGGGCCCAGAGTGCTTTTGACCAACATATCGTAATGTCGCACAGGCACCGTTTGGACTTGGATATTACCGGAAACGGCTTGATCCCAGCCCAGGCCGTCCTCGTAGGGGCCTTCCAGCGGGTCGTGCTTGGAGCGGATCAGCACGATATCAATTGGGTAACCTTGCGATCGAAATTCGATCACGCTGTCTAGGTGAGCCTGCATTCGACTCACTTCTTCGGGCGTCAGTTCACTGATGCCAGAGCGTTCAAATAAGGCTTCCACTTCAACTTGGGGTTTCGGCGCCCAAGGCCACAGCTGTGCCCAAAGGTGCTTCAATGAGGGGCCTGCCCTCTTGATAAGATTTCCAATCGCGTTTCTACCTTCGAGTAGTTCTCGAATACGATCTAAGAATGTGCAACCAAAACGCCATATACGAACAGGGCTGGTAAACGGGGAGGCACTCTCGATATTTGGCGGCACGGCATCCAGCATTGCTAAAAGGTCGGTTCGTTCACCTTGTTCGTGAAGTACCTCTGCGATTGCAAGACCGACGGTTCCACCAGCCGAAAATCCGATGATACTGTAAGGTCCTTTTGGTTGTACCGACCGCATCAGTTGGACGTAGAAATGCGCGGCATCTGGCAAGTCGTTGTGTATTTCGTCGCCGCTGCGTAGACCTCGCATTTGCAAGCCATAAATGGGAGCGATATTTCCTAGTGCTTCGGCCAAGTGAAAATAGTCCGTTACCTCACCGCTGACCGTCGGGGCCAGAAAAATTGGTCGGACAGTGGCGGGTCCTTCAGCGAGCTTTACCAACGGCGATTTGGAATCCGTCCCGTCATGATGGCTGATGATTTCTGCGAGAGCTTCAACAGTGGGGGTTTTGAAAAACTCTTGAGGCTTGCACTGCAATCCCAGTTCACGCTCGATTTCTGTAAACAGACGGACGGCCAACAACGAATCTCCGCCAAGCGCAAAGAAATCGGCGCTTGGGTCGGTTACGGGGACCTTCAGCGTTTCTGACCAGATGTGCAGGAGTTGGGTTTGTAGAGAATCGCCCACACCCGGAATCGGCTCATCTTTTTGGGGCGCGTTAGCACGTTTTTTAAGTGCCTGTCGATCGACTTTACCCGCTGGGGTATGTGCAAACGCACGCATTACTTCCACCTGGCGAGGCACCATGTAAGCTGGCAATGCCTCCCCCACAAAATCTCGTAATCTATTGGCATCGACGGAAGCCTCCGGTGCTTGAACGTAAGCAACAAGACGGGGTCCGCCCCCTCCGGGAAGACTCAATGCCAGTACGACGGCATCCTCAATGCCTTGGTAACTTCTCAAGCGATTTTCAATCTCGCCAAGCTCGACACGATAGCCCTGAACTTTCACTTGGTGATCAATGCGGTCAACGAATACGAGGTTCCCTTTTGGGGTTCGACGGACTAGGTCACCCGTGGCGTACAGGCGCGCGTTAGCGCGAAAGGGATGGTCGATGAAACGCTCGGCTGTCAGTTTGTCGCGCCCCAAATAGCCCCGCGCCAACCCAACGCCACCAATATACAACTGACCTTCGACTTGAGGTGGAACTGGAACCAAGTTCTCGTCAAGCACAAAACAAGAGACACCAGCGAAGGGGCGACCGATGGGCAACACGTTCAAATCATGATCCTCCTCGGCATCGTCATAGCAGGTGCTGGCGATTGTCGTTTCAGTTGGGCCATAAATATTTATGAAACGCGTCCGGTCATCGACCAGCTGCCGGAATTGACCATGAATTCGAGGGTCCACGCGTTCTCCACCCACCACGACCAAACGCACGCACGGAGGCCAGGCGATCTGAGAGTGAACCATTTGATGCCAAAATGAAGTGGTGAGAGTGATCACGCTCAGCTTGTGTTCGGTCACCCGATCAAAAAAGGATCGAGCACTCCCGGGCATCTCCTCGTCCCGCAGCCACAAGCTGCCGCCCGCGACTAATGCCGTGAAAACTTCTTCGAGTGACGCATCAAAAGCCAATGACGCAAATTGAAGTATTCGATCCTCTGAAGAAAGCCCAAACACCTTAGCCATTTGCATGATGTGGTTGGCAAAGCTCTTGTGCTCAACGCAAACTCCCTTGGGCTTACCAGTGGAACCGGATGTGTAGATGACGTAGGCCAAACTATCCATCGGCGTGGGTGGCTGCGACGCCTTGGGCGATGCATTAAGGTCAACTTCCTCAAACCTTTGGTGAACTAGCAACTGCTTGACTGGCGTATCAAGCGCGCAAGATTCGTCCACCAGCATCAAACGCACTTGCGAGTCTTCCAGCATATAGATTCGCCGATCAGCTGGGCTATTGATGTCCAGCGGCAGAAAAGCGGCTCCAACTTCGTGGATCGCCAGCATGCTCACAATCGCTTCGATGCTGCGCGAAACATGAATCGCCACGATGTCTCCCGCGCGGACACCTTCGGCACGAAGCGTTCGCGCGAGCCTACGAATTCGCAGGCCTAACTCACCGTAGGATACGGCTGAACCTTGCTCTAAAGCGTGAATCGCCAGCGCGTCCGGCTGCGATTGACACTGATCCATGACCATCTTAAGCACACAATCTTCGGTGTCGGTCTGTTCTCGTGTGCACTGTTGGTCCACCCACTGGTTCCGCGCGGCGGGCGAAAGAACGTTCAGTTTTCGTAACGGCTGATCGAGTTGCTTGGTAACTGCGGCGAGGATGTGTAAGTAATCATCCAGTAATTGGGCTGCCGTTTGCTTGTCGTATAATCCGGTGTCGTAGCGGAGACCAAACGACAGGGCAGCATTGTCTTCCTGAGCCATTAAAGTCAACGGATAACTTGATTGGCTGTGCGACCAAAAACGGCGATCCGCCCAGCCCTCTCGTTTGGGCAGTTCTATTTCAAAGGACGAATGTTCGTAAATTACGAGTGTTTCGAACAATTTTTGCTCGCCGCCAAGCACCCGTTCAATGGCTTGTAACGGAGTCCAGCGATACCTTTGTAAGGTCAATTGGTCAGCATGCAAAGACTGAAGCAGGCAGCGGACTTTTCGATCGGATTCCAATTCAACCCGAACCGGTAGCAGCACTGTCGAAGGCGCCACCACGTCACTCAACGCGCCGTCCAGACGCGTCGACCAAGCGTTGCCCCACGACACATCGCGCCCCGCGCCGTGACGGTGCAAAAGGATGCCCCAGGCCAACTGAACAACAGATTTTTGGGTCACTTCCGCTTCACGGGCACATTGTCGCAATCGCTTGTCAAGCTGATCGGGAAATTCCTGACGCACTTCAGCGTTCTTCTGCGAGGGTTGCCCGCCACCGTTGGGGTACAACGGGAGGGTGGTGGCAGACTTTCTTTGGTCGAACATTTGTTGGATTGCCTTGAGTCCCTCGGCGTGGTCGATCTGTTCTTCCCGGTGCAACAGGATTTTCGGGGAAGTCCTCTTCAAAGTGGCAAGCGGCCGACCGGCAACGAGTGCTTCGTAAACTTCGAAGACCTGCTTAAGCACGATCGAAATACTGTCTCGATCAACTAAGAGATGGTGCACCGTCCAAACCATCGCCCACCGACCAGCACTGTAGCGGAGCAAAACTACACGCATCAGCGGAGCCTGATTTAAGTCAAAGCCTCTTTCTCGTTCTTCGGCCAACAGATCTTCGAGCGCCGAATGTCCTTCTGCCTCAACAGTGATGACGGGAGGAGCCGGATTTGGCTCAACCTGCTGGGTCGGGCGGTCGGGCGGATCACAGTTGAACGCCGCACGCAAAACTTCATGCGACTCGATGGCGTGTTTCCACGCGGCACGCATCATGTCTTCGTCAAGCGACTCGTCGAGTTCTGCTACGACCTGTTCCAAGTTCATTCCTGGATTTTCGCACCGCTTGCTTTCTGCCAACAGGAATTGCTGAATGCCTAAAAGAGAAAACGGCTGACGATCACAAAGAGGCGTGTCTTCCCTGCAGTCTCCATTTTTGGGCGAAATGGTCGGCGTTTTTTCTAGCATGGCGGTTCGTGAGAGGCGGCAACGATAAGCAATCTGAAGACAATAAAACCGACCAATGTACTTAAATAAAGAAAGGAATATAAGTCGAAGATTAGGGCATTTGCGTCAACGTGTCGCACAATGTTCAGCAAAGGTGGATTGAGGTCAGTGAACATTCACACAAAAAGTGCACGTAGAACGAGATTGCATCCAAAAGAGAATGACTCCGCCCTAGGGTTGGGCGGCAGCTTAAATTTTCGGTAGTGGACTTCGCCAGAAGTCCTTTCTCTGAGTCCAGCCTGAGGAATTCTGGAAAATCCCACTACGGCCAACCCTTAAATCCAGCTTTGACCGACCACTACGCTCTACGCGAAAACAAACCGGAGACGAGATACTTGCGGGCCCCGCAACAACGATCTGTAAAACGCCCGCGGCGGCGAAACGATGTCTAAGATCGCTACGAACTCGTCGCACAACCAGCACAAATTAACACGCGCTGCGGGATGTACCAATCGTGCCGCAACGCACGGCGACTGGAGAAACTAAGTTGACATTTCCAACAAGATAAACTTCCCGCATTACGTAATGATCGACAATAGTTTCAGCATTAAGGCAACGCGATAAGTGTTCACCATGAACACGCCCACGCTTCTTAACCTGGCGTAGGGACGACACGGAAGGTCATCGCAGAACGCTTTCCAAAAAACCTGATCGCTCCATCTCAGGCACGTCCCCGATGAAAACCGCTCCCCATTATTTACTGCTAACTGATACCGATCAGTTCGACCACGAAACTTCGCCGTCCACCGCAGCACAGCACTCCATTGCTGAGCCCCATGTTGCAGGCGGACGCTGGCATTTTGTTCTTGAACCGATCCATCACGGAGTTCGAATCGAAGCCGACGATATCGAGCCCGGTGTTTTTGGGGAGCGGCTGAATTTACTGGCAGTGGTACGCGGCATCGAAGCCCTCGACCAACCCTCGCACGTCACGCTGGTCACCCCCAGTAAATACGTTGGCCGAGGTATCCGCCGAGACATTCGCGTCTGGAAAGAAAACGACTGGCAATGGATCCGGTTTGGCAAACGAGTCAGCGTCAAACATGCTGACCTTTGGCAGCGTATCGACCGCGCCATGCAGTTTCATAAAATCGACTGCCGCATCTTCAACGTCGGTCAACACAAAAGCGTTCGCCGCGCCACCGACCAGTTGAAGGATCTGAGCTTGGTCCACCAACAATCCCATCCCTACGAGGTGCCCTTCGCGACGCAGGCGGCCCCCACGTCATCTGGCACCACGATGGATTCATTGCTGGCTGACCGATCACGATCGCGGGCTCCCTCCAACCACCATCGCCGCCGGATCGTGCTGACATCGGAACGAATGAATGATGAATTTTTGGCACTCGATGACATCGCCGCTTTGGAGTCTCGACACCAAAAACTGTTCAAGGCCACCAAGACGGGATGGACGCGTGTGACCGAGATTGACGCCGATTCACCCCTTGAAGGGGAGCTACCGGCGGCATTTGGCTGTTCGGCAAATTAGCGTTTGCAAAATTAAAACATTCGCGTCGAAACGACTAACCTAGACGACGCACAAACCACATTGCGGTGCCAGTTTGAGCAGCGAAATGTCGAAAAAAACCATGAATTGGTAGACGGACCACCAATTTCGATTTAACCTTAATGAAGTAACGGATTGAGTAATGAGTGCTTGGAAGAACGTTGAAGTCCCATTGGATGTAGACGCATTGAATGCTCTGTTGGAAGGCCGCCATCAAAGCCCGCGCGATTTCCTGGGACCACAGTCACTCCAAGAGGACGATGGCAACAGCATTTGCCCCTGTGTGGTCCGAACGTTCCAGCCTGAGGCGGATGAGGTTTGGATCGTCAATCCCAGCCGAACCGTCGAACAGCAAATGAAGCGTGTCACCGAGTCGGGGCTGTTTGAAGTGATCTGTGAGAAGAACGTTTTTGAGACAGACGCCGGCCGCTATAAATTGAAGATAAACCAAGGCGAAACGACAAAGATGATGAATGACCCCTATGCCTACGGTTCAATGCTGACGGAGCTGGATCTTTACCTGTTCAACGAAGGCAACCACTACGAGATCTACGAAAAATTGGGCGCTCACATCCGCGAGGTCGATGGCGTCAAAGGCGTGAACTTTGCGGTATGGGCGCCTAACGCGCGCGGCATCAGCTTGGTCGGTGACTTCAACGATTGGGATGGCTCGGCCAACCCGATGCACAAACTGATTCCCAGTGGCGTCTGGGAATTGTTCATCCCCGGGATGGCTCCGGGGGAGAAATACAAATTCAAAGTCAACGATGCCAACGGAAACATTGTTGAGAAAACCGATCCTTACGGTTTCTTCAGTGAGATCCCGCCGCGCACCGCCTCGGTCGTTACCGATCTGACGCAGTACCAGTGGCAGGATCAAGACTGGATCACGCAGCGCGAAACCGAAGACCAACTTTCAAAACCCATCTCCGTCTACGAACTGCATCCCGGCAGCTGGCAGGCCGACGAAGACGGCAATCGCTGGTTGAACTATCGCGATCTGGCTCAGCGTGTTGTCGATTACTGCCAGGAATTAGGTTTCACGCATGTTGAACTGATGCCGATCACCGAACACCCCTTCACCGGTAGCTGGGGATATCAAACGGTCGGCTACTTCGCGCCCACCAGCCGTTACGGCAGTCCCGAAGATCTGATGTTCTTTGTAGATCTTTGTCACCAGAATGGGATTGGCGTCATCGTAGATTGGGTGCCGGCTCACTTCCCCAAAGACGGCCACGGCCTAGCGAAGTTCGATGGCACCGCGCTGTTTGAACATGCCGATCCGCGACAGGGATACCACCCTGATTGGGATACGCTGATTTTCAACTACAGCCGCAACGAAGTCCGCAACTTCTTGATTTCAAATGCCCTGTTTTGGCTGAAGTATTACCACATCGACGGTTTGCGAGTCGATGCGGTGGCTTCGATGTTGTACTTGGACTACAGCCGCGAAGACGGCGAGTGGGTGCCTAACCAATTTGGCGGTCGAGAGAACATCGCCGCCATTGATTTCCTCAAACGCATGAACGAAAAAGTCCACGAGGAGTTCCCCGGCGCGTTGACGATCGCGGAGGAATCTACCGCTTGGGGTGGCGTGTCGCGTCCGACGTATTGCGGTGGGTTGGGGTTCAGCCTGAAGTGGAATATGGGATGGATGAACGATACGCTGCGTTACCAAAGCAAGGAACCCGTTCATCGCCGGTATCATCACGATGAATTGACCTTCAGCCTGATCTATGCATTCACCGAAAATTTCATGCTGCCGTTTTCTCATGACGAGGTCGTTCATGGTAAGGGGGCGCTGATTGACCAGATGCCCGGCGACATGTGGCAGAAGTTCGCCAACCTCCGTTTGCTGTATGCGTACATGTGGACGCATCCGGGCAAGAAACTGTTGTTCATGGGCTGCGAGTGGGGGCAGTGGAACGAGTGGAATGTGGATGATGGTTTGCAGTGGGATTTGCTGCAATGGGATTCGCATTCGGGGATGCAAAAGCTGGTCGGCGATTTGAATCGCGTTTACAAATCGGAAAAGTCGCTGCATGAAGTCGACTTCGAGGATGCCGGTTTTGAGTGGGTGGATTCGATGAGCCACGAGAACAGCGTTTTGGCTTATCTTCGTCGCGCCAAAGACCCAACCGATTTCACGTTGAGCGTTTTGAATTTTACACCTACGGTCCACCAAGGTTACCGCATGGGGGTTCCTGAACCAGGAAAATACATCGAGATTCTCAACAGCGACAGCGCGATCTACAGCGGTTCCAATCAAGGCAACGGCGGCGGCGTCGAAGCCGAACAGATCGAAGCCCAAGGCCGCGAGTGGTCGATCAACATCACGCTTCCGCCGCTGGCAGGCATGATCTTCAAAAGGTGTAGTGACGATACTCGCATCTCTTCGTAGGGTGGGCTCGCAACCCGCCCGCCGTTAACCCCGAAGACTGAAACCGTGGGTATACGCTGCGCTCCAACCCACGGCTATAGGCTTTAACCCCTGTCGGGGTATTCCCTCGGTATTCAGGTAGTTCCGGTGTTCCCAACCTACCTGAATCGTTATTGACGCGGCTTCAGCCGGTTGATAGTTATTGCTCGTACGTATCAACCTCCGGCAAACCGGGCTTTGTTCTTGAGCAATAATCGAAAAACGAACAGCTTTCTCGCTAAAAATTTGCTAGCAATTGTCGCGATGGCAATGCTGTGCGCGCACGCTGCAAACGCTCAGCGGCCGCGTTTCGCTGATCCGTTTCAAACTGGAGGCAACGTACCAGGATCGATCATCACCGCGCCTCAACTACCGCAGGTTCAGGTTCCGCAATTACAATTGCCTCAGGTGCAGCTACCCCAGCTTCAAACGCCTCAGTTCCAAGCCCCCCAGTTCCAGTTGCCGCAAACGCAACTGCCGAATTTTCTACCGCAGCAGGCTCAACCGTTTATTCAACAGGGTGGTGTTTTACCAACGCTGGATCTGCCGAGAACCAGTGTACCGGATCCTTCCAACTACAACCTTCAGCCTTTCCCGCTGTTCTCCAGCGGAAATTTGGGGCAGCAACCACTGCGAGTTCTACCCCCGCCTCCGCAACAGCTTCCGCCAAACTTCAACACTCCCCAACCGTCATTTCAGCAGCCCCAGCTTCAGCAGCCCAATCTTGGCTACCAAGGCCAGTTCAATCCCTATCAAAACCGTTGGCCCTACCAAGGCACCGGCGCCGATTGGCTGCCGTCGATTGATTGGTCTTGGCCGCGTCAGCAATGGCAGCGGTTCCAGACGCAGTTCCTCCCGCGGGTGCTCGAACGTCCCCGTTTTCGACACACTTACCTCCACGGCAGCAACCGCAGCGGCGTCGACGGTAACGAACTTGACATCAACGATTTCGAAATCGCCACCACCCTCACCCGTCCGAATTTCCTCGGCAGCGGTCAGCCACTTCGTATCAGCCCAGGGGCCGTTTTCTCGTACTGGGACGGACCTGAGACTCCATCGACGGGATTTGACCTGCCCTCCAAGGCGTTTGGGTTTTACCTTGCGCTGGATCACGTTACCGATCTTACGAAAACCGCCGGCTTCGAAACGAACCTAACCTTCGGCGTTTACAGCGACTACCAAAATTTCTCTTCGGATTCGCTCAGGCTGACGGCGCGGTTGTTAGGCTGGCAGCGCATTAATTCTTACACCGTTGGCAAGCTGGGCATCGAGTACCTTGATAGAGTCCGTATAAAATTGTTGCCGGCGGTGGGGCTGTTTATGTCGCCCAATCCGGACATCAAATTTGATTTATATTTCCCCCGCACCAAGCTGTCTCACCGCATCCCCAACTTGGGCGAATACGAAGCGTGGGCTTACGTGGGTGGCGAATACGGCGGCGGCAGTTGGGCCATCGAGCGAATCGATGGCGCAGACGATCAAGTCGACATCAACGACGTCCGCGCGTTCGGCGGCATCGAATGGATCGGGCCGCGGCGAGTGACAGGCTTTGTTGATTTTGGTTACGCGTTTGAACGAGAGTTGGTCTACAGTTCTGACCCGATCAACAACCTTGATCTACAAGACACACTGTTCGTCCGGACCGGCGTGGCGTTCTAAGTTTCCTTGCGCCGAACAGGTGCCAAACAGAACGTAGTGGATCTTGTTAA
>CAYOZV010000164.1:0-2684 GCA_964408465.1 uncultured Pirellulaceae bacterium
AGCCCTCCGGTTTCCCACCCGCCGCCAGATCGCTAAAATCTCACTTCGCCATCCGCCGAATTATAAGAGCCACTTCATGAGCACAGCCACCTATAAAAGCGAAAACATCACCGTCTTAGAGGGGCTCGACCCCGTCCGCAAACGCCCGGGCATGTACATCGGCGGCGTCGGCATGGCTGGACTGCATCACCTGGTCTGGGAAATCGTCGACAACTGCGTCGATGAGGCGATGAACGGTCACGCGACCGAAATCAACGTGCAACTGCACAAAGACGGCCGCACGGTCACGGTATCCGACAACGGACGCGGTATCCCGATCGACAAACATAAAAAGACCAAAAAATCGGCGCTCGAAACGGTGCTGACGGTGCTCCACGCAGGTGGAAAGTTCGACGGCGACAACTATAAAACCGCCGGCGGCCTTCACGGCGTGGGAGCCTCCGTCGTCAACGCGCTTTCCAAATCCTTAATCGCGGTCGTCAAACGCGGCGGGGCTCAGTACCGCATGGAATTCGCCAAAGGCATCGCGAAATCCAAACTGCAAAAACTCAAAGGCGCCGTGCGAGGATCCGGCACGTCGATCACCTTCAGCCCCGACCCGACGATTTTCCCCAAGGTCGACTTCGACGCGAAAACGATCGCCAATCGTTTGGAGGTTGCCAGTTTTCTGCACAAGGGCGTAAAGGTCACTTTCCAGAACGACAAAGACAAAACAAAGGTCCTTTACCATCACGAAAACGGGATCTTGGACTACCTGCAGAAGGTCACCAAATTACGCGAGGCGCGCCCGATCCACCAACCGCCGTACTTCTTCTCCAAAGACGACGGGGACCGGTTCGAACTATCGTTACACTGGACCGAATCGACCGACGAACACGTGCGGTCTTACGTCAACGGCATCACCACTGGCAACGGCGGTACGCACGAAAATGGTTTTCGCAGCGGCGTCACCAAAGCCGTACGCAACTACTTCGACACGCATAACTTGGTCCCGCGCGGTGTGAAAATTTCTCACGAGGACATTCGTGAAGGCATCGTGGCGATCGTTTCGATCTTCATCCCCGAACCTCAGTTCCAAGGCCAGACCAAAGACCGGTTGAACAACCCTGAAGTCACCGCGGCAATCGAAAGCAATTTCCGGCCGGCGTTCGAACAATGGATGAACAACAATCGTTCCATCGCCGACGGCATTGTGGCGCGGATCATCGCCGCCGCTCGGGCTCGCGCCGCGTCCCGTGCCGCTTCATCGGCCATCTCACGTAAAACCGGCGGCAAACGAAATATGCTGCCGGGGAAATTAAGCGATTGTTTGGCGTCGGGCCGCAGCCGCAGTGAACTGTTCATCGTCGAAGGTGATTCCGCCGGCGGCAGCGCCAAACAGGGCCGCGATCGAAACTATCAAGCGATCCTGCCGTTGCGGGGAAAGGTGCTCAACACCGAAAGCGCGACGCTGAAAAAGATCATGGACAACAAAGAGATTCAGGACATGGTCACGTCGATCGGATGCGGGATCGGAGTCAACTTTAACATGTCGGGGCTGCGGTACGAAAAAATCGTACTGTTGGCGGATGCTGATTCCGACGGCCACCACATCACGACGCTGCTGCTGACGTTCTTTTACCGGCACATGCCGCAGCTGATCACCGCCGGTAAACTTTTCATCGCCGTGCCACCGCTGTTCCGCATCGACATCGGCAAAGAAACACATTGGGCGGCCGATGAAGATCACCGCGTCGAAATTTTGAAAGCCCACACCGGCCGCGCGATCCCCGAGATCACTCGATTCAAAGGCCTGGGAGAAATGCCAGCCAAAGTCCTATGGAACACGACGCTCAATCCAGAGACTCGCAAACTGCTGAAAGTCGAAGTCGATGATCAGCTGGAAACCGATCGCGTGATCAGTGACCTGATGGGCCGCGATGCGTCGGCTCGTTTTCGTTTTATTATGGAACGGGCCGAAGACGCTTCGGATATTGATGTATAAATTGGCCGAATTTGGAAGTCTCCGTTAACCACGTGCGGCTTCTGGGCAACAAAAAGTTATAGGGAGATCCAAAATGAGCACCGCATCGGTCGCAAAACAACTGATCGAGATGTGCCGTGAAGGTAAGAACATGGAGGCGCTGGAGTTACTCTACGCTGACGATGTCACCAGCACCGAACATCCCAATGCACCCAACCCCTTCACCCAAGGCAAAGCGGCCGTCACCGAGAAAAGTAATCAGTGGTACGCCAACGTCGTTGAAGTTCACGGCGGAGAAATCTCCGACCCGATCATCGCCGGCGAACATTTTTCTTGCACGATGTCTTTCGATGTGACATTCAAAGAAGGCGGTCGGATTCAGATGGAAGAGGTCTGCGTCTACCACGTCGTCAATGACAAAATTGCCGCCGAGCAATTCTTCTACTCGATGGGTTAGCGCCCAGCACGTAGTTGGGGCTCTCAGCCCCAACAAAAATCTTGCGATGGGCGCGGGCGCGCGAATGTGGGTGGGCTGAGAGCCCACCCTACCGGCTGCGTGGGTAATCACTGGCAGAAAATATTCCACGTTCGGCTCAGCACCCGGCACGTAGTTGGGGCTCTCAGCCCCAACAAAAATCTTGCGATGGTCACGGGCGCGCCAATGGCGGTGGGCTGAGAGCCCACCCTACCGGCTGCGTGGGTAATCACTGGCAGAAAATAT
>CAYOZV010000164.1:2784-10019 GCA_964408465.1 uncultured Pirellulaceae bacterium
CACGTAGTTGGGGCTCTCAGCCCCAACAAAAATCTTGCGATGGTCACGGGCGCGCGAATGTGGGTGGGCTGAGAGCCCACCCTACCGACTGCGTGAGTAATCACTGGCAGAAAACATTCCACGTTCGGCTCAGAACCCAGCACGTAGTTGGGGCTCTCAGCCCCAACAGAAATCTGGCGATGGGCGCGGGCGCGCGAATGTGGGTGGGCTGAGAGCCCACCCTACCGGCTGCGTGGGTAATCACTGGCAGAAAATATTCCGAGCAACACGGATGTGCCGCACTCCAAATCGCGGTGCGGCAATTCCGCAGCGGTGAGCCCCCAACAATAACGTTGACTCTGCCCACTGCGATTGTTAACATTGCCGAGTTGTTCTCGCCGATTCTTAGGCAGACTGCGATGCTTTGGAAACTCCATCAGAAACCACCCGCCATGCAAGTTCGCAATTCAAGAGGGCTGTTCGGACGCCCAAACACTTCTACCAAAACGGCAAGGACCGCTGCTAAAGGGTTGCAGTACTCGGCGCTTGAGCCACGTCAGCTGCTGGCGACCGGTGCGGAACTGCTTTCAAACGCCCACTCTGAATTTGTCACCGTCGCGCCACAGCCACTGACCAGTTCGACTACCACCGCGACGGGATCAGGTAACTGGAACGACGTCACCGTGTGGAGCAATGGCCTCCCGTCGGACACATCGCGCGCGGTGATTCCCGCGGGCAACACGGTTGTTCTCAATGGCACTGATCACTTTGCCAAAGAACTGGTCGTTCAAGGCGTTCTTATTGCCACCGAAGCACCGGGCGTCGACAAATCGCTGACCTCGGATTGGATTCACGTCAACAGCGGCGGCCTATTTCAAATCGGATCAGCCACCAACCGATATGACACCAATGATTTTGTGATTAACTTGGTCGGAACCGATCCCACAGAAACCTTCAACATCGAAGGCGTTCCTTCGCCGATTACCAATAACAACGGTTTCTTAATGGTCGCCGGCGGTGGACGATTACAGTTCTTCGGCCAGCAGAAACTTACCTACACACGTTTGGCCGCAACCGCTAACGCAAACTCCAGCCAGATCATCGTCGCCAACGCGGTCGATCGGGACTACGACGGGGATACCGATGCCGATGATGGCACCGTCAACTGGGAGGTCGGCGACCAAATTGTGATCGCCAGTTCCAGCGCGGACTACGATGACCAAGAGGTTCGCACGATCACAGCGATCGTTGATCTTGGCAACGGAACCAGCGGAATCACTTTGAACCAATCACTGAACCATCGTCATTATGGGCAGGTCGAAACCTATAACAATGCGACGCGTACGTGGGAACTTGATCTGCGGGCCGAAGTTGCATTGCTCAATCGCAACGTTCGAATCGAGGGCTTGGCCTCGCAAGACACCGACAATTCTTTCGGTGACCGGGCTCGTTTCAACGCTGGTATCGCCGATGGGTTTGGCGGCCACATCATGATCATGGCAACCGCCGGTCAAGTCACCGTGGACAGCGTTCAATTGGACCGCATGGGTCAGACAGGTCGTCTGGGTCGATACCCGATTCACTGGCATTTGGCCGGCGATCGCTCCGGAGACATCCTGCGCGGTGTCAGCATTACCAACTCCAACAATCGTGGCGTCACCATTCATGGCACCGACAATGTATTGATCCAAGACGTGGTTCTGCATGACATTCACGGCCACGGTTTCTTCATGGAGGACGGCGTCGAAACGGGCAACGAGTACCTTGGAAACATTGCCTTTGGAATCCATCAGGTTGGCCGCACCACCGCCAACAGCCCACAACCGAATCCAAACGACCCGTTTGTTGTGGACACTCACGACCACGTGGGCCAAAACAACTCTCGATTTCTCAGCTCCGCCGCGTACTGGATAACCAACCCCGACAACACTTGGGTGGGGAATATCAGCGCCGGATCGCAGGGAACCGGATTCTGGTTCATTCTCCCTGACCGTGCGATTGGCGATTCAGCGGCCAACCCTCTTTACAACAACGTTCGACCTGACCGCACCAACCTTCGTCAATTCGATTTCAATTCATCGCATTCTTCGCCGGCGGGATTGAATTTTGATCGTGGGTCTGACTTAGAAGTTCCTGTCGGCGCGACGCTGAAGGCAAATTTCGCCGGTGATAATTGGCTTCCCACCGAAGAACCGCAGATCAACAATTTCACCGCCTACAAACACAACGTGGCGATCTACCATCGTGGATTTGATGCAAACTTTCATGACAACCGCATTGCCGATAGCAACATCGGAACCTTCATCACGTTCACCCAGCGGATTACAGACACACTTTATGTCGGCCATTCGCGCGGCAACGCGGACACGTCTGATTTTGTAACAGGACATACGATTTACGACGGGGCGAATACGCTCGACGGAACACATTTCGCGGGCTTCGCGGCCGGCAACGCGCATACTTTCCGAACCAACGGATCGGCGCTGCGGCATACCAGCCATGTGATGACCAATACCTCGTTTGAAAACGACGGCAGCGGCAATCATGTTAGTGTTGGCACTCAAGGCGGCAGTCCGTCACAGACGTCACCTTTTGATTTATCAGCCGCTTCGATTTACGACGCTGACGGAACGCTAACGGGACATGTCGGAGGCGGACCCGGCAGCACCGTCGTGACCAACCATCCCTTCTTTTACGACAATGACGATTTCATTCCGGCGGGCTGGAACGCGGCTGTTACCGATGATATTTACGCGATGCTGCACTTCGACCCCAACAACGATGGCTCTCGGTTTCGCGTGACTTCTCCCGACGGAGATCGGATCACCGATGAAGGCAACAGCCGTCGGAATACTCACATCAAAGCCAGCGATAGCCTGGACCCAAGCAATGACTACCGCATCGACCTTGTCGGTGGGTCGCTGAATAACGGATTCGACTTTCGATATTGGACACGCACCGGCCCCACCGATTCGACCGTGCTGAAGTTCGTCGGCTTTGGTAATACGCTGCGTCCCCAAAACATGAGCCGAGCGACCACGTTGAATGAATTGCGTGCGGCCACCGAAACGACTTACACCGTTGTCAACGGAGACGTCTACGTGAAGGCGTTCACCAGTTCCAGCGATATCAACATGGAGAACTTTAGCTCAACCGATCCCACATCCGTTAATGACTTTGGATTTACCGACGCGGGGACACCGGTCAACATCGCCGTGCTTTCCAACGACAGTGATAACGATGGCGATTCGTTGACGGTGACTGCCGGATCTTCTGTGCCTACAGGCCCAACGGTACTGGTGGCGGACTACACCGATGATTTTCAATCCGGGACACCTGCCGCCGGTTGGCAATATTTGTGGAACCCAAACGGAGCCTTTGGCAATGCAAACGACTACTCGGTGATGCCCGCCGACGGATCGGTCTACCGTCCGCCATCTGAGGAGTTTTTGAACCTCGCGTCCGGTTCAGGTCACCCAGGACCGGGCGTCGACAATTCCACCGGTGGCCCCTTTGACCGGCTGCCGATTGCCGCCTACACCGTCCCCGTGGATGGGCAATACAGTATCGATGACAGCTTTTTAAGTCGCGACGGCGCTTTTGGAGACGGCGTGTCGGTGCTGATGCATGTAGGGAACTCGGTCACCCAGATCGGTAGCTTTGAAGCAGAAAGCACAGGCGATTTTGATACCTCGATTGGATTTTTAACGGCCGGAACAACCATCTACATCGGCGTTACCCCAGACGGTCCGGGTTCTGGTTCAAGCGCGGGCAATGACTATTTCACGTGGGACTTCTCGATCGTCCGTCAGGCCACCAGCGGCACAAACCAGGGCAATGGCCAGGTGACCGTCAATCCTGACCAATCCATCACTTACACGCCCAACCCAGGATTTGTCGGAACCGACACTTTCAGTTATGTCGTCAGTGACAGTCGCGGCGGTTCGGACACGGCGAATGTTACGGTGACCGTCGATGGCGTGGCTTCGCCAAACGTGGTCGGTCAATACATCTTTTACAAGGACTCCGCTTTCGACACCGGCAACCATCGCGCGGCGATCGCCACCGATAAAACGGCCGCCTTGCCGGGGGAAACGACACAGTACGGCAATTTCTCAAACTACGATCGTGGCCTCAACGGCATCCTGATCGACGTTGTCGGATTTTCGGCGACGCCAACGATCAATGACTTTGAATTGCGAGTTGGAAATGACGACACCCCCGCCGCTTGGCCCGCGCTGACAGCTACGACCGGAATTGAATTCTTGCCTGATGCGGGTGCCGACGGATCGGATCAAATCGCGCTAACTTGGGCAGACAACGCGATCCAAAACCAGTGGCTGCAGGTGACCGTCAAAGCCAATTCCAATTCAAATTTGGCCACCGACCAGGTGTTCTACTTTGGCAATCAAATCGGGGACACCGACGGCGACACGGACATTCACAATCGGGTGCGTGTTAATTCGTTCGACACGATAAGAACGCGGTTGAACAATGCCAGTGCATCATTTGCTCCGATCGACACCGTTTATGACATTGACCGAAATGGACGCGTGAATTCGCTTGACACGTTCCATGTCTTCTCAAACCAAGAAATCTCTGGGCTGCAAATGCTCACCACGCCAGAGAGCCCGCCACCGGTGCCCGTGATCGCCGCACCGATCATTGTGGAGCCAATTTTCTTGGAACCAATGGTTGCAGAACAAATGGTTGAGAAACCGGCTGGAACGATCACCACGCCAACCATCGCTAAGCCCGCCATTGCGCCTCCGATCGTTTCTGCAGATCCATCAAAGATCGACCGCTTATCGTCTCAACAACAAGACATCCTGACCGCAAGTCCCATCATTTCGGTCGCCCCTGTTGATTCGGCCGTTTCTATGACCAGCGATGGATCGGCCACTGATGAGAGCGTCGATACCGCCGATACCGCTGCTGCCCCTCAAACGAAGTTTAATTTTGCCTCATTTTGGCCATCGGACGCTTATCGAGCGCTCGAGCCTTTCTTGACCGATCCGCGCTCTGAGAATTTATTGAGCCAAACAATCGGAACCTTCACCCCCGCATTAGCCGGTGCGATCCAAAGTAATCCCTCGTTGCAAGCATCCCACGACGGCTGGTTCAGCGATTATCAAATTGAATCCGATTTAGATGAGGACGCGTTCGAGTTGGATGATCTTATTCAGCGCGATACCGTTTCATCGACGACGTAGCCAACGAAGTGACGGCCGGCAGCTGGTTGCCGAATCATCCTTCGTGCGAATTTGGGAAACAATTAGAGCAAGGACTGGGCCATGGATTGGGGAAGTTGTTTCCCGGCAACTTCTAAGATCCCACCGCCATCGCGGCCAGCACTTTCAACCGTTTGATCATCGAAAACAAACCGTTGCGGCGCTGGGGACTTAAGTGCTGGCTGAGCCCCAGCGACTTGAGATATTCCGAGGCATCGCTTTCCACAATTTCGCGGGGCGTTTGGCCGTTGTAAAACGAAAGCAACAGAACGATCAGCCCTTTGACGATGATCGAATCGCTGTCTGCGTCGATTTTCATTGGCGACTGCGCGTCTTGGGTCTGAGCATGCATCCACACGGTGCTCATGCAACCTTCGACAACATGATCGGCGTCCTGATACTCGGCGGGCATCGGGGGAAGCTCTCTGCCTAGATCGATAATGAAATCGTAGCGTTCGTCCCATTCCTGAAGGTCTTCGAAAGTCTCCAGCAGTTCTTCAATGGTCGGTGGAAAATCAGACACGTCGCGGTTCTCGGGAAAGTATAAACTTGCAAAGGTTATTAGCCTAAACCAATGCAGATTTTCATCCAGCCCAAAAGAAAATCGACCGGCCACTGGATTGTTCAAAACGCCCTGCGTGTTCAGTCGCCCACGCCGATGTCTTCGTTGAACATTTGCATGATCAACTCCATCTCATCCTGCTCGTGATCGGCCAGTGCCTCGCAAAAACGATGAAACTGGCTGCGGACTTCAATGATCGTTAGGTCGCTGGAACACTCGTGGTAGACAATCTGTTCGGCCACGTCCACGACCGCGCTTAGTTGTAAAAACAGCGACTCGTGTTCCTTGGTTTTCTTAGCGACCTTTTTTGACACACCGATGTTGGTCACTTCGTCCTGCTCTAAATAGCCGTAAAACTCTTCGAGCGCGAAATACGTTTCCAACTGGTCACGCAGTTGGCTCAACCACCGTGCGATATCCGGCGCCGACGCGTTAGGTCTTTGATTGACCTGTTGGTACACTTTATTCAGCGTCGATCGGAAATCGAAATCCGTTTTGATCTCTTCCAAAAAAGCGACGTTAATCGTCATCCCAACGGCCGTCGCGCCGCTTTGGCGATACTCTTTTTCGGTTAGCCAAGTCGTCATTTCATCCTCCACAGTAAGGTACAAAATAAGATCCAAAGTAAAATCCGAACACGTCTGGTAGGGTTGGCGAGCGTCAACGAGTGTTTCCGTCGGCGAGTTTCTGTCGGCGAGTTTTCTGGTTTCCTGAGAGCGTTGTTGGTCAAAAATTGACAATCGTCTGCCAACTTTTATAAATTCCTCGTAATTCAATCTAACGCACGGTGGCATGCGGGTCCAGTTTTTTAGAATAAGTGATATCACTCTGGGGTCACCCAACCCGCCTTTACGCAATATGAGAAGAAAATGAAGCAATACGGCCCTTGGCAAATAAAAGAATCCAATACCGTCTACTCGGATCCCTTCGTCGATCTCCAAGTTGACCAAGTCATCCGGCCTGACGGAAAAGACGGTCAACATGTGGTGGTGACGATCAAGCCGGGCGTCTGCGTGGTCGCGATGGACGAAGATCGCAACGTCCATTTGACAAAGGAATTTCACTACGCCGTGGGACGCGATTCTTTAGAGGCCGTCAGTGGCGGCATCGAACCGGGTGACCAAGCACTTGCCACCGCAAAACGTGAACTGCAAGAAGAAATCGGTTTGACCGCAGATACCTGGCAACACCTGACCACGGTCGATCCGTTTACGACCTGCATGAAATCGCCAACGGAGCTTTACTTGGCCACCGGTCTGACTGCCACCGAGTGTTCCCCCGAGGGCACCGAACTGATCGAAATGGTCAAGATGCCATTAGATCGAGCGGTCGAACACATCCGCCAAGGCAAGATCACACACGCTCCCACCTGCGTCGCCCTGTTGATGGCGGCGCAGCCATAGTAGCCTTTGGCTCCGCGAAAGTGCACCCCCGCGCAACAGCGCCCCCACCCCCGTTCGCCG
>CAYOZV010000164.1:10073-10756 GCA_964408465.1 uncultured Pirellulaceae bacterium
TTTTACTTCTATCGCTCGGCACCCGCGGCTAGCGCCTTGCGGCTCAGTTTTCTAACGTGACCACCATTGGGTCGAGCACTCGACCTACCCCGCCCACATTCTTCAAAAAATGTTCTTGACATGCTCTCACCAGCCGCATACTGTACTAGATAGATAGTGCAGCAGTCACCGGCGATTGGAGAAACACATGGCGGCTCAACTTTTTTTCGACATCAACACCAGCAATGGCGTCCCTGTTTACGAACAGGTGGCGCGGCAGATCGTCAGCGCGATCGCCAGCGGCGGTTTGGACGTGGGGCAGATGGTGCCTTCGGTGCGCGAGATGGCCAAAGAACTGGCGATCAACCCCAACACGGTTTCACGCGCCTATCGTCAATTGCAGGACAACGAAGTTTTAGAAACCGTCCGCGGTTCGGGGATCGCTGTCGCCAGTGGTGCCAAAACCAAATGCAAATCAATGCGTTCCCAGGCCATCCGCGAACGCATCGCCCACGTGATCGTCGAGGCGCGTCAGAGCCAACTTTCCGACGATGAAATTCTAAAAATGATCAAATCCCAGATGCGTAAAACAAAGTAGCCTTTCGCTCCGCGAAAGAGCACTCCCGCGCGCAGACGGCGCTCAGGAGCACTTTCGCGGAGAAACTATGGGGGGTTTGTGTTCGAAAACAGGTTCGGCACACTTA
>CAYOZV010000165.1:0-8785 GCA_964408465.1 uncultured Pirellulaceae bacterium
CGCCTGCTGTGCGACTTTAACAATCGACTTTCAGCACCAGCGTAGGCAGTTGCGCGCGGTCGCCTGCCGGCTTGTCGTTAAACTTGAGAGGACCGACGGCCACTACCCAATAAAAAAACGGCTCGGAAGCCGTTTCTTCATATCGTCAATTGATCTCAATCACGGGCTCTCCATTCAGAGAGGCACCCCATTATGGAGTTTTGATCTTCTTGTTCTTGATCTTACGTCCACGGTTGTTCGCGGGGCGTTTGCCGTGGTTGGCTTTTTTAACTTTGTGGCTTGGTTTGGCCATGATATCCTCGTTGAATCAAAATTGTATTTCGGTATGGAAACGCCCAAGCGGGAAATCGCCTCCAGCGTCGCGTTAGAATAACAACACTCAGGCCAACTCAAAAGGGGTTTTTTACCCGCCGAGCGACCCTTTAGAGATTACTTATTGGACATCTCGACCAATTCGGCCAAAATCTCCTTGGTTTGGCCATTATCAATCGCCCGTGCACAGCGTTCCGCACCTGCCAGCAGCCCGTCACAGATGCCCGAAATCCACAACGCCGCCGCCGCATTAGCGACCACGACGTCACGCTGAGGCCCCAATTGGCCGTCGATGATGCGGCGAATAACGTCGGCACTTTCGCTGGGACTGTTGGCCCTGAGCAGTTTGATGTCGGACTGCTCCAACCCAAAATCCGCAGGTGCCAATTCGGCCAAACGCACCTGTGTACCCAGAACTTCCGACACGTCGGTAACATCGGAAACCGAAATCTCTCCCAGCCCGTCGCGCGAATGAACGACGACCGAACGTTCGGTGCCCAACTTCGCCAGCGTTTCAGCAAGAACCTGACGCGTCGATCCCAACCCCGCACCCAGTAATTGAAATTTTGCGTCGGCAGGATTGCACAACGGACCGATCAAATTGAACAGCGTCGGGTGATCCAGCTTTTTACGAATCTTGGCAACGTTCTTTACCGAAGGATGGAACAGCGGCGCGTAGCAGAAACAAATGCCCAGCGTATTGAGACATCGTTCTACAATATCAACTTCACAGTCGACGTTAACGCCCAATTCCTCCAATACGTCGGCGGATCCCGAGAGACTGGTCGAACGCCGGTTGCCGTGTTTGGCAACCGATGCACCGGCCGATGCCGCGACCAGCGCGGCAGCGGTGCTGATGTTGAAAGTGCCCGATTTTCCTCCGCCGGTTCCACAGGTGTCGACGACGTTCTCGCGGCGAGAGCGAATCGACGTCATGTGTTTGCGAAGGGAGAGCGCGGCGCCGGCCAGTTCGTCAGACGTTTCGCCTTTCTCGTGCATCGCAACAAGGAACGCTTTTATCTCGGCGTCTTTGCATTGGCCTTCCATGATGGAATCCATCACTTCGGTCATTTCGGTTAAGGGCAGGGGGCTGCCTTCTTTGATGGTTTTTGTCGCCTCGCGGATCAAGTCTCGCTCCGTATGTCAAAATCGCTGGAAAGAATACTTCACGTAACGCAGCTACGGCGGGCGATTGGCTGCATTCCCTTCGATGGAACGCCCCAAGCCACGCCAGCCACGCCAGTCGCACAGTTTAGCAAATTCGAGCCCGATTGGCTTGTCTGATCCGAGTTTTTCCCTTGTTTGGCCTAACAGCGGCTACTAAAATCCGGCCAAGCCCTCACATCCTGCCAAGTTTTGGACGACAACTTGAGCAGCTCGCACCCTTTTTTCTCAATTTTGGAAACGCTATATGGCTCGGAAAGTGATTATTGACTGCGACATGGGTATCGACGACGCGGTCGCTTTGTCCATGGTGCTGTTTGATTCGCGGTTCGAAATTCTGGCCGTCACGGCCACCGCAGGCTGTGTCACCGCCGAGCAAGCCAATCACAATCTCCAAGCCATCATCGCCGAACTGGACCCCGCTAGGTATCCGCGACTGGGCACCGCGTCTCCGGCCGACGACGCACCGCCGGTGGATACGCAGTACCTCTTTGGCGCCGACGGGTTAGGGAATTCAGATTTCGAGGTCTCCCAACTACAGCACGGGCATACCTCCGAAAAATTGATCGGCGATATTCTCAGAGCCAACCCCGGCGCGGTCTCCATTGTGTGCCTCGGCCCGCCAACCAATGTCGCCAAAGCCTTCCGCCGCGACCCAACGTTGGTTCCCTTGGCCGATCGAATCATCCTGACCGGTGGCAGCATGATCGCCAAAGGGAACGTGACCCCAGCGGCCGAATTTAACTTTTACTTCGATCCGCTGAGTGCCCGAGAAGTCATCCAGTCCAAAGCGGCCACGATCCTATTGCCGCTGGAAATTACACAGCAGGTAACGTTTGGATTTGGGATGATGGATGATCTGCCATCGGATTCTACCCGCACCGGAGATTTCCTCAGGCAGATTCTCCCGTTCGCATTTCGGGCCTACCGGCAACAACTGGGCCAAGAAGGCATTCCACTCAACGCCGCGATCGGCGCGTTGGCCTTGTTAGAGCCACAGCTGTTTCAATTCGAAACCATGGCGGCGGATGTCGAAACGCAAGGCGAACTTACCCGCGGAGCACTGGTTCTAGACCAGCGGCAGCAACCCGAGTGGCGCCCTAATGTTGACGTGGCAGTCTCCTTGCGCGAAGAAGTTGCTTATCAGTTCGTGATCGACCAACTGGTCATGAGCAGCAATCAAGAAACGCCTTGACGATTCATTCAGCGCCGTCACCAATGGTGTCGGTGACGCTAAGCCCCCGCGCAATGCAATCTACGAACTACCGTTTAGTTCCGCGCTTGGATCGTTACAAACACAGTTTTGATGTCGCCTTGGCGGAAAACCTTCACCGGCACCGACGTGTTGATCTTGGTGAGACTGACGGTGGTGACCAGATGAGCGTCATCGTTGACGTGGTGGTTGTCAAATTCAAGAATCACATCACCGACCCGCAGGTCGCTGCGTGAAGCAGGCGAATTCTCGGAGATCGAAGAAATCATCGCTCCATGCGAGCGGCGTAATCCGATCGCCCGCGCCTTCGCGGGGCTGTACATCGCATCCAAAGACACGCCCAAGAATCCACGTCGCACGAAACCGCGTTCAATTAGATCGTTGGCGATTCGCATCACCATGTTGATCGGAATGGCGAAACCAATCCCATCGCTGCCACCGCTGTTGCTGGCGATCGCGGTGTTGAGTCCAATCACTTCGCCACGCAAATTGATCAGTGGACCGCCGCTGTTGCCTGGATTAATCGCGGCATCGGTTTGAATAAAATCCTGATACTTGCCGCCTTGAGGTCCCAGCTTCAAATTGTGCCGCCCCAAAGCGCTGATGATGCCATAGCTGACCGAATGGCTCAGACCAAACGGGCTGCCAACAGCGACCGCGAAATCACCCACTTCGACTTTCCGGCTGTCGCCAATACGAGCAGCCGTCATTCCATATTCGTCAATTTCTAAGACTGCGATATCCGTGTGACGATCGTGCATCACATTGACCGGATAAAAGACTTGCCCGTCGGCTTCTAAACGGATGTCGTTGAGCTGTGAATCTTCGATGACGTGATAATTGGTCAACACGAAATTGCGGTTGTCACGTTTCACGATCACGCCCGAACCCGCCTCTTCGACGATCACCGGTCGCAGGTCCTTTTTAGAATCCTTGGATCGCGACAGCGGCGCCTTTTCGCGTTTTTTGGCGTCGATGTGGACGACTGTCGGCCGAACAAATTTAGCAATCCGCTTGACCTGGCGGTATTGCTGCTCAATGAACGAAGCTTGCTTGGTTAGTTCGCTGAATTCCGATTCACGCTGAGCCGAAGTGTGGAGATGGGAACTCAGTGTGGCTTGAGCCCGCAGGTCGCTGGAAATGAAAACGGCCGTTAGTAAGGCCGCGGTCGCGATCATTACCCCCAGTCGAATCACTGAACCTTGACTTGAGGCATGCTGAATGGATTTTGAATTTGAAGTTCGCATCGTATCGCTGTGGGATTGAAGTGCGTGTGGGATCGATGGTAACGAATTTTTGAGTCCATTCATTCTAATTCGTTTCCTCTGTAAATGTTTTTATAAAAATCGACGACGTCTGTAGTAATTACGGAAGATTCACGCCGTAATCAGCGATTCCGCTTTCTATCGTGGGACTGGAATGATCCAAAATAGAGGACCAATCGGTTACATCATTGGGCTCAATGTCTGCGTCTTCGGCGGCGCGCTGACACGCAATACAGTGCATGGTGTGCGGGATGGCAGCCAACCTGTCTGCATGAATTGCTTTCTCACAACCTTCACAAATTCCGTAGGTGCGTTGTTGAATCCGCGCAATTGCCGATTCAATATTCTTCAATTCGCGGAACTCTACTTCCGCCAGTTGAGAACTTATTTCGCCAAGAGCGCTTCCTCTTGCGAAATCAACGACATCCCCCGTTTGATCCTGACGCAGTTGATTCAACGCGCTGGAATCGCTTCCGATCAAATCAAGTATTTCATTACGGCGATCCACCAACGTTTGACGGATCTGTCTGTGAGCTTTTTTCATGGTGAATCCTGCAATGGCTGTAGGTCGTACGTTGTTCGTTGGAGTGTGGTTTGGATGTTGTTTTTTTGAGCCGTAAGAACTGGCAAATTGCCCCTTCCAAAGAGCCGTCGGTCCGCGCGAGCACCGCAACTTTCGAACTATAGATTGCTAATTACGCCTAAACAGCATTTTCTAATTTTGTGTCTCAGGAAATCTGTGACGCCGAACATGCCCCAGACTCTTACCGTTGCTGAAGCAGGTTCCAATTCTTCCGACAAGTTTGATTTTTCTTGAATTCACAACGGAGTGATCGAGATCTACGTTTTGCCAGCAAACTGCCGAAAGTAGATAAGTGCATCAGTATGTTTTGTGGAAACAATGCCGGTTTACGTTTCTCAGATTCATGTTTCCCAAATTTCGGCAGGTTAACTTGGGCTGCGCAGATCAGCCACAGAAGGTTTACGTGACGATTAATCGGGTTGTTCGGAATTTCATTCCACCGGCGACGCTGCTCGAACAACACCCCGCAAATTATTGTCGACGATTTGACGCTCACCGTTTCGGAAGCTAAATCCTAATACTGGAACATTGGCCCCGCAAAATTCCCAAAACCAAACGCGTCCAGCTGTTTGATACCCACTCAATAAGATCTCGCAATGAATAATTCCACGAACGCTCCCAAGAATCCCAACGAGTTAGTCCTTCGATTAATTGGCGGTGAACGTGATGGCCAATTGTTTACCGTCGAGAAAGAAAAGTGTTTGCTCAGCGATTTGTCACCCAGCATCGCGGATGCCGAGAACTATCGCTGCGTAATTTTTCGAGGCGAAAAAGGGGTGGCCTTTCGTAGCTACAGCGATCATGTGCTCTGCAACGGTGCAAAAGTTTCCGTGCAATGGCTGAAGAAGGGTGACCTGATCAAGGTCACCGATAATTTTTCGGTGGAGGTTTACCAATTAGGCGTCTACGCCAAAAAACCGGCAACGGCGTCCCCTGCCTTGCGGGCGCCGGTGAACACCGTGGAGTTTTCGAACACCGCGACTGCGGCAACACCGGTGAAAACCGGTGGAACCACCCACCCCGCATCGCCCACCACCACGACCGCTTCGCCCGCGGTCGATACACCTGCGGCCAGCCTTTCCCCATCGGCGACGCCTCCTGCAAACTACGCGAAACCATCGGTTCAATTTCCATCCATTTCCGCCGCGGCAACCACCCAGGCTCCCGAATTCAAACCTGCAACCCAAAACTTCCGCACACCAGCAGTGACGGCGCCGCTGGCAACTCACCAGATTCCAACCGAACCACCCGCGCCTGCCCCTTCGGTGTCGCCGATGCCTTTGAGCACCCAAGCCATTGATCTTGAGGCAGCGGTTGCCTCCCCGGAGAAGGAAACCGCGAATGAATCACTTACATCCCAACTGCCCCCAACTCCCGCAGCCCAACCATTTGAGGGTGTGCCGTCGGCACCCACCAACGCAACGATTGATTCTCTTTCTGAACGACTGTCAAAATTAGTCGACAGCGCTGGTAAGGAAGGAATCAGCGAACTCGAAAGTGAGGACACCGCAACCCCCGACACACCGTCCTCCACCGAGACACCCGCATCGACCGAGGGCGTCCAACCCGAGCCTGTCGTAGCAACCGCATCACCAGCCGGCCCCGACGCAACGGATGCTCTCAACGCCGCGGCAGTTGACGGCCATGGTTCGACCGCCGACACCACACAGCCGACCGCTGCTGACGAAGCCGCCAAACGGCGTTCAGCACTGGAAGCCTACTTCTCCAAAAGCGGTGTCGAGCTCTCAGATTCCATAGCGCCTCCCGCAGACCAGTCGCCGCCGAGCAATGCTGCCGTCCCAGAGGCCGCTCCGGTTACCTCGGCCCAATCAGCCGCTGCCGATGCTCCTTGGACACCTGCCGAAAATCCGGTTGCCCCGACCGATACCGCGCCGCAGACGATGGCGACCGAGCAGGTTACGCCTACGCCAGAATTCAATCTCGATTCTGTGCTTGCTAACCTTGAATCTGGATCGTCGGATTCAATGTCACAAACACCAACGGTTGAACCTGCCCCAGAGCAACAGTCTCCGGTGGCCACCGTAGAGGTCGCACAACCTACCGTTGTCGACACGTCCGTCGTCGATACGCCCGTTGTCGATACGCCCGTTGTCCAAACACCCTTGATTGAAACTGCGACAGTTGTCGAGGGCGAAAACGAAGCAACCGAAAACGAAGCAACCGACGGCGACCAAACTGCCCAAGGCGATCAAGCCGAGCAAGAGAAACAGGGCGGTCAGCTGGAATCTTTCGCGCTGCTGCAATCGCTTGGTTTAGACACCTCGGGCCTAGGACAAATCAAGCAGGAACTCACCGAGGAACCTTCCATCGCGGAGGTCGAAGCGATTAGCTTGGATGTACCGCAGCCGGCTGCCCCAGAAACACCTGAACCTGAACCTGAAAAAGTAGAAAGCGTCGCCGACGTCCTAGCGCGGATGCAAAGCGCCGGATCACTCGAAGACTTCAAAGCAGCCGAAGAAGAAGCAGACTCATCGACAGCAGAAGCCTTGGAACGTGTCACCCCGACACCGCCTCCAGCAGCTCCCCCGGTGACAACTGCCGCCAGTTCACCTGTCTCCAGCGATGCCGGCGGTAGCGGCTCCGATGACGATGGCTCCGTCGAAGACTACATGTCGCAGCTGCTCAATCGAATGCGTGGCGACAGCGAACCGACCTCGGGTGAAGTTACTCGGCAAAAACAAGACGAAGCCGTCGAAAAGATTGCCGCTTTGCAGGAGGCAAACGCCGCTCAATCGCAGCCCGCCAAACCGGAGAAACTCACGCCCGAAGAATTCGTCCCCAAACAAAAAGCCGTGCGGATGCAGTCACTGGATTCGCTTCGTGAGATTGCCAACAAAAGCGCGCGAGAAGCCTTCCGAGACAGCCTCGCGAAAGAGCGCAAGGTCAGCACACAAACGAAAATGGCACTGTCGATGGTCAGCTTGGCGTTCGCCGTCTTGTTCTTCATCATGTCTTATATGAAGCAACCGGTGAACTTTTGGGGCGTCGTTTTCGGTATCGGATTTCTTATCGTTGGACTGCTTACCGCCCGCGCATACCTCAGCGAGCGAAAACTGGACCGGTCGATCCTTTCGGACTGATGGACGCGTAGAACTGATGGATGCGTAGAATCTAGAACCCTCGATCGGCCTGAATATCGCTGAAGTCCCTCAACCGATATTCAATCCCCGCTTCATCGCATACTCGACAAAACGCCCGCAGCGCGACGCCGAAACCATCTGGGCCACTGAACCCACCGAACTGGCCGCCGCCTTTGACGTGCGGTTCCATATCGGCAAAAACGCCCGGCACGCCTCGCTTGGCCATGCGTTCATGCAGCTCCGGCAAAAACGCAGCAAAGTCTTTCATAATCGCTGCGTGGCCAGATTGCCCCACGTCCGCGGGCACAAAATGCTTGATCGTTTCTTCGTCCACATGCGTCACCCGCGCCGATCCAGCGGGGTCTTTGAAGTCCTTGATGTGAATCCAACCGAGCCCCGGTTTCATCGCAACGTACTGCTGGAAAACTTCTTCCTCGGAGAACCCTTGCATGACCAGATTGCCGCCATCAAAGATCGTCACCAACGAATCCCGCCCGATGTCGGTGTGCATCCGAGCCAACAGCTGCCCCGTCTGCCCGACCAGATTGGCTTCGACCTCTAAACCATACGTCAAACCGGCAGCGTCGCAAACGTCTGCAATCTGACCGACCTGATCGACTGCTTGAGCGAAATGAGTTTCGATGTCCGATCCCTTGGGATGATAAAACGAAAATCCTCGGATCAGTTTGGTGTCGAACGTATTGGCCAACTCGCACGCGCGAACCACTTCGTTTTGCAGGTACTCTTCAAACGGTCGGTACCCTGTCGACGTACCGTCGTCGACGTCGCATAGTTTGGATTTGCCGATCGGCGAACCGATCGACGAAACGGACAAACCATATTCGGTCAACTTCTCTTTCACCAACGCAATCTCAGCATCATCAAGCGCCATAACGTTCTTCACGCCATTGCCCGCATCGATGAATCGAATCGAAAAATAACGCATGCCCAAAGCCGCCAGCGCCGAAAACTGTTGGTCGATCGTTTTTTGATTCGCCGCTTCATCAGCGAAACCAGAAAGTAAAAGCGGTGTTGCAGGACTCATATATTTGCTCAGTTGCATAAGGTTGGATTGAACGATCTTCCGTAGGGTGGGCTCTCAGCCCACCCAAGCAAGCGCGGTGATCAACGCGGTGACGGCGATCAA
>CAYOZV010000165.1:8885-10727 GCA_964408465.1 uncultured Pirellulaceae bacterium
GCGGCGGACGAAGCGCCCGCTCTACTGCCGTGTGCCGTGTTCGACATGAATGATGGATGATATTCCGCCGCGCGGCGTGAACTTCGCCGTCAGCAATACCCATTTGGGATCAACTACGGCGACAAAATCATCCAAGATCGAATTCGTCACGTTCTCATAGAAAATACCCTCAGTGCGGAAAGACTGAAGATACATCTTCAATGACTTAAGTTCTACGCACAGTTTGGCGGGGGTGTATTCGAAGGTCAGGGTGCCAAAATCGGGCTGGCCCGTCTTGGGGCACATCGACGTGAACTCAGGGCAGACGATCTCGATTTTATAGTCTCGGTTAGGAAACTGATTCTCGAACGATTCAAGCTTATCGCGGAATTTGTCACTCATTATTACAATACGTTATGTAGGGCCGGTTCCCACCGGCCGCATTGGGTAAAAAGGGGAAAGGAAAATCATGGCCGGCAGGAACCGGCCCCACCGAAGCTCTTCTCAACCATTTGGCCCCACAAACATAATCAATCGTACTTTACTGACCAGCCCGGATGTTCATTTCCGAAATTTACCAATCCAACCAAGGCGAGGGCCAGCTGACCGGCACTCCCAGCGTTTTCGTACGGACCAGCGGCTGCAATTTGCGATGCGGATTCTGCGACACCCCATTCGCGTCCTGGAACCCCGCAGGCGCAATGCTCAACGTGGCTCAGATCGTCAATAAAACGCTTGAAAATGCAGACGGCAGTCAACACGTCGTCATCACCGGCGGCGAACCGATGCTGCCCGAGGATATCCAACCGCTGTGCGAAAGCCTGCACGCCGCAGATTTTCACATCACGATCGAAACAGCTGGGACAATTTACCGCAACCTAAATTGCGATCTCATGTCCATCAGCCCCAAACTGTCAAATTCAACGCCTGACTTCAACAGGGCAGGGCGGTGGCTGGAAAAACACGAAAACCAAAGGCACCGGCCGGAGATCGTCAGTCGCTTGATCGCCGAATATGATTACCAGCTAAAATTTGTCGTCGCGCAGCCTGAGGATCTAGAGGAAATTAACGCGTACTTGGCCCAAATCAAAAACCTCGATCGCCAGCGTGTGATGCTGATGCCCGAAGGAATCGACACCGCAACGCTCAATAGCCGCACCCCCTGGATCGAAGAAATTTGCGATCGCGCAGGTTTCACTTTTTGCCAACGAGAACACATTTTCTGGTACGGCAACAAACGCGGAACCTAAGTTCCCTTCACGTGGGGCCGGTTCTCTTCGGATGTCCTGTTCATGCTCGGCTGAACCTCCCAAGAACAAAATTTTCATGAACCTAAATCAGCAACCTTACAGCGACGTTTTCGAGTTTCATTACCAAGTGGTCGAGTCCGACATCGATGGCATGAACCACGTGAATAACTTGGAGTACTTGCGGTGGACCTTGCGGGCGGCCCACGCGCACAGTCAATCAATCGGGTGGCCTTCGGATAGGTTTCGCCAATACGGCGCCGGTTTTATTGTCCGATCACACAACATTAAGTATCGGCTGCCGGCATTGTTAGGAGATCGCGTGACGATCAAAACTTGGGTCCACGAGCTGAACAAGGTCTCCTCCATTCGCAAATACCACATCATTCGATCCAAAGACAACCGGCGTTTGGCGGACGCGGAGACCAATTGGGTTTTCGTGGATTTTCAAACAACGGGACTCAGGCAGATCCCCGAAGAAGTGCGCTCGGCGTTCGCCAAAGTAAACTAGCGGGGCCTAAGGAAAAATGCGGAGTGCGGAATTGGGAATGCAGAATATTCACTCAGTACTCAGTACTCAGTACTCAGTACTCGGTACTCGGTACTCGGTACTCGG
>CAYOZV010000166.1:0-8194 GCA_964408465.1 uncultured Pirellulaceae bacterium
AGCTTTAACAAGGCTCCACTACCGCCGCGCCCCACGACCTAAAGGTCTAAGCCCGCGACAGAGTGATCGCGGCTTCGATTTTTTCCGTCAACAGATCCCACGGCTGACCGGTCGTCGCTTGCCCTAACTGCTCGATCTCCATCACCAAGCTTTCAAGCCGAGACGATTCTATCTGCAACGTGGGCTGGCCCACCGCCGGCAAACCGACGCGGCACGAGAACTGGCCGTCGTCGTTCTGGGTTAAAGTCCACTGCCCGCCGCCTTGCCCCAAAACATTGAGCCCGACTTCTATCTGATCTTTGCCACCGCCCAAGTCAACATTGGGTAGATTCGCGAAAATTTTAGTTGTGATGGTGCTCAAACGCTCCAGCTGCTGACCGAACCAGACACTCGCCTTGGGAGACGCCAAACGCTTTTTCCCCCAACGATTCTGTTCGCCAAATTTGATGAACCGCCCGATCATTTCCGCGTCAATCACCGGACAACGAAGGTGCCCAGCGTATTTCTCAATATTGGATTTATCAAATATCGGATCGGAGTTCAGATATGCCTCATACACTCGCGCGTTTTCGAAAAACAACTGCGCAAACTTACTCTTGGCATCCAGTGCGTGATCCGCTCCCACGAATTCCACGCCGCCTGAATTAAAGTAATCGCAACAGGCATCAATAAATTGCCGCGCTGTCGAACACTCGTCCGGCACCAAGTGGTACGTTCGATTATGAGCCGCCTCGGTAGAGACCAAGTGACAGATCACACTGGAAACCCAATCCACCGGCACTAGGTTCCTTGGTTCGTCACCGTTGATCGGCAACTGAATCGGCGTTTGATGGACGCCGTTGCGATCGGTCCGCTGCAACGGCACCAGTGTGGCAAAAATCCGCAGATACAAAAACACTCCATGGTAAGTGGATGTGAATCCGGTCTCGGAATCGCCAACGATGACGGCCGGGCGATAAATCGTCTTAGAATCAAAATGATCCGCCTGGCGAACCAACTGCTCCGCTTGAAACTTGCTGCGTTCGTAGTCATTGCGGAACGACTGCCCCACATCCAAGTCCGATTCCTGAACCACACGGTCACTTTTACCACACACGTAAGACGTCGACACGTAATGCAACTGCCGAATATTCCATTGCTTGGCCGCGTTTAAAACATTTTCGGTTCCGCCAAGATTGGTGAACCACGGCTCGTGTTTTTTCGATTTGCCCGCAAACTGCAATACAGCCGCGTTGTGTAAAATGCCATGGCAATGACCGGACACCCAACCTTGGTCGGCGTCGCTGAGGCCCAGCCCCGGCTGATTGATGTTGCCGCAGATCACCACCGGCCGCGGCAAGCATCTGCCCACGCAACGTTCCCACCGCTGCATGATCGCCTCGATGCGTTTTACAGCGGACAGCTTCTTACTGGGGCGGACGATGACGGCGATGCGCTGATCCTGAACCAGAAAATCTTTGAGCAAATATTGCCCCACCAGCCCCGTCCCGCCGGTCAACAAAAGATAAGGACGACGCATTTTATCAGGCGCGTCTGGGTTCTTAGTCTGGAGAATTTTAGAGTTCACGGCGGCCAATTAGATTGAGAATCAATGATGAAGCAGGAGAGGATCCAAGGGCGTTCCCTCAGCCGGCAACCGATCCTTTGGATGCTTGCCGAGGAAATCAGGCAAGAGAAGAATCACTTACGTCTACAATTGTGATTCGACAAACCCTCAGAGCTCTCATATTATGAGTCAAAAGGACCGCTTTTCCTATTCATTGCTTCCGTTTCTAGCGACAAATCCAAAAACCAACATGACTACAACGATTCACTCCGGCCCAAGGCGGGTTTCAACAACGCAAATTTCATCAATGACGGTTTTTATTCTGGTCGCGTTCGTGACTCAGGTTGCCCTCGGCTACGGTCCCCAAGAACAACCAGCACAGACCAGCCAACAAAAACCCATCGGGGAAGCCAATCGCATCCTCCCCGAACGTCTGGCCGAGGGCTGGATAAGTCTGTTTGATGGCGAATCTTTGTTTGGATGGAAAGCTCGAACAAAAACCGACTGGCAGGTTTCCGAGGGGACGATCAAGGCAACCCAGGGGGAGACGGGGCTTCTAACCACCACCAGCCAGTTCTCTGATTATGAACTGCGTGTTGAGTATAAGTGCGACGGTCAAACCAACAGCAGCGTTTTCCTCCGCACCAGCCCCAACCCAAAAAACGCCGGTAAGGACTGCTACGAAATCAACATTGCTCCGCCAGAGCATCCCTTCCCAACCGGCGGCGTGGTCGACAGACAGAAAATTAAACCGCCCGCAAAACCTAATGACCGCTGGAACCAACTGCGGATGATCGTCGACGGGGACCGGGGCCAAGTTTATTTCAACGGTGAACTTGTCAACGAGTTTGCTGCCGGCGATCTGGGACTGGGTTACATCGGTTTGCAATTCCGTAAGGATGAAGTCCAGTTTCGAAACATATTTTTAAAACCGCTTCGTTTGAAACCAATGCTCGGTGCAACGGGCTTGGACCAGTGGAATACCGATCAAAGTAGGGAATCAACATTTACGATCGACGGTGACAAGAACCTCCACATGCAATCCGGGCCAGGTCAACTTGAATCCAAGCAGCATTTTGCCAACTTTGTATTGGGCGCCAAAATCAAAACCAACGCCCCTGGATTAAACTCAGGCATTTTCTTTCGCTGTGTTCCCAGCGAAAAAATGAACGGATACGAAAGCCAGATCCAAAACCAAATGATCGACGGAGATCCCACCAAGCCCGTCGATTGTGGCACCGGCGGCATCTTCCGCAGAGCCAACGCGCGGCGGATCGTCGCCGAAGATGAGAAATGGTTTTACAAAACGATTGTTGCCCAGGGGCCGCATGTCAGCGTCTGGGTCAATGGCTTCCAAGTCACCGATTGGACAGACAAACGCAAACCAGACGCCAATCCAAGAAGGGGCCTACGACTTGAGGCGGGCAGCATCATGCTCCAAGGCCACGATCCAACCACCGACATCCTAATTCAAGAAATCAACGCCGCAGAACTGCGCCCACGGCGTCCTCGGCGTCCATAATACATTTACGCCAACGGCGTAAACGTAGTGTGGACTTAAGCCCACACAAATCCCCCCGCCCACCTAACAGCGCTTGGGTGGGCTAAGCGCCACCCTACGCCTGCAGCTGCCGCAGTTTCTTCGGCAACGGAAAACTGACATTCTCCTGACGAATGATCACCGGTTCCACCGTCGCTCCAAACTTCTCAACAATCCAATCGAGACACTCCTGCACCACCGTTTCGGGGGCACTTGCCCCGGCGGTGACCAGCACACTCTCCACTCCCTCAAACCAAGCCAACTCCAGATCGGCTTTGCCGTCAATCAGATACGCGGGCTTGCCGGTATCACCGGCCAACTCGCGAAGCCGCTGACTGTTGGAGCTATTTTGACTGCCCAGCACCAGACACAAATCCGTATCACACGCGATTTTCCTGACAGCTTCCTGCCGGTTTTGCGTCGCGTAGCAAATGTCTTCCTTAGGCGGATTCACCAAATTCTTATAACGATCACGCAGTGCTCCGATAATGCGGTTCGCGTCGTCCACTGATAGCGTCGTTTGTGTCAGGTACGCAACCTGAGCGTCGTCGGGGACTTCTAATTTAGCAACGTCTTCCACCGATTCGACCAACACCATCGCCTCGGGGGCTTCGCCCATGGTTCCGATGACCTCGTCGTGGCCTTCGTGCCCGATCAGGAAGATGGTGTATCCCTCACGCGCGTACTTCACCGCCTCAAGATGCACTTTGGTCACCAGCGGACACGTCGCGTCGATCGCATTAAGATTTCTGGCCGCGGCCAATTTGCGAATTTCAGGGCTGACACCGTGCGCAGAGAACATCAGAACCGCCCCCTCGGGAACATCGTCGATCGCATCAACGAACACTGCCCCTTTCTTCTTGAAGGATTCCACAACGTACTGGTTGTGCACAATTTCATGGTAAACATAAACCGGCGCGCCAAATTCGTTCAGGGTCAGGTCAAGGCTTTCGATTGCCATGTTCACACCAGCGCAGAAACCGCGCGGACTGGCCAATAAAATTTTCATCACAAACTTTCGGAGTGGTTACTGGGAATGAAATTCCAAGCTGTTTTCATAAACCTATTTTACCCAACCGAAGCCATTTGAGCGAGGCAACTTACGCTCGTCGGTGACGTTTCTTGTTTCGTTTCACCTCAATTCCTTTGAGAGCACTGATTTGATCGGCCTTCAACGTCATGCCATCCGTTTCACGATTAGCCGACAGGCGTCCGTGTTTAAGCCGAACCCAACGCGGTCGCCTGCCGGCTTGTCGTTAAACTTGAGCCAGACGCCGTCGCCGGCCGGCGATGTGGCGATGCCAAGAAACCAACCTCTGTTATTTTGCTTAGAATCGCTTATTTTAAGAAAGTCAGTCGCGGCGCGCTCTAGCATCGCAACCCTTTGGACCGAATGAGAATCATGTCAACCGAAACCATCGAGAACGAATTCGCCCCCCTAACCGACATGATGATAGAACGGGGTTACAAAAATTGCGTATCGCTTAGTCGGAAATTCTTCGCACCTTCGGCCTGGGTGACCGCGAACCTTCCGGCGGACAACAAAAGAGCGATCGCGGCGATGGGCTGGCACCTGATACGGTGTATCGACTTTTTGGATCTTGAAAGTTTTGACGGGCTCTCATTGGACATCTGGAAAGAACGACTCTACGAACTCAGCGACGCCCTGGGCGGCCAATGTCGATGCCCCCAAGACGCTGCTTTGGCTGATGCCGTCAATCGCTTCGGTATCCCTAAAGAGCATTTGTTCGAGATGATGACCGCCGCAGATTCATGGAGCAGGACGCGAAAATTCCAAACCTGCCAAGACATGGAATTGTTTTCTGCCAAATTCGGCGGCAGTATGTTGGCCGCGTGCGCGCCTATTTTAGGCGCCACCGACGCAGATTACCTCCAACCGGCCATTCAATGCGGCGCGGCCATTACCATGACACAAATGTTGGCCAACCTGGTCCCCAATCTCAAACAGCATCAAGCGTTCTATCCGGTCGCCGATGTCCAAAAAACGGGGGTGAGCATCACCCGCACGATGATGCGGCAATCAAGCCCCCAGCTGAAACAATTCGTGCGCCTTCAAACCTCCCGCATCGAAAAGCTATTCGTCGCGGGCGGGCAAATCGTGCCGCTGTTGGATTTCGGGGGCAAACGAACCATGTCTTCCATGTTAGATTACTACTGGGCGGTCTTTTCAAAGATGCGTGCCCAACCGGATTCGATTCTGCAACCAACCGGCGTGCTCAGCCAACGGGAGAAGTTTGCCCTCCGGACCCGCCACCTGATGGGCACCGAAGGCAAAGCCCCCATTATTGCCGCCAGCCACGGACACCACTAACAAAACGCAATAGAACAGACGACCACGATTATTCTTCGCGCTGGTCCAGGATCTAGCTCCCTTGCGGATCGTCGCCCAGTCCAACCAGTTCCAGCAACTTCAATGCGTTGGTCGTTTCAGCGATGCCTTTTCTCATTTGGTAATCAAAAGTCATCACTTTCTTGCCATCCACTTCTTTGAACTGTTCTGAAAAGTAAACAGGATCGCAAGCAGAATTCAGCTCGTCCGTTTTGGCCAAATCTAAATCGTGCGTCGAGATCGCACCGATCGCTTTGCGGTCGATCAGACGACGCACCACGCGACTGACCGCAATCTGACGCTCGCGCGAATTGGTCCCCTGCAGGATCTCATCTAATAAGAACAACATCCGGCGATTGCCGCCGCTGGCCTCGATCGTCTCCGCCGCATCAACGACTTGCTTCAGCCGCTTCAGCTCCGCCATGAAAAACGAAACGCCATCGGCCAGCGAATCGGCGATTCTCATGCTGGTTTCGATCTGCATCGTTGGCTGGCGAAAGTCATTGGCACAGACAACGCTGCCCATCTGCCCCAACACGATATTCGCGCCGATGCTTCGCAACAACGTACTTTTTCCTGACATGTTGGAACCCGTCACCAGCAACACCGTCCCGGGCGGCCCGACCTTTACGTCGCTGCGCACGCGTTCGATCCCCAACAACGGATGACCGACGTTGGTGCCGGCAACCACCGGCGGTTCTGTTTCATTGGCCAAGTAAACCGTTGGGTAAACCCAATCCGGTTCATCGTGTGCCAGCTTCGCCAGTGCGCATAGTGCTTCCCATTGGCCCAACCCATCGAACCAGCGCGGCACATTGGCCCCTTGTTTCGCCTTCCATTTCTCCAACCAGTGCAACGCGTGAGCGTCCCAAAAGAAAAGAAACTCAAACACCACATAAACCAAGAACAGAATCCCGTTGCGTCGAATATTCGCCAGCCCACAAAGCGTGCTCAACCGACCAATCTCAACGGATCCCGCCGAACCATCGGATCTAATTTTGGCTTGCAATTCCTTGAGCCGAACCGATTTACTTTCAAAATTGGTTATCCGATCAAACAGACTGACGTAGTGACTGGCTTCGTTGGATCGGGAGGAAACAGAATTGAATACGTCGTGAATGCTGCCGGCAAAAACGATCGCCAATCCAAAATTGACCAGCATCGAACCAGCCAAAATCACCAACCAAACCAGCGGCTGCAACAATGGCACAAACAACAGCCCCACGATCGCGGCAATCGACACAACGGACGTGAGACGCGCCAGTCCCAATATCCAACGCCGACCTTCGAACCAACTGTCGCTGGTCGCCCAATCCACAAAACGGCTGGGCCCCGCCTGCCCAACGGCCAGTTGTTCGCACGTTAACTGAAACGCCTCCCGCCAATCCACCGCCGGAGTAAGCTCCCTCACCGCGTCCTGTCGCAACGCCACCTCATCGGCCAAAGCTCCATCAAGAATCCAAGCCTTCAACGTCGAAGTCCCCAGCGGCGTGCGCGTGATTCCCAACAGCTTGAAGATCGAACTCTCAGTGAACAGATCCAGATCCGTCGACAACGGAACCCGCGCGGGATCCAGTTGAACCTCCGGCGTTTGGATCTCCTTCCACTCGCGCCGGCACCGGGCGAGCGATTCTCGATAGATCTTCACCAGCAACGAAGCGCGACGCAGTTCCGTTTGCATGCCTTCGTGAATGAACGCGACCGCGAGGAATCCAAAGAACAGCAAACCCGACAGATACAACCACGGCCGTCCGATATCCCAAAACTCTGTGATGCACAGAAAAAGCGGGACCAAAGATGCCAGAAACAGCCCGCCCCTTAAATAGCCCACCGAACTCCATCGCTGGTCACAGCGCTTGACCGTCGCGCGGTGCGTTTCTAATTTCGCTTCGTATCGCGAAAGGACTTCTTCTCGATTGAGTGGACGACTGTTTTCTGACATAAAGCAATATGGCTTGGGTAGCTTAATTTTTTCGTAGGGTGTTGTGATTCAGTCAGCCCAAGGGCATTCAACCAAGGGCATTGAACCAGTGGCGTTAAATCAATCGCAAATACTTTAACGCCGTTCCGCTCACCGGGTAAGCGGAACGGCGGTAAAGTCGTTAGCATTTTTGAATGATCCGCCACTTAAGACAGCAATAAGCAACAGCCGCAGCCGTTTTTAATAGACTTATGCCTTCAACCGACAGGCGAATCCAGCCTCATGTTGCTCGGCCAATACGCCCATCCCGGCAGGAACGCGAAGTGATAGTCGATGCCAAGCGATGGCAAGCACTTAGCTTACGGTGGCTGTCGCAAAATCACAAACCACGGCAGCGATGGGCCTTTTAATTCTCGGTATAACTACCCAAGGGCAATTTAAACCTGATTCTAAACCTGATTCTAAACCCAAATCAAAACCTGATCCGAATCAAAGATTTGTATTGGGATCCGATATCATTCCCGCGATTAACAAATATCCAAGGACTTCGGGTGGAGTTCACCCCAGGTTTTGAAATGCCCTCTAACGAACACATTCAACGGCGCATTTTGAGCGCACAAAGTTTACAATGCAACTCGTTTCAACCGCGCGATCCTCCAACTAAACCGGCGTGAACATCCGCGTTACCTACGTCGCCAAACTTTCCCTTGCAAACCGAATTGAGACTTTCATGACCGTTCCTTTCCTCAAGCAACTGTTTGCCATTGCTTTGCTAAGCGTTGCCTCTGGCAGTTTTGTCTTTGCCGGTGGCGAGGCCCATTCGCTGAGCGTCGGGGA
>CAYOZV010000166.1:8294-10725 GCA_964408465.1 uncultured Pirellulaceae bacterium
TTGGAGCAAGCCTGCGACGGTTGAGCTTGGTCTGCTTTCGAACGAGGACTGGGAAGCCAAATGGATTCGCAACGCTGCCCAAGCTCCAGCGGAAGTCGAGAAAGTCACCAACCTGAGGCAAAGCTTCGAAATTGATGCCCCCGTCAAACATGCGCGTCTTTACGTCGCGGCCCGAGGCGTTTTTGAGATCAGCCTTAACGGCGCACGTGTCGGGAACGACCACTTCGCCAACGGCCAGACGTCGTATTCAAAACGTCTTGACTCACTCACCTATGACGTGACCGACCAACTCAAAGATGGCGACAACGCGATCGGCGCGATGCTGGGATACGGTTGGTACGCCGGTCGGTTTGGCTGGCAGGGTCAACGGCAAGTCTTCGGGGACCGGCCGGAATTGCTGCTTCAACTGGAGATCATTCACGAGGATGGCCGCAAGCAAATTATTGTTTCCGATGAAAACTGGGAAGGGACTTTTGAAGGCCCGATCATTTCCTCAAGCATTTACGATGGAGAACACGTTGACGCGCGAAAGACTTGGTCAAATTTCCAACCCGTGAAGGCGGAATCCAATCTGGGGACCGCTCGAATCGTTCCCAAACCGTTCGCAACGGTCAAGAAAACAGAAACTCTCTCGGTACAGAACATCACCCAGCCCGAAACGGGAAGGTTCATTTTCGATCTCGGCCAGAACATCGTCGGCTGGGCAAAACTCGACGTCCCTGTTGAAAAAGATCAAACCGTAACGATTCGGTTTGCGGAGATGCTTAATACCGATGGCTCCATTCACACCGAAAATTATCGGGCAGCGAAGTCAACCGATTCGTACACCGCAGCAGAAACGGGGACAATTCAGTGGGAACCGAAATTCACGTTCCACGGATTTCGCTACGTCGAACTTTCAGGTTTTCCCAGTGGCGTAAAACCAGAGAAGCAATGGGTGACGGGAATCGTACTGCATACCGAACTGGATAAGATTGGAACCTTTGAGTCGTCGCATGAAAAACTGAACCAACTGCAACGCAATATCACATGGGGACAGCGCGGCAACTTCCTTGATATTCCAACCGATTGCCCGCAGCGTGACGAACGCGCCGGCTGGACCGGTGACGCTCAGGCTTTCGCACCAACGGCGATGTTTAATTACGATTGTCGAGCATTCTGGAAAAGCTGGCTGGGATCAATGCGGGATGATCAGTTCGAAGACGGCAATATCCCTTGGGTGGTTCCCGACATCGTGGGGAAGGGTGGAAGCCCCGGCTGGCTTGATGCGGCCACGTTTATTCCTTGGGAGGTTTACGTGCGCACCGGTGATACCGAAGTGCTGGACGAAAATTTTGAGATGATGAAAAAATTGGTGGGTTGGTACCGTAGGAAATCTGAGGATGGACTCCTGCTGAAGATCAAAGGCTTCGGTGACTGGCTTCAACCCCATGCGGAAAACAATCGCGGCGATACGCCATTCCCGTTACTCGGGCTGGCGTTTTATGGACGCAGCTGCCAGATCGTGGCCGACACCGCGAGCGTCTTGGGACGCACAGAAGAGGCTCGTAAATACGCCGCCGAAGCACAATCCATCAAAGACGCTTTCTCCGGTCACTACTTCGATTCTGAAGGCAAGATCATCAACGCGCCTGAGACCCAAACGGCCTATCTCTTGGCGCTGGAGTTTGATTTGATTCCCGAGGATTTAAGAAGCAAAGCCGCCGAGAATCTAGTCAGGCTGGTCGAAGAAGCCGACGGTCACTTGCGGACGGGATTCTTGGGAACGCCGTACGTGGTCAGCGTGCTGGACAAAATGGGGCACACCGATCTGGCCCTTTCGATCCTGTTCAAGGAAACGTACCCGTCTTGGTTCTATTCCATCAACCAGGGCGCCACAACCATGTGGGAACGCTGGAACAGCTACACCAAACAGGATGGTTTCAGCGGCGATAAGATGAACTCTTTGAACCACTACGCTTATGGTGCACTCGGCCAGTGGATGTACGAACGGATCGCCGGTCTCGCACCCGATCCAGCCCACCCCGGCTACAAGCATTTCTTTGTGCGGCCCATTTTTCCGGCTCAACTTCAATGGGCCAAGGCGCGCTTGGAAACGGCGTACGGAACCGCCGCAAGTAGTTGGAAGAAAGTCGATGGCAAAGTCATGTTGGACGTCATCGTACCGCCCAACACGACCGCCACGATCGAATTCCCGAACGAACGTGAATCGGAAACAGTGACGACTGGCAGCCACCACTTCGAACTGGAGAATGCTAAATAATCGAAGCAACGATGAGGGGTTTGGGGGAGTGCGGGACTGGGATGACGAAAGCGTTTGGCTATCGTTTTACCGCAATGGCGTTCAACGAACTGATTTGTTTGGCTGAAAACCACGGCAATCAGTTTAACGATTAGCCGGCAGGCGTCGGTGTTTAGGCGGGGCCAAACG
>CAYOZV010000167.1:0-10614 GCA_964408465.1 uncultured Pirellulaceae bacterium
TGAAACCTACGAAATCAAATAGGTCTCGGGCGGAGCCTCGACCTCCCGAATTGCAAATCGCTCGAAAAGTTTTACCTTTGCAGTTCTCCTTTACGATCAAGCGTGGCTTGAGTATCGCGGCACAAAACGGCGGCACGCACACGGCCCACGACCGCTATCGACCGGCCGATTCTATTGGCTCTCGGTCGGTGCGTTTTGCCAACGGCGCACACAAACAGCCACCCCAAAACTGAGATGGCTGAATGGACTGTAAAATTTTGCCGTTTCGCTGCTTGGCACAGCTAACTCTGGCAGGGGAATCCTAGAGGATTCCGCCGTGAGTCCGCAGTGGCTGCATGTGGCTTGGCTGATCCAAGAACCAGAAGCGATGCCACTCATCACGCAAGCTACGTAAGTCTTCGGAGGTGTGGATCAGTTGTCGAGCACGGACGGCGGGGTCAGCATCGTAGATAGGAAGAAAACACCCAACGTTGCTGCTGATCGCAAAAGCCATCAGGCAACAGACGAACAATTTGGTGATCCGGTTTTTTGTTTTGTTTTTCTTTGACACGTCGAGCGTCCTTGCGTCGGTGTTTATTTCATTCGCTAAAGCCAAACATGTGGGCTTACTGATATCTTCGTCACTTCTAGGCCATTGCCTTTAACCCTCACACTCAAATTATCCGACAAAGTTTAACATGCTAGCGTTCTGGGCGGTTTGCCGTTGAGCATAAAAAAGGATACTCCCGTTACTTGAGCGACACCACGTTGATCGGTTGGCCGTTTTGGAACGCGGCGATATTTTCGGCGGTGATCCGCATCAAACGCTTCCTGGCCTCGATTGCGGTCCAAGCCACATGCGGCGTCAGCAAACAACCAGGGGCCGACAAAAGCGGATTGCTTGTCGCGGGCGGTTCCGACGATAGCACGTCCAAGCAAGCGCCGCCAATCTGTTGATTCGATAGCGCGTCGGCCAGATCTTGTTCGTGGATCAGCCCGCCGCGGGCGGTATTGATCAAGACCGCCGTCGGTTTCATCTGCCCAATCAAAGCGGCGTTGAAGAACTGGTCGTTGTCTTCGGTCAGCGGGCAGTGCAAGCTAATGAAATCAGATTCAGCGACGACCTCTTCCATTGACCCCCACCGCGCGGACTCAAAGCCCGCCACCTCTTTTTTGGTTCGGCTGTGGATCATGATCTTCAGCCCAAATGCCTGAGCCAGCCTGGCGGTAGCCTGTCCGATTCGGCCGAATCCGATCACTCCGAATGTTTTGTCGGTCAATTCAGCGATCGGCGACAACCAAAAAGAAAACGAACCGCACGTCTGCCACTGGCCCTCAATAATCGCATCATGATGGGCCTCGGCACGGTGTAGATGCGATAACAGCATCGCAAAAACGTGTTGCGCCACCGCTCGCGTGCTGTAAACCGGCACGTTGCACACCGTGATTCCTTGCGCATTGGCCGCCGCGACGTCGACGACGTTGTATCCTGTGGCGGTGACGGCAATCAGTTTCAGATCCGGCAGTTGCTCCAGCGTTTGAGCGTCCAGCGGAACCTTATTGGTCAGAACGATCGGAGCACTTTCACAACGCGCGACAATTTCGCCGGCCGCCGTGCCATCGTAGGTGGTGACATCACCATGGGCTTCAATAGGAGTCCAAGGATTATCGCCTGGATTGAGCGTACGACCGTCGAGGACAACGATTTTCATAGTGGATGTCTGACTTTTGCGGGGGGACTGAGAACTTGAGTCCCGTAGGGGGCTTCAAAGTTCCTGCGGGGCAAAGGAGCTTCGGGATTTTTTAAGAAGATCTATTACGCCATTTTTTTCAAGTGCGATGACGGATTAATTTCCAATCCTCCTCTAAATCGGCGCAAAAAAACACCCTCGGCAACCTTGGGTTTCAGGGGGGCTAAAAACACCAAAGTTGATCCGAAGGCGATTGGTCTGATTCCGACTCGGCATCCTTGCAGAGTCGGAGTCGAGTCAAGTGTTCGGCGATTTATAGGTCCAACGACGAAAGCTTCCGTGCCGCCGAAATTGGTCCGTGCTTGGATCACAAAAAAGTAACCGTCAGCAAAACGCAAAACAACTCCTTTTGTTTCGTTCGAAAGCAAACTTGAAAACTCAAGTTGCTTTCGACTGGGGCAAGTTATTGAAATGCTCAATGCCGGTCAAGACGGTTTTGTTGAATCAATCCTAAAACTTTTCTGACATTCTCAAATGGAAAAATAGATAAAGTTCCGGCAACAAAACTTGCGATTTCAGTCACACGCAAACCGCTCAAGCTACCCAAAGGCCAGTTTGAAAAAAAACGTTTGCTATCAAAACGTGAACGGATTTTGGAAATGAAATTTGGAAATGAAATTTGAACTTGCGATTACCAAACGCGAGTCACGTGCGACTACATTCGTTTTGCGACTCGCAACTTCGCACTGCGGGCGCGCGGGTTATCCACCAACTCTTGCTCGGAGGCTTGAATTGGCTTTTTGGTTAAATTTTCCAAGCGATCGTCTTTGACGATAGACTGTTTCACGATCCGGTCTTCAAGCGAATGGAAACTGATCACCGCCAGACGGCCCTCAGAACCAAGAATATCGGGCATCCGATTCATCGCGACTTGCACCCATTTCAGCTCTTCATTGACCGCAATCCGCAAGGCCTGAAACGTACGCGTGGCGGGGTCAATGGAGTGATTTTTGGAACGGGGCACGCAACTGCGAACAATTTTGGCTAAAGCGCTGGCCGATCTGATGGTGGTGTCTTGCCGCACGAGGCAAATTTTTCGCGCGATCCGTCGACTGAGACGCTCTTCACCGAACTGGTAAATGATGTCCGCCAAATGCTTCTCGCTCAGTCGATTGATGATTCGCCACGCCGCGTCGCCATCAAGCGGATCGAACCGGAGATCCAGATCCCCGTCACTCTGGAAGCTGAACCCACGATCGCGATCGGCCAACTGATCACTGGAGAGCCCCAGATCCAGCAGCACGCCATCGACGCGCTCGATCTCCAGCTGTTTCAAATACTCGGGAACATCGGCGTAATTGGAGTGAATAAAGGTAGCGCGGGCATCGTCGATCTTCTCAATCGCCTGTTCGACAGGAAGGGGATCTCGATCAAAAGCGATCAACCGACCCTTTGGCCCAAGCCTCTCCAGGATTGCCGCCGCATGACCGGCTCCACCGAGTGTCCCGTCAACGATGACCGAATCGGGGGATAGGTTGAGTCCGTCCAGAACTTCGTCCATCAAGACTGGAATGTGAATGGTCAAACGAAATCTACTTATATATATGGGGAGTGATTTACTGCGTTCTCAGTTGCTTGGTGAACTGGCTCACAAACATAGTCATGGGAAGCGACTAGGTTGTCAATGAACAATCCTACTTTCTCGACACCCGCAAAACACACCTCCGGCCGCCAGCGGCGCCGCAGGCCTTGGCTCAGAATCATGCTCAACCCAAAACCCCAATCATCCAAAGCCATCACGGCCGCCGAAGCCATCGCGGCTGCCCCCGAGTTCGCGCGTGGAGATTGGGTGCGGGTGAAATCGCTCCAGCAGATCCAGATGACGCTGGATGTGGACGGGACTCTGGATGGGTTACCGATGATGCCCGAGATGACCAAGCACTGCGGCGAGCGATTAAGAATCGTCAGGTTCGCGAATCAAGTCTGCGCCAACGTCGGCACCGTGAAGATGCGAAGTCTGTCCGGCGTGGTTGTGTTGAAGGTCGATCGCTGCGACGGTCAGTTCCACGGCGGGTGTGCAATGGGATGCGATTTTCTTTGGAAGACTCAGTGGCTGACCGCTGATGATGCAAACGAGGAATCAACGCCAGAAGGCGACCTTCGTGTTTCCACCGTCGCCGGCCAGCACAATGTTGGCCATGACTTTCAACAGGCACTGATTCAACTGTCGGCGGTTGATAAATGCGATGGCGGTAATGTTGTCAAAGGCCCAAAGCAATACTTCCGCTGCCAAGCGACGGAATTGGGGGCGGCGTCGCGGCAAACGTCGGCATTCAATCTTGGGCAGTATCGTGTTGAGCGTCAGTCTAACGGGACTTCCCTTGGCCGCATCGGCGCTTTCCTGGCATCAACGGTGTATCGCAAGGTCACGCGGCAAAACACAAATTGCGGAGGCCCTTGTCGCCGAACGCCGGTGTCCGATTTGGGGCTTGAGATCGGGGATAAGGTGCGCGTCAAATCTTTTCAAGAGATCGTCAAAACGCTGGACGCCAAAGGATGCAATCGGGGGCTGTGGTTCGACGAAGAGGAGATGCTTCGTTTCTGCGGACGTGAACTGACGGTGACACGCCGCATCAACCGCCTGATTCATGAAGGGACCGGCGAGCTTTTAGAAATGCGAGTCCCGGCTGTGGTGCTCAATGAAACTCAATGCTCGGGATTGAGCCGCAGGTTCTGTGGGCGCGGGATGCTGCACTTCTGGCGCGAAGTTTGGCTGGACCGCGCGTAGTTTTCGCAGGGGAACCCACTCGCGTCGCTCGTTTCCAGTCTCCGCCTGGTAACGCACTACCCGGATGGCTCCCGCCATCTGCCCCCCACGGCAGGCGGGAGCCTGCCCGCGTATTGCGTTCCACGGCGGAGCCATGGAACGAGCAGTGCGTCGCTCGCGACACTCGTTCCCAGGCTCTGCCTGGTAACGCACTACCCTGATGGCTCCCGCCATCCGCCCCCACGGCAGGCGGGAGCCTGCCCGCGTATTGCGTTCCACGGCGGAGCCATGGAACGAGCAGTGCGACGCTCGCGACGCTCGTTCCCAGGCTCTGCCTGGTAACGCACTACCCGGATGGCTCCCGCCATCCGCCCCCCACGGCAGGCGGGAACCTGCCTGCGTATTGCGTTCCACGGCGGAGCCATGGAACGAGCAGTCGCCATGGAACGAGCAGTACACGAGGCATACTCGCGAGGTGCTGCGCACAGCTCGGCGATTCTCACGGTGGATTGGCGAGGGTTAAAAACCCGTTTAGAATTCCGGTTTGACACAAAAACCATTTTTCCGCGTCTTCAACCCAACACCACAGGATCGTTCCGATGGCACTGACCGAATCAACCATGCTCAAACTCGCCTCGCCGGCCCCCAATTTTTCCCTCCCCGGCACCGACGGCAGCACCGTCAGTAAATCTGATTTCGCTGGCAAGCCCTTGTTGGTGATGTTCATCTGCAACCACTGCCCGTTTGTAAAGCATTTGGCAAGCCAATTGAAATCTGTCGCCGATGACTACGCAGACCGTATCGGCGTCGTGGGTATTCAAAGCAACGACACCCAAGCCTACCCTGATGACTCGTTCGAAAAAATGAAAGAGGAAGTGAAATCCAGAGGCTACGCGTTTCCTTATTTATTGGATGCCGATCAATCGGTCGCCAAATCATTCACCGCGGCGTGCACGCCTGACTTCTTTCTCTTCGACAGTCAACATGCGCTGGCCTACCGAGGCCGCTTCGACGAGACTCGTCCAACACGCATTGAATCTGGCGTTTACGATTCGACACAATCACCAGCCACGGGCGCTGAAATCCGTGCCGCGCTCGACGCCGTCTTGGCGGGAGATCAACCGGCAGAGAAACAGTATCCAGCAATGGGATGCAACATTAAGTGGGCCCCGGGGAATGAACCCGACTATTTCTCCACATCGTCTTAAGCCCCAGATGATCGGCGCGACTTTCGACATGCGTCGATTGCAAATCCGGTGAAATGGCCACCGCATTAGTAAACGACCGCCGCCTAGGGCCTGAACGCAATACCGTTCAATGGACTGATTTGTTTGGCTCACAGTTATGGCGTCAGTTTAACGATTAGCCCTCAGGCGTCGGTGTTTGGGCGGGACCAAACGCGGTCGCCTGCCGGATGGTCGTTAAACGAAAATGGCCTTCATTGAACGGCATTGGGCCTGAACGGCGGTCGCACGCTGGCAGAAGATTTTTAAGTGTCTTCCATTGACTGGGGGTGAAAGGGAATATCCATGGCATGAACTGGATTGCGTGAAATCACCGCAAATTTGCCCGAATAACCCTTTATTTTCTTACAAAACAAACTGTCAGACGGCCTCGATAGTGCTTTTGGGCAATGGAAGTATTTGAAGAAGACCAGATTCGCTACTACGATGAGTAAACGGGTTCTAAATACACTTATGTTTTTAGAAACGAACCGACCTATGAAGCTGTTTCTATTTTTTCTAGAATCGCAACGATAGAGTCCGTTTGCCCGACTCCTCCCTACCAATGGCGCAGAACTCTTTGACCCCGGGCAACACTACCTAAAGCTTTGCTGGCGGAACTCGTAAAAAATTTTGTAACGCGTCGAATGAAATCTAGAGTACCTCCTGCTCAGGCATTTACCATGGATCATCAACTTACTTCCTCGAGGCTTAGCGACCTCAATCTGTTGAGTGAGGTTAGACGTCTTTGGTTTTCTCCGCGTTTGTGTTCGCAGATTCTCTCCGTCGAAGCCAATGAACTGGTATCCGCGGATGCACTTGCCCAGCCTACCGAAGGGGCAAGCGTCGAAGTTGATTACGCGGAAGAAGACTACCACGATTCATCCTCGTCCCGGAAGCGATCCAAGAAGCGGAAGATCTATTGCTTCAACTGCAATCGCCAAGAATTTCACATCATGGCCTACAAAGGCACCGTGCTGCACTCGTTCCTGGTTGGCATGTCGTTTGGGCTGGCGCGTATTTTTGGACCTTATCGGTGCACGTGCTGCGGAAAAAAAAGAGCCATGTTTGCCGACTTTTGCAGCCTCTCTTACCACTGGCGAATCGCGTCCGAACGGCGGCTAAGTAACACCGGCCGCCGCCGCAGCCGCCGTAGCAGCAGCAGCAGCAGCCGGCGTCGTCGATAATTGCTAGCGACTGCTGATTTCGCTTGCTACGTTCGGGCATCACTGCAAGAATCAGCCCCGCGACCTCTATTTCCAGCACAGCACGTCATCAGGGAAGATGAATATGGGCAGGCGACTTTCTTTTTCCAACGGCCGACGATTGGTCGACGATGTTATTCGCGTCTCTAACAAGATGCCGATGGCAGCATTTTCGGCCGAGTGGGATGTGGCCCAAATTGCGAAACTAAGACGACTGGCCAAGCCCAAGATCTCTTGGAACGTGTTGATGATGAAAGCACACGCGATCGTGTGCCAAAAAAATGCGATGCTCCGCCGCATCTACGTAAAGGTCCCTTACGCCCATCTTTACGAGCATCATCAAAGCGTTTGCATGATGACCATTGGCCGCAAACACGACGGGGAAGAGCGATTGTTCTTCGCGCGGTTCAACGAACCGGACAACTACACCTTGGTCGAACTGCAGGAGCTTTACGATACTTATCGTAAGGCACCCATTGAAGAGATTAAGCAATTCCGTCACCAGATCACGTTCGCCAAATTCCCCGCCCCCGTTCGGCGGTTCGCTTGGTGGGCACTGTTCAACCTGTGGCCCCAGAAAAGAGCCTCGCATATGGGGACCTTTGGGATGAGCATCTCAGGCCACCGCGGTGCGTTCGGATCCAGCCATCTTGGAACCAACACAACCATTCTGGGCGTCGATCCCACTCCGCGCAACGGCGTCGCGAAAATGCTGCTGACCTTCGATCACCAAATCATCGATGGAGCGCCCGCGACGGAGACGTTGCTGCAGGGCCAACGCATGTTAACCAGGGCGGTGGCAAAAGAATTGGCCGACATGGCCGGCGTCGATCAGGACACGCTCCAGCCGTTGACCGCAGGGCAAAAGGAAGAGATTCGCATCCAATGGGCTCAAAAGAAACGCGACCGAGAAGAACTGGAATCGCAGCGCCGACGTCGCAAAAAGTTTTCGAGTCCCGCCACCAAAACAGCCGCCAAACGCGCGGCGTAGCCAAACACAACACGCGGCGGCAGCTCAAGTTTTGGACAGTGGGTCACTTGAAAGGATTCCAAAGCTTCCTGCACCTGGCAAGATCTTTTCAAAGAAGCCTCGCAGTCTCAATCCAGAATCGAGCTAACTCCAAAATCGACCTAAGAACAAAATCGAGTGCCGATTTCAAGCTCAATCGCCACCCGACGGACCCTTCTCCACGAACAAATCACGACTCCTGAGCCTCATTTTCGATTGGCTCCCCCGTGCAACTTTTGCGACATGGCTTTACAATGCGGTATTATTCTATTCCTCCTGCGAGAGACTCATGATCGGGATCTATGAAACGGTCTGTTCTTCAATTGACGGCTTCAATTCCATCACCCCGATGGCAAGTCTCATCTTAGATATTGATATACCGACGATCATTGCGTCGGTAGCCGCCGACGGTGATGCTGTGGGCCATGGCGGTGATGTCGAACACGCGTCCAGTACAACCTCTAACCTCATGGGCCTGTTGCTGGCCTTGGTGCTGGTTGTGCTCAATGGATTCTTTGTGGCCGCCGAATTCGCGTTGGTCAAAGTTCGACCCACGCAAATCAAAAAGATGGTCCGAGACAACTTGGCCTTCGCTAAGACCGCCGAGTGGCTGGCCGAACGACTGGATAACTCTTTGGCGGCCTGCCAACTGGGAATCACGATGGCTTCGCTGGCCTTGGGTTGGGTCGGAGAACCGGCGTTTCATCATCTGATCGAACCGCTGTTCAACTACCTCGGGCTGGGAGAAACGGTTACCACGGTTGTCGCGTTCATCATCGCATTTTCGATCATCACCGCCCTGCATTTGGTCGTCGGCGAACAAGCCCCAAAAATCTACGCGATTCGCGAACCTGAAAAAATGGTGCGCTGGTGTGCGTTGCCGATGAAGATATCGTACTACATCCTGTTCCTTCCCATGTACGCCCTGAACTGGATCACTTCTTGGATCTTGGCAAAGTTAGGCGTGCACGGAGAAACGGGACACGGCGCTCCGCACAGCGAAGAAGACATTCGCGCCATCATGAAGGAATCGCAAGTGTTTGGGCATCTGTCGCAGTTCGAACATCGCTTGATCAATGAAGTGTTCGAATTCGACGACATGGTCTGCCGCTACGTGATGGTGCCGCGCAATGAGGTCGAATTCCTTGACGTGAACGAGCCGTTTCCAAAACTATTGGAGAAGGCCAAGGCATCCAAGTTCACGCGATACCCGGTTTGCGATTCCTCGTTGGATTCACTGCTGGGCGTGGTCCACACCAAAGATTTCTTGGGCATTGCCTCCGACGCGGACTTCGACATCAAAACACTGATGCGGGAACCCACCAAAGTTCCTGAAAATATGCCCATCAGCGATGCGCTCAAACATTTTCAGACCACGCACCAATTGCTGACCTTTGTCATCGACGAATACGGAGCCATCATCGGCATCATGACGCTGGAGAACGTGTTGGAAAAAATTGTTGGTCCTGTTGATGACGAATTTGACGCGCTGCACCAACCTAAAATTCGAGCGGCCGGCGAAGGCAAATTTATCATCCAAGGTCGGACGCACATCACCGACGTCGAAAAAGCAGTGGGGCTGAATCTTGATCAGAAGGATGTCGATACGTTTGCGGGCGTGTTGATGTCGCGATCGGGTAAAATTCCAGAAAAAGGCGACGTCGTTGAGTTCGCGGGGGCTCATGCCGAGATTTTAGAGGTCAAAAACGACCACGCGGAACTCATCCGATTTACGATCGAAGAGGTTTCCGATTCCGAAAACGCGTCGCCGGAGAGCTCGGGACACTAAAATCAGCGGACTGCAAATTGTGAACCCGTTTTGAATCAGTTAAACTTTAGTTATGTTTGTGCGGCCAACCGCGCCGTATAAAACCACCAAATATAGGAGAGGCACATGCCTGCAAATGAAATTCTTGCCGACGCTGAAGAGCGGATGGACAAAGCGATTGAAGTTTTAAAAAAGAACTTGAGCGGAATCCGCACCGGTCGGGCCAATCCAGGATTGGTCGATTCGGTACGCGTTGATGTTTATGGTTCGCCGACGCCGCTGAAGCAAGTAGCTTCGGTGGGTGCTCCCGAACCGTCTCAGATCGTGATCCGCCCCTACGACACTGGCATCATTAAGGAAATCGAGAAGGCGATCGTTTCCAGCGATCTTGGTTTCAATCCGCAAAGCGACGGTCGCGTGGTACGGATTAATATTCCCGCGCTTTCGACCGATGTGCGTAAGAAAATGGTCAGCCGCATCAAGGATTTGACCGAAGAAGCAAAAATCTCGATTCGCAATGTCCGCCGCGACGGCAACAAAGCGGCCGAAAACGAAGCGAAGGACAAGGAGATTTCTGAAGATCAACGTGACGACATCAAAGGCGAAGTCCAAACGCTGACAAAGAAGTTCGAGGACCAAGCCGAAACGATCTCCAAGGCCCGTGAAAAAGAAGTGATGGACGACGCTTAAAATCACCGCCACTTTGGACCGCACATCTCAGCACCCTTTCGATCGTTTTCGGAAGGGTGCTTTTCGTTTGACCATTAGGCGGCAGGCGTTCTTTGTCTGTGTTTGGCGGTGACGCGAAACGCGGTCGCCTGCCGGCCATTGTAAAGCCGCTGTCCCCAGCTGCTTGGCCGATGCTGTTCCCGAATTTTGCCGTTCATGGAAACCGCAGACGCCCTACAAGGGCTGACGAAAGGGAGCTTTGCCGCGACCGCCAGAGGAACGACCCAAGTGTTGGTGTGCTTC
>CAYOZV010000168.1:0-10568 GCA_964408465.1 uncultured Pirellulaceae bacterium
TCACCACCGTAAAGGATCCTAATCAAGATCCATTACGCTACTCATTACGTTACTCGATGCCTTCATCAGCCAAGTAACGTTCGACATCCAGCGCCGCCATACACCCTGTACCGGCTGAAGTGATTGCCTGCCGGTAATAGTCATCGGCCACATCACCCGCGGCATAAACGCCGACCGCCGATGTGTTGGTACGGAACGGTTTGGTCCATTGTATGTATCCAGCTTCGTTCATTTCCAACTTTCCTGAGAGAAAGTCAGTGTTGGGCGTGTGCCCGATCGCAACAAACATTCCGCCGACCGCCACGTCGGAGATCGAACCGTCTTGGGTGTTCTTGATCTTCAATCCGTTGACCAAATCGGTCTCCTCATCGCCGACCACCTCGTGGACCGTTGAATTCCACAACACTTCGATCTTGGGATGGTTAATCGCTCGGTCGGCCATGATCTTCGAGGCGCGGAATTCATCACGCCGCACGATCATATAGACCTTGTTGGCTCCCTTGAGGTTGGCCAGATAGGTGGCCTCTTCCACGGCCGAATCTCCACCACCGACAACCGCCAGCGGTTTCCCATAGAACACCGGCAGGGCTCCATCGCACACCGCACAGGCGCTGACGCCTTTGTTTTTGTACTTCTCTTCGGACTCCAACCCCAACCAGTTGGCGCGAGCGCCGGTGGCCACAATGATCGTGTGCGTTTCAATCGGATCGCCATTTTTGAGCAGCACTTTTTTCACGCTGCCAGAGACGTCAATGTCGACGACGTCGTCCGAAATGATGCGGGTTTCAAAATTGATGGCTTGCTGTTTCATCAGCTCCATCAGTTCGATGCCCTGCACCGCGTAGTGCGGCGTGATGTCGGCCATCGAGTTGCGTTTGCGTTTCTCTTTGGGGTGGTTGGGGATCGGAGGCAAATTGTAATGCCGTTCTGCATCGACCGCAGATTCGACGAAAGCGCGGATGTTGCCGAAGGGGAAGCCTGGGTAGTTTTCGACTTCGGTGGTATAGGCCAATTGCCCCAGCGGGATCATCTGAACGTCGGTGCGGGCGGTGCCTTCGACCAGGACGGGGCTGAGGTTCGCGCGAGCGGCGTAAATGGCGGCTGACCACCCTGCAGGTCCACTTCCGATGATGACAACTTTTTCGGGCACAATCTGCTCCTGTGTAGCGTTGAGTTTTATTTTCCTAACCGAATTATAAAACGAAAGTGGCGTTTGTGCAGTAGCCACCGTCGACCAAAGTTAGCAAATTCCCAACGACCGCTAAGGTGCATTGCGTCGCGATTAAGATTATGATGCCGCAGTAGACGGGGCCAAGTCAAAAATGGGCCCCGTCCACAATAGGCTGTGTCGATACCAAGCCACGCCCACCACGTTAGATTCACTTCTACCAATGACTACCGATGACCACGCTACTAATCGCACTCGCCTCCTTTGCGGGATTCTTCATCGCCTACCACACTTACGGGAAATGGCTGGGCTCCAAGATCTTCGATCTGGATGATTCGCGCGTCGTGCCGTCGATCAGCCAACAGGATGGCGTGGATTTCGTACCCACAAATTGCTCGATCGTTTTCGGACATCACTTCACCAGCATCGCCGGGACCGGCCCCATCGTGGGACCGGCGTTGGCCGTGTTTTGGGGATGGCTGCCGGCGCTGATTTGGGTGTTGTTGGGCAGTATTTTTATTGGAGCGGTGCACGATTTGGGAGCACTGGTGGTCAGTCTGCGTCACAACGGGCAAACGATCGGAGAAATCGCCGGTCGGATGATCTCGCCGCGGGCGAAACTTCTATTTTTGGTGACGCTTTTCTTTTCCTTGACCGTCGTGCTGGGAATCTTTGGGCTGGTGATCGCGTCCATTTTCGGAGCCTACCCCGAATCCGTTTTGCCGGTTTGGGTATCGCTGCCGGTCGCGATTTGGATCGGCCTGATGGTCAAACGCGGCAGTCGTCACCTGTTGCCGATGTCGCTGTTATCGTTGGTGCTGATTTACTTTTGTGTTTATTTGGGAGCCTATCACTTCCCCATCGCGCTGAATTTCTCCTCTCTGGACGGTGAAGCCGCGAACTGGATTAACTCCAATACCGTTTGGACGGGGATCTTGCTGGTTTATTGCGGGATCGCTTCGGTGCTGCCGGTTTGGTTGTTGCTGCAGCCGCGCGACTACGTCAACAGTTTACAACTGCTGGCGGCGTTGGCGTTGTTGGTCATCGGGTTGGTGGTTGCCTGTTGCAGCGGTGGCGCGGACCTGATTGCTTCGGCACCGGCGGTCGTCGCCGACCCGCCGGCCGACGCGCCGCCGATCCTTCCTTTTCTGTTCATCACGATTGCCTGCGGCGCCATCAGCGGATTTCATTGCTTGGTCAGCAGCGGCACCAGCAGCAAACAACTCAAAAAAGAAACCGACGCCGTCGCGGTTGGGTATGGAAGCATGTTGTTAGAAGGGGCGTTGGCCGTCATAGTGATTTTGGCCTGCTGTGCCGGTGTGGGGATGGGCGAATTCCAACGCACCCAAACCGCCGACGGTTCGGTGGCTTATGTGGCGACCGCTAATGCCGACGGGACCGCGCTGACCGGACGACCGGCTTGGGAAAGTCGCTACGGGGCGGGCAAGGCGTGGAAGGAGTTCCGGCTCAAAGATATGGTGGGGGCGTTTATTTTTGGCGGCGCCAACTTCCTGACTCAGATCGGTATCCCGATGAAAATGGCGATCGGCATCATCGCCGTATTGGTGGGAAGTTTCGCCGCCACGACGCTCGATTCAGCCACCCGTCTGCAGCGCTACGTTATTCAGGAACTTGGGCAAACCATTCATGTCCCGCCATTAACCAATCGCTACGTGGCGACCATCGTCGCGGTGGTGCTGGGCGGGTTGATCGCGATGCAACCCAACGCCGATGGCCTGCGCGGCGCCGGTGGAATCATGTTGTGGCCGCTGTTTGGAGCAACGAATCAGTTGCTGGCAGGTTTGGCGTTCATGGTGATTTTGTTCTTTTTGTGGCGGCGTGGGAAACCGATTTGGTTCGTTGCCATTCCGATGGGATTCATGTTGTTGATGCCCGCGATCGCGTTGCTGATTCAATTGTTCGATCCAACGATTGGCTGGGTCGCGAACTTTGAAAACAAAAAACTACTGGCGATCATCGGGTTGATCACGTTTGGAATTCAAATTTGGATGCTGGTCGAAGGCTGGATGGCGTGGTCCCACGCCAAAGGTGTGATCGAACCTGCCGCGCCACCCCATGCTGGCTCGTCCAACGGTGCTTCGACCAACGGTGAATCAGCAACTGTCAACGAAGGCGGACGGTCATGTTAAAAGAATTTAAAAACAGTGATTCCCATTTGCACCGGCTATGCCCTCGGCGTTTACGTTGGCTGATGACCGGTCTGGTGATGGCAGCGTTGCTGACCGGCGGCGGTGGCTGTGATCAGATTTCCGGACAACCGGTCGTCCAGGTCATCGGCGAGGCGCGCTTGGGACGCAAGCCTTTGGCCGATGCGATGGTTGCGTTCGTTCCGCTGGAACTGCGTGACCCAAAGGGCAGCATTACCGAGGTGGCATTTGGCAGCACCGATAATGCGGGGCGTTTTGAAATGCGGACCAGCGAGGCCCGCGGCGTGTTGCCCGGCGAGTACCGTGTGCTCTTTTTTCGAGCTGCATCGGACACGGATTCGGCGCAGCGTACTGACGTGAGGATCGAGGATCTGGTCAAAGACGACCTTCCCAATGGAGCGACCGCCGATACGTCGCTGATGCTGGCCGCGGTCGATCGCATGGATGACGCGCAAGGACAAAGCCAATCACGAACAAGCAGTCGCGTGGGCAGCGTTCCGGATGCGTACAACGTGCGCAGTAGACTCCGGTTCACGGTCAAACCCGGCAGCGGAATCATCTATCCGAAGTTTGACTTAGAGACCCATCCAAAAAATTGACCCTTTTTTTAGAACGGGCCCCAGGAGAACTGCAAAGTCGATTTTCGCGCGAACCGGGAGGTTGAGGCTCCGCCTGAAACCTACGAAATCAAATAGGTCTCGGGCGGAGCCTCGACCTCCCGAAGTGCACATCGCACGAAAGTTTTGACTTTGCAGTTCTCCTGGAAGGGGCCTGAAAAAAGTTGACTTTGAAATTGAGTCTGGGATATTGGAAGTAGCTTTCGAGCAATGGAATGCTTCGCTGCAACACTTCCAACCCGTTGTTCAATTTGAGGAGGCTACCGGTGAGCCAGTCAATCTTAGAAGCGATCAAAGAAGGTGATTGGACCTTCGAGCCCGAGGTGGTACCCGAAGATTCATTTTCGTCGACATCAGCGCTGCCGGGCTCCGATGAGAAGGTCGATGAATTAGCGCGGCGTGCTCGCAATGGTTTGCCGCTGTGGCATTCGGCAGATCGCCTAACGTTTGACCAGCCGGAGATTTCGAAGTAGATCGAGCGCTCCTTTGGCGATCAGACAGCCGGCAGGCGACCGAGCGTACAATCCCGACGACGTCCACCGGCAGACCGGCCAACGTTACCAACGTCCACAGGCCGAGCGTCCAACGGCTAATTAAAGCCGCGGTCTTCGCGCGGCAGAGTGATCGTCTTTGTCAGGTCTCCTCCGCGCAAAAACGCCGACAGCCCAAACTTATTCTCTGGCGTCATCGGAACCGAGACGGTCACAGAAATTTCGTTGGTTGTGGCTTCAATGAAGGATGGTTCCACCGTGACCTGGTAAACGTTGATGCGCGTCGCGTCCAAAATGGCTTCGGCCTGTTGTCGGCATCCTTCGGCCGTCGCGCCGGGGATGATCCCATGACGCACGCCTTCAAAAGCTGCGTTTTCGATCGCGCATTGAGTCACGTGAATGCTGGCGAATTCAACGCCGCCAAACAGAACAAGGAAGAAAATCGGGGCGACCATCGCGAATTCTACCGCCACGCCGCCGAAACGAGTGCGTCGCAGCATCTGTTTACCACGGGGGCGAATAATCTTTTTAGGTGTCTTATTATTTTGCATGAGTCGCGTACGCCTCTGGCTGACGGTGAAACATTTAGTCGGGAACGGAAATAAGTAGCAGCGGACTCTACTTGGTCAAAATCGCGAACGCTCCACCGAGCCGCTTAAAAATCAGTGAAAGCGTTTCGGCGTCGTCGGCATGAGACTGGGAACCTCCGGTCGCGTCCGCGATCGCCGTCATGCCTTCTTTATCAGCTCTTTCGCTAAAAGTGATGGTGTGAATCTTGATGCCTTGGGCTTTACACAATTCAGCCTCAACCATGGGGCCTTCGTCAACGTTGTGGACCCCGTCGGTCAGGCAAACGATGATCTTTTCCACATTCTCTGTGCCATTGGCCTCAAAATGTATTCGTGCTTCTCGAATCCCGGCGCGAATATTTGTGGCGCCCAGCCAAATTTCACTGCCCAGCCTATCCATCTCGCTGCGAACGAAATTCAAGTCCGGGTTTAAAGGCGAATCCAGCGAGGATTCTAGGATGACGATCTCTTCTCCCGGTTTACAGGAACTGGTGAGGGTGGAGGCAAAGGTCACCAAGCCAACTTTTTCTTGCACTTGCGAAGCATCTAATTCTCGCAGGAACGTCTTCACCGCCTCGTCCAGAGCTGCCCAACGTGAGGTTGGCAGCGGCGTCTGGCAGCGGCGTCTGGCAGCGGCGCTCGAGCCTTTGAGCATCGGTAAGGATGCCCGTAATTTCGTATTTCATCGACGCCGAACGGTCCAGCACCAACATAATCTCGACGTCTCGAAAACTTGAGCTGGCTTGTTGAATCGTTTCAAAAGTGGGACTTCCTCGCAACTGACCGAAGAATAATCTGCCTGGTCCATCGGCTGAACCGTTTGTTCTTTCGGCGCGGACGGTTACCGAGTTATAAGGCGTTTGGCCGTCGATGATTTGATAGCTTCCATCGCCGGCTTGTGTTGCTCTTCCGAAGCTGATCTGGTCATCGGTCAACGTCAAGTGTTCGCCGGCAACGTAATTCGTACTGGCGATTAACTTTGCCGAGGCGATCGCGGCGGCCACGTCACCATCGGTCCGTGCGAGTGTGTCTGCGGCGGCTTTGGCGCCAAGGTCCGCGATCACCCGCGCTTCGTTCCTTGTTTTCTGCATGTACGCATAATCCACAGCGAAGCCAAGGATCACCAACAGGATCGGAAGAAGGATCGCGAAGAGAACAATGATTGCTCCCCTTCGATTTCTTGTTTTGAGATTTCGTTTTTTCGATTCATGGTGGTAACTCAGGATCAGAGGACTCACGGAAGGCTTAAGGCCGAAGCGCAGTAACGGCGGCTTCGATTGTGCGTGCGGTGATGTAGGTACTGTTCATTTCGGTGGATAGTTCGATCCGAAACTGCTCGCCCGACTGCAAGTCTTCAAAGGGCGTTCCAAAGGTTTCAAGATTCATTGTGTAGTCATTGATGCCGCGTGCGTTCATCACTGTCGCGATTCGATTGGTAATGGCTTCGGCGGTGGCGGTGCGTTTGAGCCCCAACAGAGCGCCCTCATGTGCGGCCGAGGTAAGCGTTTGTCCTCGGAACATTCCTGTGTTGGCCTCAATGCAGCCAAAAACCACCATTAACATCAGTGGAAGACAAACCGCCATCTCAATAATCACGGCTCCACGAGATCTATCGCGGCAGAATCGCTTGGGGGTTCGTTTTGCGTGCTTATTCATCTTGGGAAGTCGTGGGAAAGTAGCTTTGTTAACCATCGCCCTTGGGGGCTGTCTGTTGTGTGACTAGGTTTGAGTACGATCGGACGTCGAGTCTGCGGCTCAGGAATAGACAACTTGTCTTTGTTCAACGGTTGATAATTCTAGCTACAACGGTCGTAACGATTCTGTAGGCCCGCGGGTTGTTGCGTCGGCGGATCGCAACTTTAGACTTTCTTTGAAATGAATTCTTGAACAGTTCGATTGGGTTATTTTGCCGCGTGTTTAAAACTTGCGTCAATTAATGGCAACAAACTTCTTCTGACCACAATCTGTAGGGTACTCTTTTGCGTCCGATTTTCTCGGCTGCCGGCAACGCCATTGTTTGCCCCTTCGTCATTAACGAAGGCCACGCGATCACGAACAAAAGAGCACACACGTATGAGTATCTCACAGACAAGCGAAAACGATTACGATCTTCTTAAGCAACGCATTCACCAAAAACTGATCGGCAAACTCGATCTCAGCAGAGTCGGTGAACTCGAAGGCGACGTCCTTAAACGCGAGATCCGCGGCGTCGTTGAGATGCTGTGCGATGGCGAAAACAACTTGCTCAACCGCAACGAGCGCGATCGTTTGGTCGAAGAAGTCCTCGACGAAACGTTCGGACTGGGCCCGCTGGAACTACTGCTGAAAGACCCAACGATCAGCGATATTCTGATCAACGGCCCCAAGAATATTTACTGCGAACGCGGCGGCAAGATGGAAAAGACTAATGTCGTTTTCCGTGACAACGCCCACCTTCTGCAGATTATCGACCGCATCGTTTCTAAAGTCGGTCGACGTGTCGACGAAACCTGCCCGATGGTCGACGCTCGTTTGGAAGACGGTTCTCGTGTCAACGCGATTATCCCGCCGCTGGCGTTGGACGGTGCGGCGATGTCGATTCGTCGTTTTGGTTCCAACCCTCTGAAGCTGGAGGACCTTTTGAACTTCAAGGCCTTCACCCCTGAAATGGTGATGCTGCTCGAAGGTGCGATGAAGGCCCGGCTGAACATCATCATCTCCGGCGGTACCGGTTCCGGTAAGACGACGTTGCTGAACACGTTGTCCGCTTTCATCAGCAACGAAGACCGGATCGTCACGATCGAAGACGCGGCTGAAATTCAGTTACAGCAAGATCACGTGGTGCGTCTGGAAACACGCCCGCCAAACATCGAAGGCAAAGGCGCCGTGACGGCGACGGACCTGGTGAAGAACTGTCTTCGTATGCGTCCTGAACGAATCATCATCGGTGAGTGTCGTGGACCTGAGACCTTGGATATGCTCCAGGCGATGAACACCGGTCACGAAGGGTCGCTGACCACCACTCACGCCAACACGCCTCGTGACTGTGTGGCCCGTATGGAAACGATGATCATGATGTCCGGATTCGAACTACCGATCAAGGCGATGCGTCAACAGATTGCCAGTGCGGTCGATTTGATTGTGCAGGCCAACCGCCTTCAAGGTGGCCCCCGTAAGATTACGCGCATCACCGAGATCTGCGGAATGGAAAACGACACGATCGTCATGCAGGACATCTTCAAATTTGAGAAGCAGGGTGTCGACGAAAACGGTCGCGCCAAAGGTCGATTTGTCTGCACGGGCGTTCGGCCAAAGTGCATGGACAAACTGGAAGCGATGGGCATCAAGCTTCCCGCGAGTATCTTCCGTGAACGCGTCATGATGGAAGATTAAACGGTCGCCCTGTCGCACGTTGCCGTGGCACCTATCACCGCACACGCGGCCAACGATCAATGAAACCGCTAAAAATTCAACAGGCCTCCCACGACACTTAAACCGTAAACGTACAAGTCGCTCAACTCACGAGTTATCCCATGTTTTTATATATTATGATCGGCGCGATCGCCGTCGGATGCGCTGGCTGTCTTTACGCCGGCGCGATGCTGTTAGGGTTTGGCAACGACAACGAACAGATCGAAGATCGTCTTGCCTCGCTGACCAAGAACGGTGGCCGCGGTGTTGCCGGCGGCAAAGCGACCTCTTCGGAGATCAACTCGCTGCTACGCGAAGAAGCAACCGGAGCCGTTGACGAATATCTAAAGAAGCTCCAGTTGGGGAAATTCATTTCCCAAGCGGGCCTCAATTGGAGTGTCTCAAAATTCGTGACGCTGTCGGTGGCCTTTGGTGCCGCCGCGGCGTTGATTTGCGCGTTCTTGCTTCCGGGTTCATTCAAGCTGGGTGCCGTGCTTGCCGCATTAATGTTTGGCGCGTTGCCGTTTGTGTACGTTTGGTTTATTCGCAAGCGACGACTTGATAAATTCGGCGATCAATTGCCACAAGCGATGGACTTGATGTCTCAAGCGATGCGGGCGGGACAAAGTTTGCCGGCGGGTATTCAACTGGTGGGCGAGCAAATGGATGCACCGCTGGGCCCCGAATTCCAACGCTCGTTCGAAGAACAAAATTTGGGCGTTAGCCTGACCGATACGCTGCAGGACATGGCCGACCGGATCCCTAACCTCGACCTGAGATTTTTGGTGACCGCGGTTGTCCTGCAACGTCAAACCGGTGGTGACCTTGCGGAGATCCTTGACAAGATCGGCCATCTTTGCCGCGAACGGATGCAGATCAAGGGTCAAATCCAAGCACTTACCGGTGAAGGTCGTATCTCGGGCATCGTGCTGTTGGCACTGCCGCCGGTTCTGTTCGGCGTGATGCTCAGACTGAACTACGACTACACCATGTTGCTGTTCAATGAACCGATGGGAAATCAGATGCTGGCCGGTGCCATCGTAATGCAGATCGTCGGCGCGGCGTGGATTAACAAAATCATTAAGATCAAGGTATAAGGCCAGGGTATAAACGTGAACAGCATATTATTCATCGCAGAAACAGACTCCAGCCTGATCCTTTTGGGCGTCGCCATTTTCGGCTGCGTCGCGGCCGCCGCATGGTGGGTTGTCGACAGCTTCTTCGATAATGAGACTCGTTCGGAGTCGCGGTTGGACGAACTGCGCACCCGCCGCAATGGTGGCAGTGCGGTCGAAAAGGGAGGCGGCGCAAAAGCTGGGATTGCGAAATTGTTAGAGTCGGCCAGCCCAGCGGTCTCTGATGCCCTGCAGCCAAAAAATGAAAAAGAAGCCAACAAGATCAAAGAGAAGTTGGATTCAGCCGGATTTCGGCACGATGCAGCCCCCGCCTATTTCGCCACCCTGAAACTGTTCAGCGCCATCGCCGGTCTGTTTGTCGGCGGGCTGGGATCAGTGCTGGTCTACGGCCTGACGGCGAAGGCATTGATTGGACTGATCGTCTTTGCCACAATTTTTTACATGTTGCCGTCATTTATCCTCGGCTTCATCGCGTCGTCTCGTAAGAATAAGATCTTTTTAGGTCTGCCCGATGCGTTGGATTTGATGGTCGTCTGCGTCGAGGCTGGTTTGGGTTTGGACCAAGCGATGCGTCGGGTTTCGGACGAGTTATTCAAATCGCATCCGGTCATCGCACACGAGTTCAAGCTTTGTAATCAGCAACTGCAAATGGGTTCGACGCGCGAAACAGTCTTGACCGAGCTTGGTTCGCGTAACGGAGTTGCCGATCTAAAGACATTGTCTTCGGTGATGATTCAGGTAGATCGTTTTGGTACAAGCGTGGGCAAGGCACTGCGAACGCAAAGTGACGCGATGCGAGTTCGCCGCCGTCAGATCGCCGAAGAGAAAGCGGCGAAGACGGCCGTGAAGTTGATTTTCCCACTTGTGCTGTTTATCTTCCCCGGCATTTTCGTGGTGCTGGTCGGCCCCGCCGCGATCCGCATGGTGGAAGAGCTTGGCAAAATGCGAGGCGAAGGGTAAACACGATCGGCAACGTACCGCAACCGTTGCAACCTGTTAGCGTAGTGGATCTTGTTAAAGATCCTGCCG
>CAYOZV010000169.1:0-10560 GCA_964408465.1 uncultured Pirellulaceae bacterium
TTGGGGAATTCTCTTGTGAGGTGAGGGGAAATGTCGTCGCAGCGTGGGATTTTTAACAAAATCCACTACGGGTTGGGTTTTACGGGCAAAGGCCGGTCGGGATTCGAAAATGAGTGAAAAGCCGATTTGTCCTTTGGCTATCGTCTGAGATTGGTAGAATACGAGTTGGCTTTTTCCTTCCTGATATTCCCCTGCTCCGAATGTTTAAACTTCAATCTGAATTCGAACCCGCCGGCGACCAGCCGCGCGCCATCGAAACGCTTGTCAAAAATCTCAAGGCCAGCAAACGCCCGCAGATGTTGATGGGGGTCACCGGATCCGGTAAGACGTTCACGATGGCCAACGTCATCCAGCAGATGGAAAAACCAACGCTGGTGATCTCCCATAATAAAACGCTCGCGGCTCAGTTGTACAGCGAATTCAAAACGTTCTTTCCCCGCAATGCGGTTCATTACTTCGTCAGCTACTACGACTACTACCAGCCCGAAGCCTACATTCCCCAACGCGATATCTACATCGAAAAAGATGCCTCGATCAACGAAGACATCGACCGGTTGAGGTTGGCCACGACCAGCTCTTTGGTCAGTCGCAAAGACGTGATCATCATCGCCAGCGTTTCCAGCATTTATGGATTGGGTTCCCCTGAAGACTATCGATCAATGATGGTCGCACTCAAGGTCGGCGAAACGATCGACCGCGATAAAATGTTGGGCAAGTTCATTGAAATACAGTATCAGCGGAATGACATCGCGTTCGCGCGTTCCAAGTTTCGTGTTCGTGGTGATAGCGTAGAAATCTGGCCCTCCTATGAAGAATACGCTTACCGGATTGAATTTTGGGGTGATGAGATCGAAAAAATCTCCATCATCAATCCTCTGACGGGTGAATCTATTTCGCCCGAAAGTCAAATTTTCATCTACCCCGCCAAACACTTCGTGACGTCCGAAGAGCGTATCCAGCAGGGGGTGCGGCGCATCAAAAGCGAATTGAAGCAGCAGTTGGAGGAGTTCCAAACCCAAGGCAAATTGCTGGAGGCTCAGCGGCTCAACGCGCGGACGCGTTTTGACATTGAGATGCTTGAAAACGTGGGCCATTGTCCGGGTATTGAAAACTACAGCCGGCATCTTGCCGGCCGATCCGCCGGCGAAGAACCCGAAACGCTGTACAATTTCTTCCCCGATGATTTTCTATTGATGATCGACGAATCGCACGTCACGATTTCGCAGGTCGGAGCGATGTACGCCGGCGACCGCAGCCGAAAGGAAACGCTGGTGTCGCACGGTTTTCGTTTGCCCAGTGCGATGGATAATCGGCCGATGAAATTCGAGGAGTGGGAAAACCGAATCAATCAAGTCGTCTACGTATCGGCCACGCCCAGTGATTACGAATTAGAGAAGACCGGTGGCGAGGTCGTGGAACAGATCATCCGCCCGACCGGGCTGTTAGATCCGGTGGTCGAAGTAGTGCCCGCCAGCGGCCAAGTCGCTCATTTGTTGGAACAAATCAAGGAACGACTAGAGCGAGGCGATCGCGTGCTGGTCACCGCGCTGACCAAACGACTGGCCGAAGATTTATCGGCCTATCTAAATGAAAACGGGGTCAAGTGTAAGTGGATGCATAGCGAGCTGGACGCGTTTGAACGAGTCGAACACTTGCGTGATCTGCGTTTGGGCAAATTCGATGTGCTGGTCGGTGTGAACCTGTTACGTGAAGGTCTGGATCTTCCCGAGGTTTCGTTAGTCGCAATTCTGGATGCTGATAAACAGGGATTCTTGCGCAGTGAGACGGCGCTGATTCAAACGATTGGTCGTTCGGCCAGAAACGTGGACGCCAAAGTGATTCTTTACGGTGACAAGGTCACCGAAGCGATGAAAAACGCGATTCAAGAAACCGACCGCCGGCGATCTTTGCAGATGGCTTACAACGAAAAGCATGGCATCACGCCAAAAACAATCATTAAACCGATCAAGGACGACATTGGGGCCGACCTTCGCAATCACCGCGAGGCCAACGAAGCGCTGGTCAATGAGAATACTGTTTTCATCACCGAAGAGATGATTGAGGAACTGCAGACGGAGATGATTCAAGCGGCGGAGGCGCTTGAGTTCGAACGCGCGGGGTTGCTACGCGATCGAATTGGCCAACTGAAAGAAGCGGTTGGTAAACCGCTCAAAAGCGTCGAAGGTGCCAAGGCAAAAAGCAGCAAGGGCGGAAAGAAAAAAGGAAGACGCGCCTCCAAACGGCGCGGTTCCAAAGTGCCCAGGCCCAAGCGGCAAGAATGACATTCGTAGCACGGTTTTTTAAACCGTTTTTCGGCGCGCGAAACGGTTTGAAAAACCGTGCTACTTTATCAGCATCCCCGCGAAGATTTCGTCCAGTTGAACATCTTGAATTTCATCAAGTGATTTTGGTTGGGGGTCGGACAAGTCAACTGAACGAGGCGTGGTATCGAGTTCCTCAGATGCGCCCAGTAGAGAGGATACTTGGCGATCGGATGTGAAGAAACGATTCTGTTGCGCGCGACTGTCAGTTTCTTCATCGGACGACTGCATGACTGTCGACACGCTATTTAAGACAGGAGTGGAACTTTGGAAATGGCTGGCGTCGTCCTCGTCCTGTACTTGCCTGTCCCCGACCAGCGCCAGCGGCGAAGGTTCCGGTGGTGCCGTCGCGGCGGCGAAAAATTGGGCGGTGGTTAGGCTTCTCTGAGGACTGAGCAGGTCAATGAAGGGGCTAATATCCAAGAAGTTGACCGTTGCGTCTTGGTTGACATCTGCCTCCAGTTGAAAACTGTTTGACGATAGAACTTCGACAAATGGCGCGATGTCTAAGAAGTTGACGACGCCGTTTTGGTCAACATCGCCCAGAAGCAACGGAGATGACGCAAACTCGAAGGCGCCGATGTCGACGTTGCTTCCCAAGACACGGTCGAAGCCGTCGCCGCGCTGGTCGGTCAGTATCGGATTGCCACGGACGTCAACGGCAAGCGCGCTGTCTCCCGCGTCGACCGCGGGGCTATCGAACAGCAACGCTATGGTCTCCACCGCGCCACCGTTGTCGGTCAACAAAGGTGCCGTGACGCCGCCCACCATTTCGGTTTCAAGAACTGTCGTGAAGTCGACGCCTAACTGATTGTTGTTACCCGCAGTCAGCGTCGTGCCTGTGCTGTCGCCGAAGATGTTGTTGCGAACATTCAGCAAGCCGGAGGAGCTGAGAAATTCAAAATCAGGTGCCGCGTCGCTGCCGGAGTTTCCCGCAATGATCGAGTTGTAAATGGTCAGCTCCGATCTGTCCCCCGTCGCTTCGAAACTGATTCCACCACCCTTTTGGTCAGCCGAATTTCCTGAGATCGTGCTGTTGGTCAAACGGACGTCAGCGAAGTTTGAAATTCTAGCGTGGATGCCGCCACCGTCTCCTTGGGTCGTGTTTCCGAAGACGGTGCTGTTGGTCAAAATCAGGTCGGCATTCTCTATCATGATGCCACCGCCACGCGCGGTATCGCCGGTCGCCGTGTTCTCCGAGACGGTGCTGTTAGTCAAAATAACATCGCCGTTTCCTGTGTAGATTCCGCCGCCATCGAGTCCGCTGGTATTTCTCGAGACGGTGCTGTTGGTTAGAAAGACATTGCCCAATAGCGACGCGATTCCGCCGCCGCGATTCGCTGCGGTGTTTTCCGAGATCAGGCTGTTGTTCAAGATCACATTGACACGGCCACTGCTGGTGAAGATTCCTCCGCCTTCTCCGCTGGCCGAATTTCCGCTGACGGTGCTGTTGTTCAAAATCAGATCGGCGCTAGATTTATAGATTCCTCCTCCATGTGCGTTGAGTCCCGTCGTCGTGTTGCCCGCGACGGTGCTGTTGGTCAGAACCACATTGCCTAGTTCCGCGGAAACACCTCCGCCATTTCCGCCAGCGGTATTCCCGGTAACCAAGCTGTTGATCAGCGTCAGGGTGCTGGGTTTTCGTGCTTCGAATTGGATGCCTCCGCCGCTCGATTCGCCAGTCACCAGCCCGTTTGTAATCGTAAGCGCCTCCAGCGTCAGATTTATGTGTTCAGCGGTCGCGCTCAGGACGCGCGAGGCTCTTTGAGCGTCAATGACAAGATCCTCCGCCGCACCTGGCCCTGTAATGGTCAAATCATCGGTGACGATCAGCTGTCCGTTGGTCAACGCGATTGTTGATCCTGAGACGGTCGCCGCGAAACCAATGGCGTCCTGTTCGGCCCGAGCATTGGTCAACTCAATTGCTTCGCGCAGAGTCAACTGACCGGCGGAGAAGTCACCGTCGCTGTCGTCTCTGATTGAATCCACCATCAAAGCATGGGGTGGTGCTTCGAACGCTCCAATGTCTACCGTGGTTTCAACGCTGCCGGCGCCGTCTAAAAATCGGCGTATTCCGCGCTGGTCGAACGTCAACGGGTTGCCGTCGATATCAACAGCCAACGCGTCGTCACCGGCGTCAATCGCGGGGCTGCTGGACAACAAGGCGATTGTCTGAACCGTTCCCCCGTTGAAGGTCGGGTCGGGCGTCAATAGCGGAACTCTTATTCCGTCCACCACTTCGGTTTGGAGAACGGTTGCGAAGTCGACATTTAACTGATTGTTGTTACCAGCGACCAGCGTCGTTGCTGTGGTGTCACCGATGATACTGCTGCGCACGGTTGCATTGCCTGAGGTTACAAAATCGGGGGCAGTGCCGTTGTCTAAATTTCCGGCAACGATGGAATTGTGAACGGTCAACGCCGCCCCGCCTCCAAGAGAAGAAACGGCAATTCCGCCGCCACTTCCCCCTGCCCTATTTCCGGCGACAGTGCTGTTGGTCAGTGTCACGGCGTTATCGGCAAAAATTCCTCCCCCAGGCGCGTTAGTACCGACGGTCCTATTTCCGGAGATCGTACTGTTGGTCAAAGCCACCGCGGCACCGTTTGCGGCGATTGCCCCGCCGCGTGCGTCGGTACCGACGGTCGAATTTCCCGAAACTGTGCTGTTGGTCAAAATCACAGCCCCGTCTTCGGCTGCGATTGCCCCGCCCGGTGCAAAGTCGCCTGCGGTCGAATTTCCCGAGACCGTGCTGTTGGTCAGCCTGAGATTGCCAAGTGCAAAGATTCCACCGCCGGCCCCATGATTGCCTGTGGTCAAATTATTGGCGACCACGCTTTTTTCGGTCAACGTTAAATTGCCAAGCGCGTAGATTCCGCCGCCCTCGTCCACGGATTGGTTGTCGATGATTTTCGAATCGACAATGGAAATCGGTCCCGCGGCAAAGATCGCTCCGCCCCGTAGCCCTTGATTTCCAGTAAAGACGCTGTCGGTGATCGTGATTGCCGTGTCTGGACTGGCCGAGTGAATGGCCCCACCATCGAGGGAAGAACTGCCACCGCCTGAAAGCGTTGCGAAGTGGAGATTGAACTCTGCTACGTTCGAAGTGATGTCAAAGATACGCGCGGAATTGGTGTTGCCGACGATCTCGCCGCGGCTGCTGGCAAAAATCGAGACCGAGTCGGTTACCGTCAGTTGTTCGGTCAAACGGATCGTGTTGAAGGTCCCTATCGAAATCGTGTCCGTTCCAGGGATTAAGTTGGAATCAATGATGGCTTGGGGAAGGCTGCCTGGCCCCGAAGCGTTTGCGTTGGTAACCCTCAGCGCCGCCAACATGCGACGATCTTCGAGCAATTGATAACCGTGGCTGCTGGGATGGAAGCGCTTTGGCTTACGTCGGCGCGAGTTGTTTTTGTTGCGCGGTTTCATTAGCTAACTTTCATGATTTGAAGTTATGCGTCGCTGGTTGGAAAACATATTGGGGCTGCGATGTTGCTGCTAAGGCTGGTGCGGCGTTCAGCGGGCAGCATCCAGTATAGCAGGTGCGTTGGGGCGACTTCTGAACCAATTTCGCTGTCACTGTCCGCCAACGACCTCCGAAGCAAGGCCGGTGCATGTCGGATCCGTACAGCGTTCTCCCCAAAACGCTCGCCCAAAAACGCATTCATCTATCGCGTTTGCACCTTCAGGCACTCGATCACCGTCCGCAGCTGTTGGTAAGAAATTTCGTCTCCCACGAGCTCTTTGATCGGAGCCAATCTCTCGAGTGAGCCGACCTCTTCGGCCGCGGCGTGGATCTTTGGGATTTGTGCTGCGTCTACCCAGGGTGAGGGATCGGTGACATTGTTTTCGGAAATGTAATTTGCAAGGTATCCCGAGGTTGTTGACGGTGCCCGGTCCAGTTGTGCGGCGACGTCCTCAACCGAAGTGCCTTGCGCGAAAAGTGCGAAGGCTTTCTTCATCACGCCGACTTTAGATAGGCTTTTTGCTGACGAAACTGCCACGCTTTTGATGCGAGTGAGGGCTGGTTGGTCCATCGCCACATCATGCTGGTCGCAATAGCTGGAGATCGCGTCCACAAAACGCTCTCCAAAAGACGTCAGTTTCTTTTCGCCGACACCGGAAATCCGCGCCATCGCCTCAAGCGTCGAAGGACGCTGGCGTGATAGATCCCGGAGCGTTGGGTCATGGAAGATGGTGTAGGCAGGAACCGAGTTCTCGCTGGCAATCGTCAACCGCAACGTGCGTAGAACCTCGAACAGATCACGATCAACGCCTTCCCAGTCGTCGACGCTTCGGCTGGAGTTTTGTTTGGGCGTGGGCGCTTCGAACAGCACAGGCGTCAGCTCGCCACGCAAAACTTGTCGGCCTTGATCGGTGATGAACAGCGTGGGGAATTGACCGTCTGCGGCGGCGAGGAAGCCTTGGCCCACTAATTGGTCGATGTAATTGCGGACGGTTTTCTTGGGCAGATCGCCCAAGAGATTGTATGTTGAAACCTGGTCATGATTGAATTTTGCAATTTGCTGGTTCTTGCTGCCGGTCAGCACGTCGGCGACATGATTGGCGCCAAATCGTTGGTCAACGCGGAACACGCAAGAGATGATTTTCTGGCACAGGATCAGCGGATCGTCGATGGTGTTGAGTTCACCATTGCAGACATCGCACGCGCCGCAGTTCTCTTTTTCGAAGGCTTGGCCAAAGTATTCGACCAGCGCTTTGTGGCGGCATTGGGGACGCGAGCAATATTTTGACATCGCTTCTAGTAGCGTCGCCGCTGCGGGGTTGTTCGGGTCGAGCATCCGTTTCCACGTCATGAAGTCGCCGGCGGTGTACAGCATCAGACATTCGGATTGCAAACCGTCGCGACCGGCGCGGCCGGATTCCTGCTGATAGGCCTCCAACGATTTAGGCATGCCCGCGTGAATGACATAACGCACGTTCGATTTGTCGATGCCCATCCCAAAGGCGACGGTGGCGACGACGATATCGGTGTCATCGTTGATGAACGCGTCTTGGTTTTCGATACGTTTCTCCGGGCTCAGTCCGGCGTGGTAGGGGCGACTGCGATAGCCGATCGAATTGAGCGTTTCGCTGACGCTGTCCACTTCTTTGCGGCTGATGCAGTAGATGATGCCGGCTTGTTTGGGATAGCGATCAATCACCGTGCGTAACTGCGTTAATAAATTGGATCGTTGGCTAACGCGGTAGACTAAATTCTCTCGGTCGAAGGAACCGACCAGCGTTTGGCAATCCTTCAGGTTCAGCTGGACCGCGATGTCCTGTCGCACTTTGGGCGTCGCGGTGGCGGTGAACGCGTGCAGGGCGACGCCTGGGAATTGCTCTTTTAGTTTCCCCAGCGCGCGGTAGTCCGGTCGGAAGTCGTGTCCCCAAGAGCTGATGCAGTGGGCTTCATCGATGGCGAAGAAGCCGACGTCGTTTTCTTTGAGCATCTCAAGGGTGGATGCTGTGTTGAGACGTTCGGGGGCGACGTACAGCAAACGAAGTTCACCGTTTTTGATTTTGTGTTCGACGTCTTGTTTGGCGGCCTCGGACATGGAGCTGTTGAGTGCCGCCGCGGCGATGCCCGCGCCGACCAATGAATCGACTTGGTCTTTCATCAAAGAGATCAGCGGTGACACCACCACGCCGACGCCGCTGAATTGCAGCGACGGCAGCTGGAAGCACAACGATTTTCCCGCACCCGTTGGCAGGACCGTGACGCTGTCTTGGCGGGTGAGCACGCAGTCGATGGCTTCGCTTTGCAGGGGGCGGAAGCTTTCGTAGCCCCAGAACTTTTTGAGATCGGAGAGAAGGCCGCTGGCCGAGACGGCGGAGGAGGCGACGGTGCTGGAAGTGTTCATCTGTTCACCTTTTGGGGTTGCGATGCCAATTAGCATAACAGATTCTTAGGCGAGGCGAAATGAATTTTTTGTGGCGGTGCGCGGCCACGAATCATCGCGGGCAGTACAGCGGCAGGGCGTGTGGCCTTGTCTAATGCGTAGGTCTGAGGATTGCGTGCATTTATTCTTGCGGTTGTTCTTTGCCGCTTTTTTCAACACCCTCTTTTGCCAAGAACTTCTTTTTGACGTGGCGGTAACGCCATTCAAGGGCAACACACGCCGCCACGATCAACAGTGCCCCCACAACTTTAAGCCAGATGTCGTCCTTGCTGATGTACTTGTTGAGTTCTTTGGACAGAAGGAACATTGCTCCGTTGCCGAGAATACTTCCCAGCAAGACGCCGCCGACGGTTGCGAAGCGGCTCAGGCCCAACAAGCGGCCGAAGATGGAACCGCCGATGCTTCCGGTGGTGGAGCTGGGGAACATGACGAAGCCCACAAGACCAAGAAACGCAAATCTGCGAATCCAGGGTTGGGCATCCATGACGAATTTTCCGTCCCAGACCAGCATCGCGATTTTGGGACCCAGCAGAGGGACTCGAAACAGAAATCCCATGTGGAAGGTCACAAACAGTGCCGTCATAAAATCAAGGTAGGTCACCAGCCCAAACAATTCCAGCGGCGACATGAGAACTTTGTAGACTTCTCCGGGGGCGGCCTCCGCGCCGGAGAGAATGATGAAGCGGCCGAAGATAAAAAACGTCAGCAGGGCGTGGGAGACCAGCCGCCCCGCGTATCCCCATCCACACGTAAGTCCAAAGAACAGCAACAGCAGGGCTGACGCGACGATCGGAGCCAGCAATGTCGCGATCCAGATCACCGGAAAACGTTCGCGGAAGGACCGCTCGAATTTCGTAAAGGAACCGACCAGTTCCTTTTGAAGCTGATCGGGATCGGTGGAACTAAGGACTTGTGAGTTCATTTAGGCTTGGGACGGGTGTTCTTTGCGTTATTTCCGGACGGCATTCTAAGCACTGATAGTGTTTTGTAGTAGAACTCCGCCGTTATAGGAGCAAATACTTGAAATTTAATCGGTATGTCCACATTCGTTGGGGATAATGCCCGCGTGATTGCGACAGATTATGCCTGTTTTGCTGCAGCCGATTGCTGGCAGAGCGACGGTCGCCGCCAGAAATGCGGCTGACAGGATCAGTGTATGTTTCTATTGTCGCGGGGGATTGGATTCATGAATTCGAAATTTTCACTCTCCCCCAAACCAATTGAAGCCTGTTGAAGCCAGTCAAAGCCAATTGAAGCGCACTGAATTCAATGGAGGCGCAGGAAATTCAACGCAGGCATTCCCGAGGCACCCATGCGTAGTAACAGCAACCAACTCAATCGACGGCAATGGCTTTTTTCAGCGAGTGCTTTGTCAGCGGGGGCCGTGTCGACGTGCACCTGCTTTGGGGGCTGCCGCAGCACACCGATCACCGGTCGCCGGCAGTTGATTCTGGTTCCCGAGAGTCGGGAGATGGCGTTGGGCGTTCAGGCGTTTGAGAAAACGGTCCAAAGCGAAACTGCGTCTTCTAACGGGCGGTTGGTTTCGATGGTCAAACGTGTTGGGCACCGCATCGCAGGTGTGGCGGGGCGCGACGATTTTCAATGGGATTTTCATCTCATCGGCAGCGACCAACAAAACGCGTTCTGTTTGCCCGGCGGCAAGGTCGCGGTGTACGAAGGGATTCTGCCGATCTGTGTCGACGAAGCAGGTTTAGCGGTCGTGATGTCTCACGAGATCGCCCATGCGTTGGCGCGGCATGGCGGGGAACGGATGAGCCAGACGATGGTGATCGACGGTGCCAAACGCGTGGCCAGCCAGTTGGCCGGGAAGTATATTCCTGACAAGCAGGCCCTGTTGATGCAGGCCTATGGTGTGGGCGCGAAGTACGGCGTGCTGTTGCCTTACAATCGGCGGCAAGAATCCGAGGCGGACGAGATCGGGCTGACTTTGATGGCGCAAGCGGGATACGACCCGACGGTGGCGCCTGCGTTTTGGAATCGCTTTGGTGAGTTGAAAGGGGCCGATACGGCGGAGTTTCTTTCGACGCATCCTTCGGACCGGCGCCGGTCGGCGGATCTGCTGGCGAAGATGGATGCGGCGATGGGGGTTTATCAGGCAGCGCCCGATAAGTTGGGGCGTGGCGAACGGATTGTTTGAGTACAGAGTACAGAGTACAGAGTACAGAGTACAGAGTACAGAGTACAGAGTACTGAGTACTGAGTACTGAGTACTGAGTACTGAGTACTGAATTTTGAATTTTGAATTTTGAATTTTGAATTTTGAATTGGGTGCAACTCGGTTGCCGCGTTAGGCGGCAGTGGAATAAATTTGTTTTTGT
>CAYOZV010000170.1:0-10521 GCA_964408465.1 uncultured Pirellulaceae bacterium
AGAAACCCGGCACGGACATCATCGTTTTGTCAATTGACGGGATGAAGTCCGCTTTCGAAGCGATGGTCGCCGGCAAGCTGAACTGCACCGTAGAATGCAATCCGCTTCAAGGGCCCAAAGCCATGGAGGCGATCGCGAAAATTTTGGCCGGTGATACCGAAGGCATGCCAAAGAAACAAATGGTGCTGGACAAGGTGTTCGATCAGTCCGTCGCCGCCCAAGAGATCGGCAACCGCAAATATTAATCGCGCCATGCCCGTTCTCACCATCAACAATCTGAGCAAGCAGTTCCCGGGGGTGCTGGCGCTCGATGGAGTCGACTTCGAACTGGCTGCGGGCGAAGTGCATGCTCTGATGGGAGAAAATGGTGCCGGAAAATCGACGCTGATTAAGGTGCTGACCGGCGTTCATCCGCGCGACGGTGGGCGGATTGAATTGGACGGCCAAGCGATCGCGCCGGCTTCTCCGGCGGAGGCTGAGGCGATCGGCATCAGCACCGTTTTTCAAGAAGTCAATCTTATTGATCGACTTTCGGTCGCCGAAAACATTCTGCTGGGACGCCAGCCCAAGACCAAACTCCGAACGATCGCCTGGAAAAAGCTTCATCGGCTTGCGGCGGAGGCATTGGCCCGTTTGGGCGTAGAACTGGACGTTCGTAAACCGTTGGTGGAATACTCCATCGCCATCCAACAAATGGTCGCCATCGCCCGCGGCATCGCCTTGGATGCGAAAGTGCTGATCCTCGACGAACCGACCAGCAGCCTCGATGAAAAAGAAGTCGCGGAACTGTTTTCGGTGCTGCAGCGACTGCGCGCCGAAGGCATGGCGATCGTGTTCGTGACCCATTTCTTGGACCAAGTTTACCGTATCTCCGACCGGATCACGGTGCTTCGAAACGGACGCCTGGTGGGGACTTGGCAGGCGGAGGGGCTGGACCGCTTAGATCTGGTCGAGCACATGTTGGGATGCGCGGTGCCGGAGAGTTCCCCGCAAACGGTCGCGCCATCTTCCTCCCAAGATCTCAGCGATACGTCGCCGCCTGTGGTGAAAGCACGTGGGCTGGGCCGGCGTGGGTCAATCGATCCGTTTGATCTGGAAATTTCATCGGGCGAAATTGTGGGGCTGGCCGGATTGCTGGGGTCAGGGCGTAGCGAAATTGGCCGCTTGATTTTCGGATTCGACAGTTCCACCGCGGGCACGCTGGAGATCGGTGGACGGCAAGTCGTTAAATGGTCGCCGCGCAAAGCGATCGACGCAGGGATCGCTTGGTGTCCCGAAGACCGCAAACTGGACGGAGTAATTGCATCGCTGTCGGTACGCGAGAACATTGTGCTGGCGCTGCAAGCAGCGCGGTCGGTATTCCATCCACTCCCCCGTAGGGCCCAAAATGAAATTGCGACACGCTACGTTCGACAACTGGGAATCAAGACGCCCTCTTTGGAGACGCAGGTCGGGACGCTTTCGGGCGGCAACCAACAAAAGGTGCTTTTAGCGCGCTGGTTGGCGATGGAACCGAAGCTAATTATTCTGGACGAACCAACCCGCGGCATCGACGTGGGAGCCAAAGCTGAGATTGAGAATCTGATGGTGGCGTTGAGCGCCGCCGGCGTCGCGGTGCTATTGATCTCCAGCGAATTGGAAGACCTGGCACGTTGCTGCGACCGTGTCGTGGTGCTGTGTGACCGGCGGATGGTCGGGATGCTAAATCGGGGCGGCGATCAGACGGAGGAAGTATTGGACGAAGCTACCATCATGCAGTTGATTGCCCACCACGATGACTAACGCTAACGATGAAAACCCGAAGCCCAATCGACTCCGGTGGCAACCACCGCCCGCGTTTTATGCGCTGGTGGGATTAGCGGGACTGTTGTTGGTGAACTGGTTTTGCATTCCTTCCTTCTTTGATATTCAGATCCGAGACGGAAACTTCTACGGAAGCGTGATTGATGTTTTCAATCGTGGGTCCATCGGCGTGCTGCTGGCGATCGGAATGACACTAGTGGTGGCGACCGGCGGTGTAGATTTATCGGTGGGTTCGGTGGTCGCCATCTGCGGCGCCGTGGTGGCGATCGTTTTGACGTCGACTGAATATGGCAGTGTGGGAATCGTCGGTGCGATTGCCGCCGGGTTGCTGGCGGCGGTGTTGGCGGGCGCCGTCAACGGGGTGCTGATCACGTGGATGAGGATTGAACCCATTATCGCGACGTTGGTGTTGATGGTTTCTGGCCGCGGGATCGCCAAGTATATCGCCGGTGAACAGACCGTCGCGGTGCCGGCGGAACTGGCGAAACCGACGTTGGATTTTATCGGGAACGGACATTTTCTGGGCCTTCCCTTTCCCATTACGATCGCGGCGGTGTTGTTTGTCGTGACGCTCACGTTGGTTCGCCGAACATCGATTGGTTTGCTGATCGAAGCGGTAGGGGCGAATCCTTCGGCCAGTCGCGCCTGTGGAATCAATGACACGGCGGTGAAGATGGCGGTTTATGTGTTTGCTGGATTCTGTGCAGGTTTGGCGGGTGTGATTGATCTGGCCAACATTGCAATCGCCGACCCCACCAACGCGGGAGCGCTGTCAGAATTGGACGCTATCTTCGCGGTGCTGGTCGGCGGAACAGCGCTCACCGGCGGACGATTTTCGCTGACAGGCGCCGTCATTGGTGCCCTGTTACTGCAAACGTTGATGACGACGTTATACACTTGGGGCGTTCCTTCGGACGTCGCGCCGGTGCCCAAGGCCATCGTGATTGTGCTGGTTTGTCTGCTACAGTCGCCAGTGTTACGTAGCCGTTTGTCAAAACTTTTGCGTGGCCGAGGTGCGATTGGATCAGAGCAATCCAAGGAGCCCGTGGCATCATGAGTTTTATTGCACGCACACACCAATCGCTGTTGGCCACGGGCGCTGTCTTGGTCGTTTTGTTTGGGGCCGCCAGTTTCTATTTTGATAATTTTTGTTCGTCGTACGTGATCAGCGACCTGTTCTCAGAAAACGCGTTTCTGGGAATCTCGGCTTTGGGCATGACGCTGGTTCTGCTGGCCGGCGGCATCGATCTGTCCGTCGGCGCTGTGATTGGTTTCACCACCATTTTTGTGGCGACGTTGATTTCGCAATACCAGCTTTCGCCGTGGTGGGCGTGGGTGATTGCGCTGATGATTGGCACCGCGTACGGAGCGGCCATGGGCGCGACGATTCACTTTTTCAAACTTCCGGCGTTTTTGGTGACGTTAGCCGGTTTGTTTTTTGCGCGTGGCATGGCATTTTTGGTAACCCAAGAATCGGTCCAAATTCGCAATGAAACATACGAATCAATTTCGCAAATTGCGATTCCCTTTGGCCAAGCGGAGATTGGTTTTACGACGATCGTATTCCTTGCGGTGCTGGGAGCAATGGCCTGGATTACCAACTTCAGTACATTTGGCAGGAACGTATTGGCGATCGGTGGCAATGAAGAATCGGCGCTGCTGATGGGGTTGCCGGTGGCCCGCACGAAAGTAGCCGTCTACGCGATCAACGGATTTTGTTCGGCGCTGGCAGGCATCGCGATGACGCTGTATATGGATTCTGGCAATCCGATCAACGCGATCGGGTTGGAGTTGGATGTGATTGCGGTGGTCGTGATCGGCGGCACGCTGCTAAGCGGCGGTGTGGGAAGTTTCACAGGAACGCTGTTGGGGTTTTTGATCTACGGCACGATCTACCAAATTACGTACTTCGCCAATATGGGTTCCTCGATCGCGACGATCGCAATCGGAGGATTGCTGTTAGCGTTTATCTTGTTGCAGCAACGGTTGGCGACGCGCTGATTTGGAAAAGGTCGTGGGGACGGTGGCAGTAACGGGCTGATCAAATCACGGCCGCCCCGCATCAAACGATTTTTTAAGAAAATCCACTACGGCGAAATACCGACCAGCGTTACCGCCACGGTCATGTAGATCACGATCCCCAGGATATCTACGATCCCCGCCACGAAGGGGTTGCTCATGATCGCGGGATCCCAGCCGATGCGTTCAAAAATCAACGGCAACACCGAACCACTCAGGGTTCCCGAGATGACGACCAAGATCAGCGTGATCGGCACCACCAGAATCGACATCCAATTGTTGGCTTGCGTTTGCTCGGGTACTAAACACCACGACGCCAGCAGTCCCAACACGGCCAAACCGAATCCCAACAGCAGCCCCATCACAAGCTCTCGCCGGATGACGCTGGCCCAATCGGTCAGTTTAATGTGGTCGCGCGAAAGCGCGGTGATGATCAGCGTCGCGGATTGGCTGCCGGAGTTGCCGCCGCTGCTGATGATCAGCGGGATGAATAAAATCAGCCATTTAATCTCTTCGGTAATTCGTTCGTAGCGTTCCAACGCAAAAGCCGTCAGCAACGCGCAGAAGAACAAAATCGCCAGCCACAAACCGCGCTTCCAACTGAGCGTCAACAGCGAGGTGCGTAGATAACTTTCGGCCAGCGGTTCCATCGCGGCGCTGCGATGGGCGTCTTCGGTGGCTTCTTCGCGAAAGACGTCAATGATATCGTCGTGCGTGATAATCCCCGCCAACCGGCGGCTGGAGTCAATCACGGGAATGGCCAGCAGGTCCAAACGTGCGACTTTTTCGGCGACGTCTTCTTGGTCCTCCATCACCAACGCCGTGACCAAATCGGTCTCCATGATTTCAGCCAACTTCGTATCGGGTGCCTTCAGATGAAGCAGCAACTGCCGCGCCGACACCAACCCTTGTAGCCGTTCTTCTTCGTCAACGATGTAGAGGTAGTAAATCGTTTCGTAGTGATCCGACTGCCGTCCAATCTCATCGACGGCCTGACGCACCGAGAGATTTTCCACCAGCATCGCAATTTCGGTCGTCATCACCGCGCCGGCGGTGCCCTCGGGATACTGACTCAGCCGCAGGATGTCGCGGCGGTCCTCCACCGGCAACCGATCCAGCAGCGACGTCCGCACTTCTTCGTCGACGCCCTGCAAAAGGTCGACTCGATCGTCCGAGGGGAGATGACGGATAAGATCGGCCGCCTGTTCTTTGCGGTGGGTCGCGATTAAATCCAGCTGCCGGTCGCGACTGAAATAGGAAAAAATATCGGCAAGGTTTTCAGCGTCAGCGTGTTCCAGCACTCGCCAAACTTCGTCGTCCTCCAATCCCTCCATAAACATCGCCGTGCGCGAAGGATGCAGTGCGACGCAGAACCCAGACAGCTCCTCAAGATTCTGATCCGCCAGCATCTCGCGCAGTTCGGGAATGAAGAGAGTGTTGATCATGGTCACACAAGTGAAGTTTTGGGCGGAGCTGAGCTGTTCTGATTTGAGCTATTCTGATTTGAGCTACTCTGAGCTGATCTAATCTGATCTGAGTATTGGAGGCTGCTAAACCTGCCGCGGGGTTCGTTTGGAGTTCGTTTAATCGCACCGTCGCGAGGGATCTTTGACAAGATCCACTACCATACGGGTTAAGAAGCGATCAATTTGTCTAACTCGTTCTTGAGCTTTGGTAGGATTTCATCATATCCAAAAGCTCCTAATTCTTGCGTCCCCTTCTTCAGATTCACGACCTTGGGACCGCACCATAATCCAAGGTCCGCATCATCAGTTTCCCCCGGACCGTTCACGCGGCATCCCATCACCGCGATCGTGATGGCGTGTTCTTTGGCGTATTGCGTCATCTCTTTGACCTGTTCGGCCAGATCGACGAACGCTTCGTTCTCCACGCGCGAACAGCTGGGGCAGGAGATAATGTTGAGTGTATTGGGATCGAACGTCACCACACTGCGGACTCGTCCGGCATAAATATCATCAACGATCGAACGACCGGCGTCGATCTCTTCGCCCTTGCGTTTGTTGGGCAGCGTCAGCGAAACGCGGACGGTATCACCAATGCCAATTCCGATCAGCTGTTCGAAAGCGATGCGCGTTTTGATGATGCCTTCGGGGGGCATGCCGGCTTCGGTGACGCCTAAATGCAGCGGTATCTCGGGGCGACTCTGAGCAAAACGCTTGTTGGCCTCGATGACCTTGGCGGGATCGGAGTCCTTGAGGCTGACGCAGTAACGTGTGAAGTCGATCGAATCGAGAAAATCGCAATGTTCAAGGGCGCTTTCTAACATGGGCGAAATCGAATCCTCTTCGCCATATTTGTCTTTCTTGGCTGGATCCACACTGCCACAGTTCACCCCGACACGCATGGCACAGTCATTTTCGGCGGCGATGCCGGCAAGGAAACGGACTTTCTCCTGCCATGGTTTTTCGGTTTCGTGGTGATAGAGATGGCCGGGGTTGTAGCGGATTTTGTCCACGTGCGGCGCGACGATTTCCGCCAAACGGTAGTTCTCTTGCAGGTCCACCGAAAGGTTCGCCGTGGTTTGCTTGCGAATTTCGGCCAGTGCGGCGGCGTCTTTTTTACTGTCCACGGCGATGCGGACAACGTCCGCGCCGGCGTCCTGCATCAAATTCACCAGCCCCACCGTCGCGTCGACGTCGGTGGTTTTGGTGGCCGTCATCGATTGCACGGCGATGCGATTGCCTGCGCCGATGGTGATCGACCCGATCTTCACGGGGCGAGTCGGATTGCGTTGGATGTCAGGCACGAGGGTGCTCCGCAGGTGGTTGGAGGAGGATCGCCTTTGGCTCCGCGCGAGGACGCTTCTTGGGTGGAGTCAAACGTAACGTTAAACGGCTATTTTGCTTCAACCGCCGGTAATGGTCAATGACAACTTAGCGTAGGTCCGGCCGACAATTCATTATCGCGTCGGCTGAGAGCCAATGCTACGTGATCAGCATCGCATCGCCGTAGCTGAAGAAACGATACTTCTCCTGGACCGCGGCTTCATAGGCGCGCGTCATCAATTCATCGCCGCCCAAGGTGCGGATCATCACCAGCAACGTGCTGCGCGGGAGATGGAAATTGGTAATCAGCCCGTCGATGCCTTTGAAAGTGTAAGGCGGTTTTATAAAGAGGTTCGTTTCCCCCTGCCACGGCTGCAAAGTCCCGCTGGCCGCGGCGGTCTCCAACACCCGAACACTGGTCGTGCCCACCGCGATAATACGTCCGCCGTTGGCGCGGCAGGTGTTAATCTTGTCCACGGTCGCTTCGTCGATTTTTCCCCATTCGAAGTGCATCTGGTGTTCGCCAAGGTCCTCAGCGGTGACCGGGCGGAAAGTGCCAATGCCAACGTGCAGGGTGACTTGAGCCATTTGCACGCCGCGTTTGAGCAAACGATCCATCAGCGGTTGGGTCAAGTGCAGCCCCGCCGTCGGGGCAGCCACCGCGCCGACGTGTTTGGCGAACAGCGTCTGGTAATTCTTCAGGTCGCTGTCGACCATCGCACCGCCGCGAATATAGTGCGGCAACGGCACTCGGCCGATTTGATTCAACACCGTTTCGAAATCGCCCTCCATTTCCGGTTGCATCACCCAAGACCCATCGTCCAGCCGGGCGACCAACGTCAGCGTCGATCGTTCGAGTCCGTCGCGGTCGCGGACGGTGACCGTTTCGCCCACTTTCATGCGGCCGCGCGTTTTACACAGCATATTCCAGTTGCCCGTTTGATCGGCCTTCAGAAAGAGGCCTTCCCAGCGACCGCCGGTGGCCGTCCGTTTGCCCACCAATTTTGCCGGCAGCACTTTCGTGTTGTTCAGCACCAAACAATCATCGGGCTTGAGCAACTGGTCCAGATCCCGCACGTGGTGATGGTCCAGCTCCGATTTCGCCCGATCCACCGTCAGCAGACGCGCGTCCTCGCGGTTGGGCAGCGGAAACTGAGCGATCAGTTCCTTGGGCAGATCGAAGTCATAATGATTGGCGTTTTGCAGCGGTGAGGTCATATAAATGGCGGAAGAAAATCAGTGATATTGTTGAGGCAAATTTAACAGCCCTTAATTACGTGCTGTCATCGGTTAGTGGCACGTTATGTGAGCCATTTTCTAGTTTTCGTCGAAATTTTTCACTCGGCATTTTCAACATCTACACGATTTCTGCCGTGTCGAATCGCGGTCGGGTTACATTGACGCGGGTTGGCGATGGGCTATCTTTGCAGAGCGCGGTAAACGAGGTTTTGAAGGCCGTTGGGATTCGGTGGAAGTGAGAACGCAGGGCGAATTCATTTGAATCTTTCGCCTGTTGGGGGGCTCTATCTTCCAAGAACGCATCTCCTCCTTGGTGATTTTACACCGATGGGCGGTTTTCGTAAGAGACCCAAGTCTACCGCAACAAAATAACCGTACGTCCTCGCGTCTGCCTTTTGTTGGCAGGTGTAATGTTATCTTGGTCGCAGGAAAACATTCGCTTGCCAAGTCCATGGGACATGATGTCCGCTGTTTGGCAGGCCGGTGGTTGGTGGAGTCGGACAACAACTTTACCCAACACCACGATCGGCTGGATGACAAAGATTGTCGTCCAGCCGATTTTTTTTGTTCAGTCACTCCGCCCCAAAAAAAGTTTAACGACAAGCCGGCAGGCGACCGCGTTTTTGCCTGCCAAACGAGAGCCCCTTACCCCACGCCCTCAAACAAACCATTTCAAGCCTCCGGTCTTATTTACACCCTGCCCCCAAAATTGCGCCCCCATCCTCGGCGATCGAAATTTGCGATAAAATCGCGACATGCAAACTGACTTAATTTTAGGGACTGCCGGCCACATCGATCACGGGAAAACGTCGCTGGTAAAAATGCTGACCGGCACCCAAACCGATCGTTTGCCCGAGGAAAAAAAACGCGGGATCACCATCGAACTGGGTTACGCTCAACTTTCCCTCCCGAAATACCAGTTAGGCATCGTCGACGTTCCTGGCCACGAGAAATTTGTTCGTCAGATGCTCTCCGGTGCCACCGGCATGGACCTCGCGCTGCTGGTCATCGCCGGCGACGATTCGGTCAAGCAGCAGACGCGCGAACATCTGGACATTATTCGACTGTTGAATCTTTCGACGGGGGTCATCGCGCTGACCAAGTGCGATTTGGTCGAAGACGAGTGGCTGCAGATGGTCGAAGATGAAATCCGCGGCTTGGTGGAAGACACTTTCCTTCGCGATGCGCCGATCATTCGCTGCAGCAGTAAAACGGGACAAGGGCTTGAGGAACTCAAGACGGCCTTAACCGCGTGCTGTGATCAGGTGGCCGGCCAACGCGCCTCCGCGGTCGGTGCTCCGTTTCGAATGGCGATTGACCGTTGCTTTGCCGTCGAGGGTCACGGCACCGTCGTCACCGGCAGCGTCAGCAGCGGTTCGATTTCAGTCGGAGACACCTTGGAGGTTCACCCCGAGGGGGTCCAAGCGCGGGTGCGTGGATTACAAAATCACGATTCATCAACCACCACCGTCAGTCGCGGGCAGCGCGCGGCGATCAATCTGGCGGGGCTTAACAATCAAAATATTGAACGCGGCCACGAAATTTGTGCCCCCGGCCACCTAGTGGCTTCGACGCTTTTGCTGGTGCAGATTCGCATGCTGCCCAACAGCACTCGGCCGCTCAAAGACCGAGCCAAAGTTCGATTTCATTTGGGTACCGCCGAAGTGATGGCCAACGTCCGACTGTTATCCGGAGAATCCATCGCCGCCGGAGAAACCGCGATCGCTCAGTTATATTTAAAAGAACCCTGCGTCTCGGTTTGGAACCAGCCGTTTGTTATCCGCAGCGAATCGCCGGTGGAAACCATCGGGGGCGGAGTGGTGCTGCATCCCGATTCGACACTGCTGAAGAAACCGACCGAGACAGACATCCGCCACGCCCATGAGATGACGTCCAACGATGAATTGGTGCGTGCGGCGGCCAGTGTGTATCTCAATGGCGGTGGCGATGAGGGGTGGCAGCGTTCGGATTGGCCGCGCATCGCCGGGATCATCGACGTCGACACAACCTACCAGCATTTGATCCAATCCGGCGGTCTGGTCGAACTGCGATTGACTCAGTCGCGACATCTGGTGACTCATCGCGATCGCTTGCAGCAAATTTCACAGCGCATCGTCAAAGTTTTGGGGCGCTTGCATGACCGGCATCCCCTGCGGTTCAATCACCCGCGCAACGTTGTCGAAAATGAGTTTGCTTACTTGAAGCAGCCGGCGTTACTTTCGGCCGCGATGGACATTTTAAAGCAAAATAAAACGATCAACGCCAACGTCAACACGATCGGGCTTAACGATCGCGGCCCCAAGCTTTCCAAGGGGCAGAAGGTGCTGCTGCAATGGTTGCTGGAGGAGATAAAAACCGCAGGGCTTCAAGGCCCGACGTCGAAAATGCTGATCGCCGCGGCCACCAAGAACAAGGACTCCGTAGATGAACTGCTGACGATGGCGACCGAGAATAATGACGTGGTCAGCGTTGGCAAGGACGGGTTCTATATTGATGCTGGCGTCATGGAGAACGCCCAGGCGGAACTTGCGACGGCAATGGCGGCCGCTGATGGGATGACTGTCAGCGACATCCGCCAGGTGCTCGGCGTTTCGAGAAAGTACTCGGTGCCGATTTGTGAATACTTGGACGAAATTGGATTTACCCGTCGCGCCGACGACAAACGTTATTTGGC
>CAYOZV010000171.1:0-10491 GCA_964408465.1 uncultured Pirellulaceae bacterium
TGATGGCAGCGTTCTAATTCTCGGCGGGAGCTTTAACAAGCTCCACTACGGAAAAATGGCTCGAACATCAATGCCCGAGCCATTTTATTCTGTCAAATTAGTGGGGAGTGCTTAACTTCTTTTGGTGAAATACTCGCCGGCCAGATTCTTCAACCGGCCTTTTTCGCGAGCAGCAATCAACTCGATACGTTGGTTGGTGTAACCTTCACCGACGTAGTCCAGCGTCAGTTTCATTTCGGCAAAACCCATCCACCGCAAGATGTTGTGGATGCATTCGGGTCCGTTAGGGTACCAAGACATCTCATGAACGCCGGACATGACTTGAGTGTCACTTTCGATCGCCATCGTCATGCCTGAGGGATTGTTTTCATCGCGTCGCATTGCCGTGTTGACGACGATGATATCTTCGGTCAAATCAGCGGCAATCTTCAGGCCTGTGACAGGGTCGGGCAGGTGATAAAAGATTCCACTGAAGTAGGTCAGATCAAACGTGCCAAAATCACGCGTTGGCAGATCGTAAAGATCAAGCGTGTGGAATTCGATTCGATCTGTTGGAGCCAGGGTACGATGTTCCTGTACGAATTTGGCTTGATTGATCCAGTGGTCACGCACATCGAAACCGACAACTTTTTCGGCCCCACGTTCGCGGGCCATAAAACAATAGGCCCCCGCGTTGCAAGCACAATCTAAATAACGCTTACCCGCCAATGAATCGGGGTAGAGACTGTCCAATCGCTTGAGAAAGCGTTGACGAGGCGAGATCAAACTGACGCCTTCGTTTTTGGCGGGGATAAGTGTTTTGGTGGGCGAGAAAACTTCGCCGGTCGAAAAATCTTCGTTGATTTCGATGTCGTGATGCCACGGACGCATCTTTTCGACTTGATCCGCCAGCGCTTGTTTGTCCATTTGAATGGTCGACATAATTGTTTCTCCCGACGTTGAGGTTCTTTTGTTACGATCAACTGATGCGATACAGCTGGTGTTTCTTCGAAAACGATTCTCGCGGGAGTTTAGCGAGATTCGAATTTTGCTCAAAGGCCAACATGGGGCCCAAAATCAGGCCGTCAGAACCCAAGTCGCTACCCTTTGGCTCGGCTAAAACCGGCTCGCGCGGTGGGATAGGCTACGTTGAAAAAGGCTACGTTGGAAAAGGCCAGCATTGTAAACGCTGGCATCCCGACACTGGCAGAAGATAAAAATAAGCGAAAACGGACTGACCGTTTAACCCCAGTTCCGACTGATTGGCCAACTGAATCTCGCGCAGCTCATACATCCCCTCGTCCACGCACTCGATCCGGTCCAGCACCTGCCGGCACTGCGCATCCACGCGATACACTTCGCCCGAGATCGAATCGCCGGACGCACCGGTCGCTTCCACCAAACCTGGGTAGCCACCCAATTCGAACATCCAGTAGTCGGCCGTTGTCTGAGCCACCGTCACGAATTCTTGGTCGGCCAGGGGCGATGAAAATTCCTCTCCGCGTTTAAGCGTTCCATAAACAAAGATATTCTGCATCTTAAGCCCGCCGGCTCCAAAGTCGGAGGATCCAATGCCAGGTCACCGCCAGCATCACCGCCGTCGTCCCCACATGCAGGACTTGGATGACTTGCAGAATCGCCACGTGAGCCAACACGATGCCCATCAACATCATGGCAATCACAAAACCGAAGATCAGCTTCGGTTCGATCAGCGGGGCGGCTGAATGCTTCCCCGTCCAAAACAGCACCAGCCCCGACGTCACAAACAGCGTCCAAGAGAAGCTTCGATGAACTTTGTAAATCAGCGTCGATTCGAGTTCCTCGATCCACTGCGACCGATCGACGGGATCGGTGGATCCGGATTCGCGAGCGGTGGCTGCGGCGGCATGAGCCAGTTCGTCGGTTTGTTCGCGCAGTTGACTGCCCATGAGCCCTTCGCAAAACAGACATGTGAAAAAAACCAAAGACGCGATCAAAATCGGTTTGGCAAACGTAATCGGCGCGGCATCCTGTGGCGTTGATTCACGGGTCAACCAGATGACCGTTACCAAAACGGCGATCAGCAAAAACGCCAACGCCATGTGCAGCGTGATGATTCCCGGCGAAAGCCCGCTGCGCACGACGATCGCGCCCATCACGGCGTTCACCAGCACGTCGATCAAACAAAACCACGACAGCCCGATCACCCAGCCTCGGTGACGGCTGGCCCAAAACGACGCAATCGCCAACACCAACGTCGACAGCCCCAGCGGCAGTGACGTCAGTCGATTGATAAACTCAATCCATGTGTGAACAGGGTTGAAGCTGTCCAACACTGTTTGCTTGGTGATCGTTTCGGGATCGATGCCACGGCGGATAGCTCTGCGTTTATATTTGGCGATGTCAATCTTTTCGACATCAATCTGGTCGACGCTGGTCGGAGGAATAATACGTCCCCAGCAGAACGGCCAATCCGGGCATCCCAGTCCGGATCCGGTGACGCGCACCGTAGCGCCCACCAGCACCAGCACGATGATGCAGACTAAAGCGATCCAGGCAGTTCGATTGATAATAGACATGGCTTGGGAACGATTCGCGATCCGGCATCGAATTTGGGAAAGAATTTTAATCAGAAATCATATTAGTCGATCCCCATTAACTTCACCAGCGCTGCGGCATAACGGTTACTCGACAACACCTCAGGGAGTCGTCGCAACGGGGTAACTGGTCGGCAACTTTGGGCATTTCCAGCTCGAAGATCGACAGCGCGGCATCCCCGCAGGTTTGTCCATTCCTTCCTTCCTTTGTTGGCGTGTATTCGGCTTATGAAAACTCGGCCGAGAGTTGAGGGTTCAGAGATGACGCTGGAAATAAAGAGCAAAATACCCATCAGCGTTGGATTCGCTGCCGCCTGTTGGTGAAGCGATTGAACCGTATGGAAACGAATTGACGGAGATAGAGGAAACGCGGGTTAGGGCAGTGGTGGAGTTTTTAAAATTTACCGGTTGAGGATGTTGAAGTGACCCTCTGCAATCAACATTTTCATTTTGGTGGTTCAGGAATCGTAGTTTAGCGCCCTTCGATTTAACTACGTTTTATATTTACTCAACCACGCAATCCAATAAGGACTGGAGCCATGAAAATACTTAAAATTGTAGCGTTCGCGACACTCGCCATCTTTTTATTCGCTTGTGACAGCGCAGTCCAATCCACGCCCTCCGGCGATACGGCGGATGAAATGGAGCAGACACAAGTCCTTCAAGAAGAACCACATCCATAATAGCCCTCCCCGCGGCGGTTGATCACATGGCCGCATGACCGCACTTTCACGCTGCCATCGGCGCGTAAGTACACCCAAACCTGCACGTTTACCGGTCGTTCAGATTCGTGTTCCCATGTTTAGCAACAGCGAACCGTAAATGGACATTAGCATCACCAGCACGAAGTATGCGGTCGTGCATCTTGGACCGATTTGTGTCATGCAGAAACCAATCACCAGTTCAATTGCCACCATCAAAACCCACAACCAGAGTATCTCTTGAGCGCGGGTGTCCAGCAGCCTTCCAATAAAAACGGTCGGCACAAACGAAGGCAATCCGACGGCACCCAAGAGAAGTTCGACGTTCATTTGGTTGAATGCGCTGGAGGTAAACACCCAAGCAAAGGGGAAGTACATGCAGGCCAGCAGAGCCGAAAACTGCCACTTCCAGCTTGTGTGTCTCACGATCATCCCGACGCCTGCCACGAAGCCCACGACCCAGATCAGAATGCAAACCGCAACGAAGTGGCTGGCAATCACGGCAAACAAAACGGCGGCGATGGTCGTCAGCACCAGCAGCGCATGCAAGTTGAACTGAAATCGTTTGGGCGTGGTTTGGGGGGAAGCTTTTTCTCCGAGGCTTTGCCGCGTGGGGGCTTTTTTTAGTGGCAACCATGGGATGACCAACCATGCCAAACCTCCGCAGCCGACCAATGACCAGATCATCTGGTCAAATGCAGGCGTCGAGTAACTCTGGTCCGCGCCGGTCCAATCGTAGAAGGTGGGAATCATCCATCCAACGACGAAACATCCCAGCAGAAGGCCAGGGAAATAGACAGTTTTAGATATCCATTCCTCTCGGTCCATTTGGTTATCCCAAGTGAATCTTTCTGTTGACTCAAAGCTTCCCCCGGCCGACCGGTAAAGGTTACTCAGCGATCAGAATTTCCCCAAGGCCTACGATGACTGCCAAAGAACCCAGTTCGATCGTCGGCCTCCGCTGAATGACTATCCCCTGTTTGGCGTTTACGGACGAGGTATCTGAATTCGAGTTTTGATTCTCTTCAACCCTTCGTTGAATTCGTTTTGGCTTGCGTAGGTACTGGGCAAAGTTGCGGCCAAGGCAATCAACAAGATCAAGTGAACCACCAGCGCAAAGCGACCCGCGCCGGCGACATCAACGCCATCGGCGTCATTAGCGCGAGCGAGAAGCCGATACCGATACCGAGCCCATAAGAGCCCGCTGGCGGAAACAAAAGCGAGCAACATCAAACGATTGGTGAAGTGCTGTCCGTTTAACAGCAATAAAAAACTCGCGCCGACCAACAGCAAAAACACACTGAACACGCGCGGCGGTTGGAGTGGAGGATCGTTTGCGCTGTTTTTTGTGGACAAAGGATCCCCCTTCTGGATTTTTGTGATGTATTAGATTGGGGCACTCCAGCCGAAGGACACAAAAATGTTTGTGACGCCGGCGCCGATGGAACCGAAGCATGTCCAATCTGCGAACATTATAACCGCGGATCGTCGTTGGAATTGAAATTGGGTGGCGCCGCTGCCGCCACCGAAGAAAACTACCCTAAAAGCATTTTGTCCAACGGGAAAACGGCGCCACCGAATAAGCGCGGCTGAAAACGAAGCTAACGCACATGCCTCTCCTTGCACTAAATATATTGAATTCGATACCGAATCTCTAATTGAGTACCCGTGGCTGTTAAATTGGTGTTCGTTCAGCGATTGGTCAAACGCTGGCCTGGGCTAACTTGGCCAATCAATGCTTTACCATCACCGTCTGTGGGGAAACGAAATGAAGTCCAGTTTGATGTTTAGAATTATCAGCGTTGTCGCTTTTTTTGCATGCCTGATCGCGACGGAGTCCAACAATGCCTATGGCCAGCCGAACGCAGGCGTTGCCTCTAGTGCGCCCAACATCGTAGTCATTTTATGTGATGATCTTGGATACGGAGATATCCAGTGCTACGGCCATCCTCATATCAAGACACCGCATTTGAATAATTTGGCCGCCGAAGGTATCCGTTTTACCAACTTCTATTCGGCCGCGCCAGTTTGTTCGCCGTCGCGCGTGGGGTTGTTAACCGGACGCAGCCCAAATCGCGCCGGCGTTTACGACTTTATTCCCGGAGGTCGTAATATCTATATGCGGTCCTCCGAAATCACGATCGCTCAGTTGCTCAAAGGAGCCGGTTACGCGACTTGCATGTCGGGGAAGTGGCACTGCAACGGGAAGTTCAACTCTGCCAAACAGCCTCAACCCGATGCGGCCGGTTTTGATCATTGGTTTGGAACGCAGAATAACGCCAGCCCTTCCCATGAGAACCCCAAGAACTTTGTGCGCAATGGACAGCCGGTCGGTGTCCTTGAAGGATACAGTTGCCAGCTGGTCGTGGACGAGGCAACGACGTGGCTCAAAGGACAGCAGGAAAAGTCACCTGAGCAACCGTTTTTTATGTACGTGGCGTTTCACGAACCCCACGAACCGATCGCGTCGCCACCAGCACTGGTTGACCAGTACACCCCTGCGGCACAGAACGAAAATGAGGCTCAGTATTTTGCGAACGTGGCCAATGTGGATGTCGCCGTCGGCCGGTTGTTGGCAACGTTGAAAGAGCTGAACGTCGATAAAAATACGCTGGTTGTTTTTACTTCCGACAATGGCCCGGAGACACTCAACCGGTATCGCCGAGCAAAAACTTCGTTTGGTCGAGCGACGCCGCTGCGCGGGATGAAGTTGTGGACGACCGACGCGGGGTTTCGGGTGGCGGGGATCATGCGTTGGCCGGAGGAGATCGAGGCGGGGCAGCTGGTGGATCACCCTGTTTCGTCGCTGGATTTTCTGCCGACGTTTTGCGAAATCGCTGGCGTCCAACCGCCGGCGGATTTAGAGTTGGATGGTACCAATTTTTTGCCCGTGTTTAAAAACGAGGCACCCATTCGCGCTAAGCCGCTACTCTGGATTTATTACAACGCTCTCAATGAAAGACGGGTGGCCATGCGGGACGGGGATTGGAAGGTCTTGGCAAAACTGGATATTAAAAAGACGGTCAACGTGACGGCCAAAAACGAAGCCGAGATAAAGGCCGCCGGATTGTCTGATTTTCAAATCTTCAAAATAACCGACGATGTCAGTGAAACCAAAGACCTTTCAGCAACGATGCCTGAAAAGCTGGCGGAATTGAAACAACGGCTAAAGGCGAACTACACGCAATTGCTCAGCGGTTCGCACGTGTGGAAATAATCGTTGGGATGATCTCACTCCCACTTCATCGGACCGTGCTTGGAAAATAGAAATGAACCTTCGATCACCAATCTGCGCCGTCATTTTTTTGGCTGCCTTGGTTATTTTGGCCGTTGCTGGGCCGGCAGCGGTTGCCGCAGATGATCGTGCCGCGACGCCCAATGTGATTATGCTGATGAGCGATGATCAGGGGTGGGGCGATGTTGGCTTCAATGGTAACGATGTCGTGAAGACACCGAATTTGGATGCAATGGCGTCCGCCGGCGTTCGGTTTGATCGCTTTTACGCGGTGTCGCCGCTTTGTTCACCAACCCGCGGTAGCTGTTTGACGGGCCGCTATCCGTTTCGCTACGGTATCCTGGCCGCTCACACCGGTGGGCTGCGCGTCGGGGAAATCACCGTCGCGGAGATGCTAAAAAAGAAAGGTTACGCGACGGGCATGTTCGGAAAATGGCACGTTGGATGGGTAAAGCATGATGAGGTCGGCACGCGCGGTTTTTATTCGCCTCCATCGCATCATGGTTTCGACGAGTACTTTGCCACCACCAGCGCGGTACCGACGTGGGATCCCACCGTCACTCCCAAGGATTGGACCAGCTGGGGCGGCGATCCGGGCGGGCCGTGGAAAGGCGGTTTTCCGTATGTCCACAACGGGGCGATTGCCAAAGACAATCTGGCTGGAGACGATAGTCGCGTTATTATGGATCGCGTCATTCCGTTTATCGAAGCCAATCAGGCAACGCCATTCCTTGCAACGGTCTGGTTTCACTCGCCGCATGAACCGGTCGTCGCTGGCGAAGAATTCAAAGAGCTTTACCCAGGTGCGGGCAACGCGCGGAAAAATCTTTACGGCTGCATCACGGCGATGGATCAGCAGATCGGCCGGCTGCGAACGAAACTGCAGACACTGGCATCGAAAAGGACACCGTTATTTTCTTTTGCAGCGACAACGGTCCTACGGACGGTTTGACAAAAAAGGGCATCGCATCCGCGGGGCCGCTTCGCGCACCTGCTGTACTGCCGGAAGCAGCATCCCGATCAAAATACCGATGAAAGCAATCACCACCAGCAGTTCGACAAGCGTAAAACCAGCTCGGCGAACACGCTCGTGTTTGGTGCTCAAAAAGTAATTTATGATTTCCTTGACAATTAGAATCGCGAAACAGATAAAATAATTTTCAGAGCAGAAGCCCTATTTGAGTATCGACTTTCTGGAATTGTTGACAATAGTGAGTCGGGTTAATTAGTCAGCAGCAATTTGCCAAGAAGCATTATTAAAGGTTTCTAAATCCACGCTCAGCCCCCGCGCAGATCGTAACCATTCAAAAAACCGCCAGAAAAAAGCTCTTCTGGAGGGATAGTGGCCAACGAAAGAGGTCGTGGATTTCGCCAGAAATCCTCCGGTGAAAAAATGGTAGCTGCACAAGGAATTCTGGCGAATCCCACGACGCTGATCTAATTTTTGGTCATCCTATCAGCGCCCCAATTTAGCGATCATTGGGCTCGAGCGCATGCACTTGGAACTGAGAATACACGTGGTGAGTCGCCACCATACGAAATCCAAAATAGCCTTCGTCGTAGACCGGATAGCGATCAAGATCGTATCGCGCGGCTTCGGTCTTTCGGTCGCCCTTGTCGTCACGACTTTCAACTTGAATCTGATCGCCACGCGCGATCTGGTAAACCAATTTGCCATCGACGATGTATTGAACCACGTCATCAAACGCCACCAGCTGAACGGACATGACTTTGTCAGGTCGGATCATGAAGTCCGGTTTCCCGTCCTTGTCCTTGAGCGCTAAATGTTCGGCCGGTTTTTCATCCACCGTGCGCGGATAACGTCTCATGCGAGTCGTCCGGTTGCCGGTCCTTCCCCCTCCGCCGGTGCTGGCGTAGTAGCCCAGCAATTTATCGTAGGAATTAAACTTCCCTACGTACCGCGCTGAATCAAAAAGGCCTTGGTCGCGATCCAACGCATCGGTCGCCATCCAAAAATTATTGATGTCGCGCGGTTGGACGCCCCGGATCGCCGGTGCGGGCGTCGGGCACAACACGTTGTAAGTAATAGTCACGCGCGTGGGGAATTTCTGTTTGAACCACGCTGTGCAGCCGCGTCCGGGAACCAAGCAATCCAACGTGTTGTTTTTAGCCACGACTTTGGCGGGCGGGAAATCTGGCTGCGTTTGAATCTGAACCACCCAGTTGTCCAAATTTTCAAAATCGTCTTCAGCAATCAGCTCACCAATCTTAAAACGATTCAGGCCGTGCCCTAGAACCAGCGGTTTTGAGTCGGGTACAGTTATTGATTCGGGCTTTGATTCAGTTTGTTTTCCGATACCCTTGGCCACTTCGATCGGGTTCAGGCCGGTCGGCAATCCCGAGAACAACAGTGATCCCCACGGCATATGTGTCGTCGAAAATCCATCTGGCCCGCGACCTTGGGCGACTTCGCGGCAGTACGGCATCTCCAGTCCGATGCGCTCGTGATAGTGATGAAGGGCACGGTTATAGATGGGGGCAAACCGTCCGCGTGCCTCGGATGACAGCCTGCGATAGAAGTACCTGCCCTCGAAACTTTTATACGGTTCATACTTAACGTCGTAGCCGAGGTTATATTTCGCGGTGTATTCAAATCCCAAAGCCAAACGATTGTCGGCCGCTGCGTAGAGGTCCACGCCTTGCTTCCACGCGATCTCGCAAGCACATCCGAGAAAGCCGATCCCCATTTGCGTGTGAGCTTGGTCTCGACCGCTTTCTTGGCATTCACCAAAATCGTTAAAGTAGTTTTCGATCGCGCCGTTGCCTTCACCTTGCAGATAGTAGTCGACCGCGCGATCGAACATCGCGCGGTCATCCAGAAAGATCCCCATCGCCAGCATCGTTTGGATCATCGACGCGTCCCAATTGCCGTTGGCCGAAGGATAGAAATCCTTAATCACAGGATAGAAAACGCCTCTCAGCATCTTTTCAAAACACATCTGGTCGACGTCGCTCCAATCCGCATCGGAGTGGCGGATAAGTTCGGCCGCGTTGCAAAACCCAATGCCGCCCATCCCAATCAACAGCCGCGCATCGTGGCCGCCGATTGACTCCAGCGTTTCCGACCATGCGTTAAGAATCTCAATCGCTTTTTCCGCGTGAGCCGCTTCATCGGTCATCCACCACTGCAGCGCGTGCGAGTAGGCGGCGATGGAGTCATTGGAGAAATCGGAGCTACCAATGTTTGGGTTGTTGCTGGCCCCTCTGATGACTTCGGCTAACGGAGCGGGCTGGTATTCTAATGACGACACAGGTTTTCTGTTGGAGGATCGTCTCCGCTTGCGGCGTCGGTGAGACCTAGAGGATTCCGAGGATTTTAGCTTCTCCCACGCCGCTGTCGGTGCCTCATCGCCGGACGCGATACTTTGCTTGATGAACTCAAGTTCAGCTCGGCTGTGTAGTATTCCCGGATGGATGAACGGTCCGTCCTGTTGCGCGGATCCAGAGGGCTCATCCGCCAATGTGGAAGTAGTCGCAAAAGTGGCAATCAAGCCAAAGGCGATCATGAACAAGATGGGGAAGATGCGTTTCATGGTGTTGGGATTGAGGTGAGTGAGTGAACGCTCCCCACGCTTAAGCACTAAGCCGGTACGTTGCGAGGATCCGATGTTAGCTTCAACCTCGTGCCTTTGAAGAAGTTTCGTGGACTTCTTTGGGCGACGGTTGGTTTGGGTTGGGGGCAACAAAGGCAGTTACAGGATCGGCTTAAGCAGCTGGGGACAGCGGCTTTACTATCGATAGTACAGTCGCCGTCCCGGCTACTTACCGCGTGTTGATTTAACATCGCCGGCAGTTGGGGCGAAAATGAATTTCGTTAGGGATATCTCTCTATCAGGAGTTAACTCGTTATCTGAGGTGGCACGTTGTTCGTGGACTTCTCGGGGCGACGGTTGGTTTGGGTTGGGGGCAACAAAGGCAGTTACAGGATCGGCTTAAGCAGCTGGGGACAGCGGCTTTACTATCGATAGTACAGTCGCCG
>CAYOZV010000172.1:0-10486 GCA_964408465.1 uncultured Pirellulaceae bacterium
TCTTTGGCGGGATCGGCGACGATGAAGAACTGGTCGAAGGGTGCATGGCCGGCTAAAAATTTTTGGAAGTAATCGCTTTGCTGCGAGACATGATTGAGCACAAGGTCCAGCATGAGATCAAACCGCTGCCCCAGCGACCGGACGTTGTTCCAGTCGCCAAGCTTCGAATCGACTGCTCGATAGTCGACAACCGAAAAACCGTCGTCCGATGTGTAGGGATTGATGGGCAATAAATGGACGATGTTCAGCAGTTCGTCGATTTTGTGCTGACACAAGAAATCCTTGAGGACTTCCAGCGTCGGCGTCGCGCCGTCGCTGACTTGATCGCCGTAGCAAATCAGCGCAATGTCTTTCTCATTCCAGCGCGAATCCTGGTGGGCCGGTTCGCAAGTTTGGAGGTGACGTTGGCAGACTTCAGCGACGCGGGAGCAAATGCGATCGAACTGGGCGGCGTCTTCCGAAGCGATGTTCGGATAGATTTTAAGAAGGTGAGCTTGGATCGAGGCGACAAACCCAGGGAGCAGTGGGCGAAGATCGAACCCTTGTTGATTTAATGTTTTTGCGTTTTCAACTTCGTTATGTCCCACGGGCCTGCCAAAACATTTAGAGCAACTTGCCACCGTTAAGTTTAGCATACGGCATTTAACGACAGGGATCCACCCCTTGTTGCTTAGCCCGACTCAGTTCCCGTGACATTGTTTACTAACGCCCGCAGCTTCCGCCGTAACACCGAATAGCTGAAGAATTTATTCCCTAGGGCATAATTTTCTTCGACCATTTCTTTTCGGAAGGCTTCGTCTTCGATCACCTGTTTCACTTGATTGACAACTTCGGCGGTCAAATATCCGTTCATGGTGATGCACCTGAACCCCTTGGGTTCGATGTCGGTGACGTAGATCGAGTAGCGATTTACCAGCACGGGTTTTTTGAAGTAGAAGGCTTCGATCAGTGCGTTACCGAAACCTTCATAGAGGCTTGGGTAGGTGATAAAATCGGCTTGGGAGTACGCGTCGCCGAGCGTGTAGAGTTTCTCCCCTTGTTCATTCTTGCCGCGGACTTCGTCGATTTGATCGCTGACGATTCTCATGTCGACACCGCGCTGTTTCGCCATCTCTTGCAGCGCGGTCGAGTAGTCTTCGCCTTCGTCGCCTGATTCATGGGAGATGACGAGCTTACATTTGGGATTATTGATTTCGGCCAATAGTGAAATCGAATGCTCGATTCCTTTGCGGGGAACGATGCGAGTTGGCTGTAGGAAAATGATGTCATCTTCTTCCAATCCGCAGTCTTTGCGAAACGATTTTACGTAGTCGTCGGCTTCGGGCGGCGGATTGTCAAAATCCAAAACGTTGGGAACAAGATCCGAGGGGACGCCTCGTCGGTGGCAAAGATCTTGCTGAGCGAAGCTGTTGATGGTGACGTGTTGTATCGATGGCAGCGTCGGTGGAAAAGCGGTTCCGAGAAAATCGCCAATCGCATTGACTGCGAACCGATCGCGTTCCCAATAAAAATCATGATGATGGGCGATGGTTGGGATACCCGTTTCGGCGATGAAGTTCGTCAAAGCCAAACCAAGCGGGACATTCATGGGAATGCAAAGCGCGTTCTGGACGCACAAAATATCAATGTTGAACTTTTCAACGAATTGGTACAGATAGCCGCGCAAGTAACCACTGATCGAAAAAATCATATCCGTCGTCATGGAGGCGCGACTGGTGACGCCGTAGATGCGTCGATTGATGTATTGAATTTCCTGGTGCTGAAAAAAGGCGTGCGGGACGAGCATGCTTTGTTCAGGGTTTCGATCCAATCGACCGGCCAACCAGAAGTTGGAATGGCCGCTGTCCTGCAGAACGCTGGCCCACTTGTTGGCCTCGAGTGAAACACCGTCGGTTCCCGCAAAACGAGTGCTGACGAATCCAATGTTGTGCCCTTGGGGCAGCGCGGGTTTTCCTGTTTGAGTCATAGCTATCGCAACACAGTCGTAATTTGGTCCAAGTCAGTAAAAATCAAATCGATCGCTTGGTGGTGTTGCGGATCGCCGTGGTCGCCGCAGCGTAGGCTGCGTTGGTCGCCAGCAAACAGCCCGGTTTGAAAACCTGTTGCCTTTGCCGGAATCATATCCTTGGTTACATCGTTGCCGACGTAAAGGACTTGCTCAGGAGCAATTCCATAGCGCTGCAGTGACTTCGCAGCGACTTTGTACAAAAACGCGTCCGGTTTTGCACGGCCAATCCTATAAGAAAAATGCGATAGAGGATCGCAAAAACCAAGTTCGTTTAAAGATTTATCCGCCAGTGCTTCCAAGATAGCCGACGTGTAAAATTGCGCGTTGCTGATGATCCCTAAAGGCATATTTCGGTTGTGAATTTCCCGCAAGCATGAATCGAAGCCGGGCATCTTCCAGACGGGGTTGGTCAGAAGTTCCGTTCGTAGCGCAATTTCTCTCAGGTGGGCCGACAGTATGCCCATCGGTGGCTCCGCATTTTCCGTCGCGGCCCGTGAGGCGGATAACTCCGTGAGCACGGATTTCCAGATCTCGCGAATATCAATTTCAGGAGACGGAATTCCTGCGGTCCGCAGTTGCTGGTGCTCTTTTTTTATCTCCAGCTTGACCAATGCCAAAGCAGCCTGGACATTCGTGCCGTAGCCTTTGAGCATCTGATCCAGCTTGGGATCGTTGCTTTTTCTTTGATCCGAAAAAGCAGGGTCAGTTCCTACGTCACCGCTGGAACTGACCAACAGCGTCCCGTAAATATCGAAAAGAACGGCTTTGACTTCGGCGATCGGAGATAGCTTGGGGGTAACGCCGGTCGCAATGGGAGAAATTTCTGACAACGACTCTTTGATGATTGAGCCGAAATACTTGTGTTCTGTTTGTTGCGGCTGAGCTGATGCGGAAGTTTCAACGCGTAAGGGATGAAAATTTTCGATGCTTAGAAAGTAGTCCAGCACCGCTTCTGGTTTGGGATTACTTTTCACTTCGCCAGATTTGCCCTTCAGCAGATCGGTGTAGATTTTGAATAACGTGTCCCCTGCCCTGCGGCCGCAATAGAATTCTTCGACGATCGCTCGGTTGGCGGCCATGGATTCACCGCTTCGGTGGGGACTGTTGGATCGCAAGCCCGAGACCCAATCGGTAATCAAAGGATTCGCATCTCGAATCATTTCGCGCACACGCGGATCCCGAGCGGCGGAGGTAATGACGGAGTGTTGTTGATTGACGGTTAGCCGCGCGAAATCAATCCATCCCTCATGGCGAATTTCGTCGAAGTATTGATTTAATTCCGCGCTGCAAACCGTTTTTTCGAATGCGTGATAGGTCTCGTTCAATGCCGCCCGAAATTCTTGGTCGAAGTCAGCCCAATTTATTAATTCAATTGGTATTCGAAGTTCAGAATAAAGTTGTTCAAACTCAATCCCGCTCTGTTTGAAATCGGAAGTGATCAAAGGAATGTCGCGGCCAATCAGTGGCTTGCCCAACGCAAACGATTCCAGAAACACCAGCCCAAATCCTTCGGCGACACTTGTTGTCAGGATCGCGTCTGCCGCCGCAATGTTTTCGATAAACGAAACCCCTGCTTGATTTCCCAGGTCGAAGAGCACGGGCAATCGAAGGTCCGCGCAAAGATCTTTCCAGCGTTGGTAGGTTTGGTGCTCGATCGGATTGGCCGGTGCAAGCGTGGTTCCTACGTACACCTGGTCGCGCGAAACTAGGGTCAGCAGGATCGCTTCCCCGATGTTTTTTCGTCGGATGCCGCGGACGGGGTACAACAAAAGGGGCACATCGGCGTCGATCTGGTGACGATCGGCGAAAGCGCGTTTGGCGGTCTGTTGGTCAGGGATATCTTCGTCCGGCGAAACAGAGTTTGGCAAGTAATCAATGGACGCGCTGGAGATGCCAGTTTGTTCAAGGACTTTTTCATCGCGTTTGTTGATGACGCCAAATCGAACTTGGTGGGCGATCGGTAAAACGTCTGCCATGGAACTTTCCAGTTGCGGAAGTTTCGTTGATAACAGTCGGTAGTTCTCGGCGCGAAAGTCTTCGGCCATGTCGTGGATTTGCAGAAAAATCCGACGCCCAGATTTTGCCAGCACGTTGATCGCCGGAATGACGGCGCGATTTTTGCCCAGCGAATGATTGTGGAAGTGCAGAATCGAATTTGTTTTGTCGAAGTCGCGCTGCGTTAGCTCTTTCTCAATCGAGCTGGCCAATTGATGGTCGTTAGAAAAATCATCTCGCAGCGCATCGTATTCCAGTTGCGGGATCTCGATTAATTCTAGGCTCAAGTTCTCCTCGAATTCCGCGAACTCCTTTTCCAGCGCAGCACGGCCCCCATGAAAGATCACGACTTTGATGTTGGCATCGCCTGATCGTTGGGCCAATGCTGACAGCTGCCTGGCAACAACGCGGGAGACTCCGCCTTGGTTTAGATGATGGTGGAAAATGGCGATGTTCATCGGTTGCCTAAGTGTTGCAGTTTTGTTTGAGCACCATCGTAGCATGGGGCGTCTGTCTATCTACCGGAGTGGTGTCCGGGAAATACCGTTGTCTTCTTTTTTTGCGCTTAACCTCAGCGGTGGAGACCCTTCGTTCCATTTTGCAAGGACTCGATAGCGTAGTGGATCTTGTTAAAGATCCTGTTGGGGAAAGGAGCTGCAGGATCTTTAACAAGTTCCACTACGGTTGTATAAAGCAATCACGTATTGAAGGGGGGGCTGCAGGAACGCCTGGCGGCTTCGAAATAACTTGCTGCAAAAAATGGTGACAGAAGATGGCTTGGAAAAAGGGAGAGAAGATATCGACGAATTTGATCGTCGGTTTTTTAGGTTCGGGAAAGACAACCGCCATTTCAAAATTGATTCAGCAGCGTCCCGGCGGTGAAGACTGGTCCATTCTGATTAATGAATTTGGAACGGTCTCTATCGACCATGCTTTGTTAGGGTCCAGCTTTGAAGGCGTCGCGGTTGAAGAACTGGGGGGAGGCTGTGCTTGCTGCACCATGGCGTTTGCGTTCAAGCCGCTACTGGCCCAGTTTCTTCGACGAACCAAACCCGATCGCTTGATCTTAGAGCCTTCGGGCGTAAGTCATCCCGCAAAAGTCGTTGACATTCTCCGCAGTGATAATTTTTCTGGCGTTATTGAACTGCGTAATACGATTTGCTTGATTGATCCTAAAGACATTGATGATCCTCGTTGGCAAGAATCGGAGGTCTTTCAAGACCAAGTTCAATTGGCAGACATCGTTGTATTGAACTGGACGGATTCACGAGATCGCGCGTTGATTGATCGTTGCCGATCTTGGGTCGAAAGCTTCGTCCCGCCAAAACAATTGATCGTGGAATCAAGCTTTGGTGTGATCGACCCCAAGTTGTTGGATATTAAATTCGATACCGTCCGTTTTCCGCTTTTCGCGGATGCTCATCCGCGGCCCGAAAGCGATCCAGAGGGATCGCCGCTTGTTGGCATCGGAAGCGAGGCAAGCGGGGCTCCTTTGGCGGATGAGCCAGTGACGCAAACAAGCGCCAGTCAAGAACGTCTTCTGCCGGCTCTGCAAAATCCAATCCGATTCGAAGATCAAGGTGCAGGTTATCAAGGTTGCGGTTGGGTCTTCCACCTCGACGATGTTTTCGACCGCAACAAACTGCTTGATCTAATCGGTGGGCTTCAGCACGTCATCCGTGTGAAAGGAATATTTCGCTGCCAAAGTGATTGGTGGATGATCAATCGGGCTAAAAGTGCGACCGACTACTCCGCTTCAACCTATCGACGGGATAGCCGTTTGGAGGTGATTCTCAACGACAATGCCTTAGATTGGGACAGCTTTGAGACCGAACTGCTGCAATGTCTCATCCCCAACGACTAGTGCAGTAGCCCTCGGTTATGTTTGCTTCCGCCACTTCTCTGGATTTCGCCTGCCCTGCACTTGCAATGAAGTTGCAATTGCATAGCATGTTGGCCTGAGGTTCACTCGGGAATGGCAGACGGCTGAATCTACGTTGACAGTCTTTTTCATAATTCAGTTTTGGGCGGAGTTAATCATGACGGAAATCAATTCATCCACTGGCACAAAAAAGTTACCAGTCACCGTGCTCAGCGGTTTTTTGGGCGCTGGCAAAACGACGTTGCTGAACCATATCTTGGCCAACCGTGATGGCCTGAAAGTGGCGGTGATCGTGAACGATATGAGCGAGATTAACATCGACGCGGCACTTGTTCGTGACGGCAAAGCCAATCTTTCTCGAACTGAAGAACAGTTGGTCGAAATGTCCAATGGTTGTATCTGCTGCACACTGCGTGAGGATTTGCTGATCGAGGTAAAGAAACTGGCTGAAGAAGGTCGGTTTGATTATCTGTTGATTGAATCGACAGGGATCAGCGAACCGATGCCGGTTGCCGAGACATTCACGTTTGAAGATGAAGACGGTGAAAGTCTCTCCCACGTCGCCGAGCTTGACACGATGGTTACGGTCGTGGACGCCGCAAACTTCCTGAAGGACTTTGGTTCCTGGGACGATTTGACGGATCGCAAAATGGGGCTCAGCGAAGAAGACGACCGCAACATTGTAGATTTGTTGGTGGACCAAATCGAGTTTGCCAATGTCATCATCGTCAACAAAACGGATCTGGTGACGCCTGAGCAGGTCGGTTTGGTGAAAAAGATCATCAGCCAACTGAACGATACGGCGAAAATCCTTGAATCAACCAAAAGCCGCGTGCCTACGGACACAATCCTTGGCACTGGCCAATTTCAACTTGAGGCGGCTCAAGAGCTATCTTCGGAGTGGTTGACTGTTCCGCGCGGCGAGGAAGAAACCGAGACTGAAGAGTACGGAATCTCAAGTTTCGTCTTTCGCAGCGATCGCCCATTTCATCCCCAGCGACTTTGGGACGCGATTGGCGACGATATGGAGACGGGCCTTTTTCAAGGTGTGCTGCGTAGTAAAGGCATTGCGTGGATCGCTTCGCGTCATGATTGGGCTTATAACTGGTCACAAGCTGGTTGTTCGGTTCTGCTTGAGCCCGCAGGGTTTTGGTGGGCATCGGCTCCCGAAGAATCATGGCCTGAGGAAGAAGAGGTGATCAACGAGATCAAGAAACGTATGGTCAACGAGTATGGTGACCGCCAGCAAGAGCTTGTTTTCATCGGTCAAAACCTAGATCAGCAGCACGTCACGCGCGTCTTGAGCGAGTGTCAATTAACTGACGAGGAATACGAACTTGGTCCGCCCTCATGGCAGCACTTCAATGATCCGCTGCCACCGATCGTGATGGAGGAGGAAGAAGAAGCATATCCTGAAGGCGAATTTCCTGCGTAGGTTTGTTCTGCCGTTATCTAATGGATCGCTCGAAGACTTTACCATGTTGCTTTACTTAGGCAACATTTAGCGCTGATGAACTTGCTTTTAGCTAAGTTCGTTGGCTTTTCTTTTGTCTGGATCAAGCCGTTGGCTGGCTACAGGCCGGTCGTAAGTTTGGGCTTACTCGCACTCGTTGCAGTGACCGCGGAGTAAGATCTCGGTCACTTCGCCGAATTCTTGGCTCAGCCGTACGCTTCCGGCGGTCAGCTTGATTTCGTCCATGCAGGAAACGGTGCCGCAATCGACGCAAACAAAATGCGGATGGGCTGACCCGTGCCCGTCGTCTTCCGTGATCAGCTCGAAACGCCAAACTCGGTCGCCTAATTCAGTCCGCCGAAGCAACCCGGCAGTTGCCATGTCGTTGAGGTTGCGGAAGACGGTTGCCTTATCCACGCCCAAATCCTGCAACTCTTCGGCGACCTCGGCATGGGTTAGCGGAGAGGTGGCACCATGCAGGAGCTTCAGCGTTGCGATTCTGGCTGGAGTTGCCCGCAAACCAGATTCGCGGATGGCGCGTTTGATGGGTTCGGATTGGTTTGCTTTTTGATGCTTCATGACTTTGGCTGAATAATAATCACACGGTTTAGCTTGATTCTATCATACCGTCGGATCTCGTCACGCAGAACGTGTCGAAAAAACGACTATCTAAAAACAACTGCCGAAACAAAGAACTCCGCTAGTTTTTGTGAAAGTCCTCGGTGCTAGGTCGCGCTTGATCAATGTAAATCATTCGGCCAAATATGGACCCAAGGGCTCAGAGCCCTCGGGTTTCGCTGCGTCACCGGGCGGCTCGGCTTGGGCCGCTCCGTTACTATTTAGCAAAGGTGGCCTATTGCCCAATCGGATCGGTATCTATCAAACGCTGTCAAGGTTTGTAAAGGTTTTGCCTTTGTGATGGTTTTTCCAAAAGCTCAAACTCGACAGGCTGACATACGTTGACCGCGTTTGACCGACTTATGAACCGCTTAAAATTCCGATGAATGCTGCGATGTCTAGGAAGCTAACGACCCCGTTTTCATCGCAGTCGGCTTCGGCTTGAAATCCCCCGCCGGAGAGAATCCCGATAAAAGACGAGATGTCTAAAAAGCTAACGACACCGTCAAGGTTAACGTCTCCCAGCAATACCGGGGCGGCTTCACCGACACCGAAACTGGCAAGGGCGAGCTCCTCAAAATCATCCTCCGACATGCCGTAGTTAAAAACCAACCAGAAAGGATCCGATGATAATTCGACAGTGCCGTCAAATTCGTAATCGCTTTGCAGTTGGACCAAAATCCCATACGCCCCCACAGGCGCGGTGGCGTCGTCCAGCAAATCCCAGGTGATGTGGTCGTGGACAACACCGCTGTTGTTTGCTCTTTCAATGAACTGAGGGTCGACGCCCGATTCGATCGTGTCACCGTTTAGCACGAGGTCGGGAGTCCCGCTTCGATTGTCGATAAACGCGATGCGACCGGCGGCTTCTAAAGAATTTGTGGCAGGATTGTAAAAGTTCACGTACCCCACACCGAAAGCCGAATGCTCCGAAGCATTGAGGGCACTGATCAAAATGCCGTCGCCGGGATTGACGGCCAGTCCTTCCGCGTTGTCAGTCGCGAATCCCGGCTGATCGGCGCTGAATTCTCCGGCATTAAACGGATCTAATTCTCTCATGCTACTGCGAACGATGATAATCCCGTCCGAAGTCGTCGAATTGAAACTCAAAGGCGAAAGCAAAAAATTGGATGGATTGTTTAGGTTGTCGTAGCCAAATTCAACATCATTGTGTTGGGCCAGCAAATTGGATGACGGGCAAATGATCGCTGAGAGGAGGAGAATAAAGACAAAGGGTTGAAGTTTCATTGCTTGAGCCTTGTGAGCCTTTCGAGACTGTGATGAGGGCCGTGTTTTAGTAAATTCTGTTTCCAAATGATTTGTTTAGGGCAGGCTTGAGCTGCGACGGTCATGGCGACTACCGACTGCCACAATGTTTTTTTAGTCTTCTAGCTTTTTCGCTTGGACGTTAAATCAAAAGAAAGTCGTGAAATGCGCCAAACCTACTTCAGTGCTGTGCTGTGCATGTGCATATGCATGTGCAATGCTATTGCGTTTAAGGCTTGGTTGCAATCCGAAAAACTCACTCTTGGAATTTATTTGGACGGTTCAGCTTGCCGTTGTTGCATTCTGTGTGCATTTGCATAAGATAAGGTTTTGGGGTTTTTGGAGAAAAACGTGAATAGAGTTGGATTTGCCGCCGCACCTTCTGATGTGGCGACTGAAAACGTGAAGGCTCGTGTGCCAGCTTGGCGCGATGGTCTGGGGATGGTCGCTTCGATCGGATGCGCGATTCATTGTGCCGCCATGCCGTTTGTGATCGCTTACCTGCCCGCGTTGGGGCTGAGTTTTCTGGCGGACGAAGCATTTCATAAATGGATGGCGTTGGTCTGCTTTCTGATTGCCATCATCGCCTTTATTCCCGGAATCCGAAAGCATGGAAACTGGACGCCTATTTCGATCGGTGCTGTGGGGCTCGTGTTCATCACCTTCGCCGCCTTCGGGTTGGCGGGTGAATGTTGCTCTTCCTGCCAAGCCGCAGAAGCCCCCGCCCATGCAATGGTTGTCGATACGGGATGTGATCAATGCGAAGACTGCGAACACTGTCAGTCTTCAACCAATGTTGACGGCAGTGAATCAGCAATCGACTCTTCACCTGAAACCACACCAGAAAAAGAATTGCTGGCCACATTAGCGCCGTGGATTACGCCTCTTGGTGGACTTCTCCTTGTGTCGGCTCACCTTTTGAACCGTCGATATGGATGTTTGTGTGGATGTTGTTAGCCAATTGTTGTTCGCTTGAATATGCAAAAGGCAATCCGCCCACGGCATGGAAAAAGAAGACGATTTCACCCCGGGTCACAGCGCGCGGCAATCAGGTTTTGCGGATCGGTTTGTTGGTGGCCATGGCACTGAACGTGTTTGCCGTTTCGATCAGCCCGACCTAACCTTACGATTCGGTGGATAAGTTTTAGTCGAAGTGATCCTAATCTTTGCCTCGGGTACTGATGGTTTTGATTTAAGGGGGGATGGATGGGGAAAGGGATCGGCTAAGCAGCTGGGGACAGCTGCTGTACTATCGATAGTACAG
>CAYOZV010000173.1:0-10473 GCA_964408465.1 uncultured Pirellulaceae bacterium
CCTCAACTTTCGCCGTCATTTTGGTGTACATCTCGAAGAGCTTTTCGAGTCGCTCAGTGTCGTTTTTGAATCGGCGACCGTTGAAGATGTGCGAAAATGGGGACCACCCAAGAAGGTCAAGAAGAAACGGGCCAAGAAGGCAAAGAAGAAAGCAGCAAAAAGAAAGTTGAGGAGGCTTAGCATGTGCAGTGCGAAAAGGTCTCACGCAGAATCGCGAAGACGCGGAGTCGATAAATCCCAAAGGAAAGTCAGATGAAAACCGATAAGGCAGCTCGAACGGCTTATTCTTTGGAACAGATGGCTCGCGCGATTGCAGTGGTGACTTGCTACGGTCACGCGGAAAAAATCGCCAGATTCGATGACGTGAACCGGGACCAACCTTACTTGCTCGGTGCGGCGGTCCAGCTAACCAAAATCGACCCGCCTTTACCACTGCCGATGGTTGACCATGTACTCGACATCCTGTTGGTATTTTACGAGCTAACAACGCAATGCAATCCGGACTTTCCCCAAGTGCGATACGATTGTGTTTCCAAGGAATTCCAGCGAATCGGTGCGATGCAACGGTTTCTCAACTCTGAAACAGAGCAAGACGCGGATCTGTGGTCACAACAATCGGCAAAAAATCATCGCGAGCAAAATTTGTTTGCGTGGTTGGTCGCAAAGATGCTCGATTGTTTTGGCGATGACAAGGGGCAGAATGCGGAAACTGCCCGTCGTTGCTGCATCGTTATGATGAATGCATGCGTGCGAACAAAATGGGATGATTGAACCATTGTGGCAGTGACAAATGTCGGGCGAAAATGAATAAGGTTTGGTTAACCTTTACAGATCTTACAAAATCATTACCGAACAGAATTGAAATGCTAACGCGAACGAAAACGCGGATCAGGAATAAATCATGCGAGTAGACGAAATTCAGCCCGCCAAATTTAAGGGTTTTGAAGATCGGACTTTTAAGCGGAAGTTGCGGTTTAACTTAGTGGTTGGAACCAATGGCACCTGAAGGTAATGTCCGCGTGGCAGCGCCCCTAGACTTAGATGATGACGAGGTTCGGACTTACGTCATTGCAAAGATTCCGTGGATCAAAAAACACACGGCTCAGTTTCAAGCTCAGACTCGTCAATCACCACGCAAATTTGTCTCTGACGAGAGTCGTTTTGTTGACGGTCGCCGGTATCTGCTGGACGGTTAAGAAACAGATGAAGAGTCGGCGATAGAGTTTAATGGCGTGAATAAGATCTCGATGAAGATTCCTAAGTTGTTTGATTAAGAAGCAAAAAGGAATTTAATGGAGATGTGGTATCGGGAGCGTTTGGACGCCAAGCTGGAAGTGTTGGTGCCGCTGGGGTTTGGTGAGTGCTTGGGGGGCCGCGGTTTCGTTGACCTCTGCGCCCGTTACTTCGTAGATCAGCTGGCGAACACCGCCACGAAGAAAATTTCCAAAGATAACTGCAGCTTTGCTGGAAGAAACTTGCCCGAGAGCCTCGGTAAGGTTAAAGTCGAACATGTTGGCCTACCTGTTTGCTGCTGCCGAAGTCAAAGTTGATAACTTCCAAGGGAGACAGTTTCGCCTTGGGGAAAACCAATTTTGAACTTCTGACGATTTTGGAAACGCTTGTGTTTCTCAATCTTGTCTTTTGGGCAGCAATCAAAAGTTAAGCTCAACAACATGATTTAATTTCCCCCTCCTAGGAGTTCTTATGAAATCTTTCTTCCATCTTGGTTTGGTTGCACTGCTTACGCTTAGTGCGAGTGCCGCCAGTGCAGACATCGTCATCGTGGGCGTTGACGGTTCAATGTCAGCAGGTGGCACAACTCAAGACGTCATGATATCGGGAACTCGCCTCCGCCCCGGCGGCAGTGCCACTTCGGTTCCTCAGCGTTGGGACGCCACACAGCCACTGGGAGTAGTCGAAGGTCAATTCGTGGGGACTTTCAGTGGCACAGATAGTACCAATTCCGACTGGCACGTTCTCATTGGCGATGCTAACGGTGGGTTAAACTCATTGGGCATTCCTGTTGGAGGTGCCACCGATGCAGCTTACATAGAAATCTTTTACTCAATAGATCGAGATCTAACAGGAACCAGCCATCGTATTTCTATCAATGGCAACAGTCCATCAGAGGCGTTTGTTAGTGACCCAGGCGAGATACCTTCGACCGCAGGTGCACACAGCTTTGTGATCGACATCAGTCAATTGAGCGAAGCGGGATCTCAGATTGAGTTCATTCGTTGGGATCCTTGGAACAGCGATCGTGCCGACAATGCGGGCACCAACTTCACAATCGATCGCATCGCTCTGGGGACTGAGCTTGTTGACGCGAGTGCTACCGGAACACTGGGCGATGTTGATCTAAGCGGCACGGTGACGTTTTTAGACATCGCGCCCTTTATTGACGTTTTGTCTGGAAATGAGTTTCAGTTCGAAGCGGACTGTGATCAAAATGGCGAGGTTAACTTCTTGGATATTGCGCCGTTCATTGATATTTTAAGCGGCACGTAGACCGCCGGCAGGTTGTCGTTAAGCTCGAGGTCGTTCGCCGGAGTGTTGATCTTTCATTCTGGGACTGGTGCGGCGATCCCAACCGATCGCGCCCTTGGGCCTAGGGGTGATTGCGCCGCCATCGCTCCATTGAGCAAGCGCACATAAATGCAATCCCGCTCAATGAAGCTCAAACTGGTGATTTTTCGTTTAACCGTTAGCCGTAGGCGTACGCTTTTTGCGTGATCGTGTACGCCTGCGGCTAACGGTTAAACATTCATTCAACGGTATTGCACCTAAGTGACTGCGGCATCGCGGGCAACCGATTTAGGGGACTAACCAAGCAACTTTGGGAGAGTTGGTCGCCTGGTAGTCAACTTTTACTCTCAAATGGCCCGTTCGCCGCAGGTAAAGCCAGTCGATTCTGTGAACTACGAGTCGCACAACGCGGAAATTAATCCGCCCGCGCTCGGACCGCTCCTTCGACACTGTGCGATCCGCCGTTGAGGGAGACGCTTTGGATTCAGACACCGTTCCAGGTGACGTGATAGAAAGGTAAGCGCCGCGACTTCGAAGCGCGGTCTCTTTCCACGCCTCGTCTGCCACCGCGCCGTCGATTACGTCGGCACGCCCTGAAATGCGAAGTTGAATCTTGCTTTTGGAGTCGTAGAAGATCCACGAAGCAGCCGTGCAGCTGCCGAGATCTGCAACCTTCTGAGAGCGGACGTCCGTATGGCAGTCGATCGCCGGTAGCCGTTGATCCGCCGCTCGCAAAATCACAGTACGACTGTTGACCGATGCGACCAATTCTTGGTTCATGGTTACCGTGTTGAACGCACCATGATTCCACGGATGCCGCGAACAAGAGGTGGCAGCGGCAAGACTTTCCCAAATCGCGGCCTCGATTCTCTGAAGTGGATTCTGCGATTCAACAGCGGACTCAAAAACGGAATACAATCCCATTAGAACTGCCCTGCAATTTTCTTAAGGTGCTTGTCCCGTAAAACGTCGGGATGCTTCTCGAGTTCCCGATCCCTGGCGAACTCTCCGCGGCATCCTCGGGATCGCATGTCAAATACCAATCTGTTTTCCAATCGGCCGAGTCGCTCGCCGAGGTTTCCAATCGGCCGAATCGCTCGCCGAGGATTCTAATCGGCTGAATCACTCGCCGATAAAGCTCTTCAACATCCAAATTGTTTTCTCGTGGACCTGGATTCGACCAATCATCAAGTCTTCGGACTCTGAATCGTTGTGCTTTGCTGCAAGGTCGCGAGCCGCACGCAGATCCGTCAGCGTTTTTTCGTTTGCCATCAACAGATGTTTCACCATCGAAATCGCGTCGGCATCTTCGGCGAGTTCTTCGATGCCAGATAACTTCGCAAGCCCCGCTAAACCACCAGGAGCAAGCGCACCTTTTGCTCGGATTCGCTCAGCGACAACATCGACGGCGTTGAACAGTTCGGTGTACTGTTCTTCAAACGCTTGATGCAGTGAGAAAAAAGAATTCCCTCTGACGTTCCAATGACAAAGATGTGTTTGTCCGATAACGGCGTAGGTGTCAGCCACTACCAATCGCATTGCTTTTACAAGATCATCCATGTTGTTTTGATTCCTTATCTTTCAGGGGGAGACCGAAGTTGTACAAATCAAACCGAATTTGCAAATTTGACTTTCGCCATCAATTAGACCGCGTGATTACCGGATTGAACAGCAGAGATATTACAGTTTTGGGAGTTCTGAATTGGCTCTCCTCTGGGCGTGGTCTCCCAAAAATGATGCCGCGTAGGTTTTCGCGCTCGTACTTCCTCTGGCTCTCCGTGTCAAAAGTGAATTTGGTTGAACTACCGGTCACGTCTGCTACGATAGGCTCAGATTTACAAGACGTTGCCGAGTCACGCGGCGGTTCTTGGGGTGTTGAGGCGGCTGTCTCAAATCCAACAAGCCCGCTTTAACTATTCGCGGATATTTGAGGCATTTCCAACCGAATTGTCGGTTCGAAGGTCGTCAAAGCCTAGTTTGCAAAAATAGAAATACGCGGGACGGGCTCGGTTTCATGCAATGCTTATTTTTAGGTGCTCCCCGGTGTTAAAAAATACGTTTCTCTCTATTGCAAGTTTGCTGTTTTTGTTCGGAACATTCGTTTCCGCACAAGACGTCGTGTTATCAAGCAATATCGTTGATGGGTACGACTCCACTTCCTTTGTTACCAGCGTTGGAGCTGTGTCAACGAATAACAACATCACCAATTTAATCCCAGGACAGCGATTCAATTCCGGTCCTGGCGGTGCGGTTTCAGGGCTGGAAACGATCCTAGGACGCAGATCTTTAAATGATCCGTTGATGGTCAGCATCCATGAATCAATTGGCAATTTGCCCGGCACGATCTTGGGTAGTATTTCTTTTCCAGCCGCATCGGTCACGGAGTATGACTTTCGCGATACGCCGATCACGCGATTCGATTTCACGTCGCTGGACTTGACGCTCGCACCGGACACTGACTACTTCGTGTCGTTCAGTTCCGCGCCAAGCAACGGCGTTAGTGGAAATTACACCATGCGTGTCATCGCCCCAACATCTCCGCACGGACAAGACTACGTTAATTCGCGAAACGGTGGCCTATCATGGAATTTGCCTCCGTCTTTTCTTGAAACAGGTGAACTTCCGTTAACCGTTTTCGCGAGTCCCTCAGATGAAATCGTATTAACTCCAACGGTCGACGCATGGGGCGAGCTCACCAACGGAGTCTTTGAGATTCAGGAAGGCGGCAGTCTGCTGGTCACTCAATTGGTTGATTTTATAGATCTCGATCGACGACCGATTCTCGAATTCACTTTACCTGAAATTGAAGACGGTAGACGCATCGTCAGCGCGGAGCTGGAACTGGATGTCGGTAGCGGACCGCAAACCCCCAGTAACGGTGAACTCACGATAGCCCAAATTTATGGCTATGTAGGCGATAATGTCATTACGTCTGAAGACGCACTTAGGACAGATTTGCTTGTCGGTACCATGGGGCCCGTCATGGGACTTGGGGAAGTCGCCGATTCGATTGATGCGAATTGGTTGAACAGGCTGGTTAATGAAGGCACCACGGAAATTGGCTTACTTCTAGTAATGGAAACCAACAATTCTTTCGGATTCTATTCCACAGAAGGGTTCATCGCTGATGTGCGAGCAGCACCCAAATTGACGTTGACGCTGCAGTCTTTTGTGCCAGGTGATGTTAACCAAGACGGTGGAGTAAACTTTTTGGACGTCGGGCCCTTCATCTCAATTCTGTCGGCTAATGATTATTTAGCCGAAGCGGATATCAACGAAGATGGAATCGTTGACTTTCTGGATGTCTTTCCATTCATTCGAATTCTGACCGGCAATTAACCCATCGCAACTTGGCGGTTTCTTCAGTCAATGGAAGCGCTTTTGCCAATTTGTTTGATCGCCAACGAACCGAGGTGGCTTCGGAGGGCACCGAAAACGCTGTTGCGCGGCTTGGGCTGTCAATCGCAGGTTGCGATTGTCGTCATCATTTTCCAGCAGTCGAATTCAACGGTGCGCTGATGGAGGATCTGAAAGCCGTTCGATTCGAATAGGTCGATATAGTTGTGTGAGAACGAAAGCTCTTCACCAAAGGGAACGGATTGGGTTGTCTTGCTCCAGTCGTGATCGTGGGCAACCGGTTCGACGGCGAAGAAAATGGCCGGGCCAAGCTGGCTGGAGATGTGAGTCAGCATTTCGTTGAGACGTTCACGTCGGAAATACTCTAACACGCCGCCGTTGGTGACAAACAACGAATTAGCACTGCCGTTTTTAATCAGCCAATCGCGAGCGTCCGCGTTGACAAAATTGACTCTCGAATCGAACTTAGACGATTGTTGATTCAGCCGCACTTGTTCAGCATTGATTTCAATGCCGGTAGATTTCTCGACGCCATCGAGTTCCGTTGTCAGGTACTGAAGCAGCAGCCCTGAATTGCAACCGATTTCGACGATCTGTTTTGGGCGTTGGGTTTGCCATATCCCACGAAGGTGATCGAAGTCAACCTTTTGTTTGGCGAGGAATAGATCTTCGAATCGGTGATCGCAGTTGGTCGAAAATGCCGCTCCTCCGTCGCCTTGCCAAAAATCGACATGTAATCGTTCAAAGAAGTCGTCTTGATTATTAGCGATCGCCTGTCGTTTAAGATGTGCCATGATTAGTTTGTCTTGGATTCCCGACGGCTGGCTGACGGGAGATTCGAACAAATCTTCAGCACGTTGTTGTGCGATGGAAGCAACGGCGTGGCCGACCAATTCTTTGACTGATTGCTTCAAGCTTCTTTTTTGTGAATCTTCGATTGAGAGTGTCGTGTTCAATTCATTTCCTGCATTTTAAATGAGACTTGTGTTGAAAACGCATCCCCAAATTAAACGATGATGCAAAACCGCATCATGAATCCGAGAATATCCGACGTTTTCAATCTCAGGAAACATGGGTGCATGAACTGGGCCAATCGCGTTTGCACGTAAAATCAAAGCTTTTTCAAAAATGTTGCTCAAACGAACGCCGAGAGTCCTGAATACTGATATTTTTCGTGAAGGGAATTAGTCAAAGCACGTGCACCGAGGATCTGTCGACCATACAAGCTAGGGTGGCAATCGGTTTTGGTGGATAAGCCTTGCTTTGGCCCACCGAAGATTTTGACGATGATGGTTTTTTCAACAGCGTTTTGTTTTGCGGAGTTCAGTCTTGTTCAACTCAATCAATGCCACCTGTTTATCTTTGGTTTGCCTTGGCGGCGGGATGTTCTACGGATCGTTCGCAAACGCGCAGGATTCTATTAGCTTCACCAATGATGTGGCACCGGTTATTGTGGCCAAGTGTGGTGGTTGTCACGTTTCCAATGCCAAAGGAAATTATGGAATCGGATCTTACGCGGCGCTGATGAAAACTGGCTCGATCGCGGCCAATAATCCTGAGGGCAGCCATTTTATCGAGGTCATCGAATCCGGAGAGATGCCCAAAGGCAAGCTGGCCGTCACTGATGGTGAACTTAAGACGTTGACAAATTGGATCGCTCAGGGAGCTACGTTCGATGGCGACAGTAAAGATAAACCGCTTGTTCAATCGGGGGCGGACGACGTTCGTCAAACCGCAGGGCGTGGTGGAGTTGGTGGACGACAGCGATCAGACGGAAGCCGGTTGCATGCCGTCGAGCAAAACCCGCAGGCTGTCGGGGATGAAGGCGTGGCCTGGTATGTGACGTGGAAAACGGGTTTGGCGGAAGCGAAACGATCCAATCGCCCCATCTTTTTTATGTCGGCGGCCGCGCAATGTTCGGGTGTGTCTGGGGTGTTCTGACCGGGCTATTCACATACGCAGAACAGTTTGTTCTCGACGAAAGAGTTTATCGACGCGTCTCGTTCCTTTGTTTGCATCCGCATCGAGACTTACGAAAATAAGGAGTCCGAAGAACGCGTGCGGTCGCTGCTCAACGGGCGGCTTGCCAATACCGCGTTTTGCATGTTCGACCCCGAGGGGAGGCGGCAACTGACCCGCGCGGGACGATCGCCGAATCAGGTCATCGCCGGCACCGGTGGCAAAGGAGCCGAAGAAAACGACGCGATTATTGATCAGATGTGCTACACCGCCTTAAGGTTCCGGGAAAAGGGCGCAGCGAGAGATATGGTGCTGCCTGACTTCCTTTCATTCGGCCAAGCGCTTAACGTTGCTTCGGCTGATCAAAGACTGTTGGTTTTCGTGAACGCCGATGATGCCGCGCTTGAAAAGCTCTCGCCGACGCTGAGGGAGGTGTTTAGTGATGATGAGATTATTGGTCGTTTTCATCTTGATCTGGCCGGAGAATACGATGCCCAATGGACAAAGTCGATCAGGGGTTCAACATCGCAACCGGCGATTCATATTATTCGTGGCGGTAAATTTGGAATGGATGGTGCGGTCGTGAATCAATTGCCGTTGGATTCCAGCTTGGAGGAAATTAAGACGACGCTGTTGGCTGAGAACAAGAAGTTCAATTTGACCGAGCAGCGGAAGGACTACGCCAGTCATGTGATGGAGGGAAAACGAAAGGGAATTGAATTTGAGAGCAAGATTCCCTACGGTGAAGATTTGGACGGCGACGGTGAAATTGATCAACGACGTCGGCGTGGCGGAGGCAAAAACGGCGGCGCGGAATTTCAGAGACGGCGCGGCTTCGGCCGAACCCGTTAGCGTGATCAGAAGGGGCTGGTTTTAAACACTTTTCTGATGGGGCGGCACCGCTTGGTGTCCCGGGACTAATGGAATTTGCCGCCAGTGGCCGCTACTCAAATTGTGGCCAGTTGGAAATGAGATTAGGATAACCAGCAGCGCGGACGTCTGAAAAATCTCCTTATCTCGGCTTTGAATGTCTGATGAATCAAGAACAACCCAAAAATCCACTGCACGGCATCAAACTGGCGACGATGGTGGAAGAATTGGTTGAGAAGTATGGCTGGGAGGAACTGGGGGATCGGATACGAATCAATTGTTTCAACAGCGACCCGTCGGTTAAATCCAGCCTGAAATTTCTTCGGCGGACGCCTTGGGCGCGTGAAAAGGTCGAACGGCTTTACCTCAAAACAATCGCCAAACGATAAGGACGTGCGTAGGGCCGGTTCCTACCGGCCATCGCTCTCCATTACCCGTATCGGCCGGTAGGCACCGGCCCTACTTTAGAGGAACCATTAAGAAAGCCCCAATCAATGCCAGCAGCCCGCGGAATCGGGCTGGCCGCATTGGGGCGGCCGGGCTACATGAATCTGGGCCATGCCGAGGATCTGAACGCCGATTATTCTTTGGCGGCGATGCAGGCGAACGCTCATGCGGTGTTGGATGCGGCTTTTGATTTGGGCGTTCGGTATTTTGATGCCGCGCGGTCGTACGGCCGAGCGGAGGAGTTCTTGGCCGCTTGGATTCGCGCCCGTGAATTCGCGCCCAATGAGCTGCGTGTTGGATCCAAATGGGGATACACTTATACCGCAGATTGGGCGGTAGATGTCCCCGCAGGCACCCAGCACGAAGTGAAAGAACACTCGTTGGAAAATCTGCGAAAACAGTATGCCATCAGTCAACAGTACCTTGGCGAGCAACTCAACCTGTATCAAATTCATTCGGCCACGCTTGAAAGTGGTGTCTTGGAGAACGAGGCTGTTTTGATGCGTTTGCATGAGATGAAGCAGGCACAGGTTGAAATTGGGATTTCTGTTTCTGGGGTCAATCAATCTGCAGTGATTGAAAAAGCGATTTCGATCGAGTTTGGTGGTCGCCGATTATTCGATAGTGTGCAGGCGACTTGGAATCTACTGGAGAGGTCGGCCGAAGCCGCGCTTCAGAAAGCGCATCAGGCTGGATTGGACGTCATTGTGAAAGAAAGCTTGGCCAACGGTCGATTGACGGTCCGTAATGATGTTGAGGCTTTTGGAGGGCGGCGTGACGTTTTAAATGGTGCGGCACAGGAACATGGCGCGACCTGGGATGCGATTGCGATCGCGGCGGCCATGAATCAACCTTGGGCAACGACGGTGCTCAGCGGTGCGGCCTCGGCCACGCATTTAGATGCGAACGTGAAAGCTCGTGATGTCGTGTGGACGGAGCAATTGGAGCAACGGTTGCAAGCGATGGCTCAGCCCGCCGAAGATTATTGGGATCAGCGATCGAGTTTGGCTTGGAACTAGTGCAAGAACCTTTGGTTCCAGGTCAAGCATCGTGGTAGTGGAGCGTTGTTAAACCTCCTCGTTGCGTCTCCGTTTCCCGTTATGGTTTGGGTTAATGGCGGTGCAGGATCTTTAACAAGATCCACTACAAACTGTTCACCCCAACGTTGGGATCAGCGATCGAGTTTGGCTTGGAACTTGTGCAAGAACCTTTGATTCCAGGTCAAACATCGTGGTAGTGGAGCGTTGTTAAACCTCCTGGTTGCGTCTCCGTTTCCCGTTATGGTTTGGGTTAATGGCGGTGCAGGATCTTTAA
>CAYOZV010000174.1:0-4397 GCA_964408465.1 uncultured Pirellulaceae bacterium
CTAGTTTTAGTCAAGCCATTTGCGTTTCCAAATTTCAGTTTCCAAATTTCAGTTTTAATTCCCCCAAACGTTGACCAAAGGGTTGGCCCTGCATGAATAAAAAACTCACAGCATTCAATTCCCCCATCGGTTGGATTGGAATTTTAAATTCCGGCGGCACGCTGCAACGGATCAAAATTGGTTTCGCCAGCCAAGCCGATCTCGTGCGCGGCTTCGCCGAGTATGAAGTCGGCCCGTCCCCTGCGACCGGCGATCGCTTGAAGATGAAGCAACGATTTCAACGCCTGCTCAGCGGCGCCCCCGACGACCTTTTGGACATCAAAATCGACACCAGCGGTCTCACCGAGTTTCAGCAAGCGGTGGTTGATCAATGTCGCCGAATTCCTTTCGGCAAAACAGTCAGCTACGGTCAATTGGCTGAACTGGCCGGCCGCCCCAAGACGGCGCGAGCGGTCGGATCGGTGATGAGCAAAAATCGCTTCCCCGTTGTCGTTCCCTGCCATCGAGTCATTTCAGCTGCGGGAATCGGGGGTTTTACGGCTCCGCAGGGTTTAACGACAAAACGGATTTTGCAGGCGATTGAAGCAGGAGAGTCCTCCAACGCATAGGTTTTTATTAGGTATTGTCAACTGTTTTTTTATAATTCACTTTGATGGCCGTCAAATCCTGTTAGTATCGGAGGCAAGAGCAAACCGCGTTGAGAAACTGTGATCGCCGAAAGCTAACTCCCAAAACATTGACGCACGGGTGTCAGCGGCGTCCTCCGAAACGGCAAAGCTCACAGCGATCGCTGCCGATGCCCATGGGCTGATCAGCGATAACCTTGCCAAGTGTTCCTTGTGAAAGTGACTGACAGATATGTTCAATAGAAAACCTGCACGATTGCTCAACAATGGCGACACTCAAAAGATTTCCGGCGCGGCAGATGAAGGTCAATTTGCCGATCTAATCGGCTACCACCAAGAACTCGGGCCGCTGGGTCAGCCAGCCTGTTTTTACGTCGGCATTGGTTTCGGAATCATCTTTCAAGCGGCGCTGGTGACGATCTCGATCGCGATGTATTAACCGGCGTAAACCGATCGCCGAAGATTTTTCAAGGTGCATTTCCACCACCGTGACCACGTCTTTTGAGACGGTTGGGCGGTGAATTTGACCGTTGGTCAAAAATCGCACATTCAAGCTGAAAAAAATGTGCGTTTGAAACGCACTCTTGGCGTGCGATTTATCGCCCCAATCCCAACAGCTGTCTTTATCCACACATTTTATCTCAAAATTGGAACTATTGGAGGTTGGAGTAAGCCCAGCCGCTGGTTAGCCTTACCTTCCTAGTTTTCGATGGAGTGTGGTTCGCCTTGAATCAGCTCCATCTCTCTGACCATATCTTCACGGACGAAGGCTCAAACATCTTGTCCTTAGAGATAGCAACAGGAGTTAGGATGCGTTCATTATTGGTTGTCTGTTCAATCGTTTTGGTTGCCAGTTCCATGAACCCTGAATCGTCACACGCCGCGGCCCCGCAAGCCTATCGTGCTTCGCAAACCGGTGTCTACACCAGCTTTAATGGAGGAAGCGGAGGAGGTGGCAGCACCGATCAATCGCGTTCCCCCGGCCAGATGCTCGAGCAAGCCAGCAATCTAGGCCACAAGGGCGAAATTAGCGATGCGGTTGATATCGCCAATCGAGCATATGAGCGCGGTCAGCACGACCCCGCCTTTGTGATCAACTACATCGAGGTGTTGACCGAACTGGCCAACATCGATGGCGAAGCCAGCAAAAGTGTTTTGAACTTTGCGATTAAGGCTTCCAACAGCTTGAACAAGTCAAAGATCTGCAACGGCAAAAGCGACGCCGAACTGTCGTACCATTTCATGGTCGCGATGGGCGCGTTGGCCGACAGCGTGATGGAACTCAACGAGAGAATCGCGGCTCAGATTTATGCCGCCCAAGGCAGGATTGCTCAGAATCTCCGCAACAACCCAGGCTACCCCAGCGCATCGATCGAGATCCTTGGACAGCCATTGATGAACCTTGCTAAGGCCAACGCGATCAAGAGAAAACCAGACGCTTCGTTCGCTGCGATGAACGCCGCGTTCGAAATTGGCTACACCCAATTTGACGCCGTCATCGAAAGTCGTGTCTTCGCCGAATTGGACCAAGCCAGACTCGAAGATCTCGTTTCTGTGCATCAATCCGCCTACCGCAGAAAGATTGAACAGTGGAGCCGCACGGCGGTTGCCAGTTTTGAAAGCTTCAAAGTCGATTTCGACGTCGCGAACATCAACGGCGGTCGCATCACATCCGACGATGCCGTTGGCAAAGTCACCGTCGTTGACCTGTGGGCGACCTGGTGTGCACCGTGCCGAGAAGGAATCCCACATTTCATCGAACTGGAAGAAAATTTTGGCGGCGATGAAGTAGAAGTCATCGGCATTTCGATGGACGACACCGAAGACCCGGCCTCTGTCGTCGACACGGTGAAAAGCTTCGGCATTGATAACGATGTTAATTACACGTTGGGCGTCGGCACCGAAGCCATCAAGAAGCAGATCCCCGGCAAAGTTCTCCTGCCGACGACGCTGTTTATTGATCAAACTGGGACCGTCCGTTATGTCGCTCAGGGCTATCATGACTACGACCAGTTGGCCGCCATCACAAAATTGCTGTCATCTGAATTCACTTCGGCGAAATCGTTCGACACGGCAAGTCGCTAAACGGCGGCAAGAGTTTAACGACAACTCCGCAGGCGACCGCGCGGTGGGCTTTACCCACCCCCTTCGGTGATCGCCAGCGAAAGAAAATCCTAGAAAACCACGCCAGATCGTATGATCGAGCGTGGTTTTTTCGTACATTATAAGTGATCGCAATTTTCACTCACTCTTTTTTGTTGAACACAATGAACCACCTACCCAATCGGCTGATGCGCGTGGCATTTTTTCTACTTCTAATCGTGGCCACACATTCAGTCGGCCGCGCGGATCAACCAACACCCCCAAAGACCAAAATAAAAGCTCTCATCATCGACGGTCAAAATAATCATAAGGCTTGGCCGAAGTCGACTGTGATGATGAAGCAATACCTTGAGGAGACGGGAATCTTCGATGTCAGCGTCGCGCGGACGAAGTTTACTTGGAGAGCCGACCGCGAAAAAGAATTCCTGGCTTTGGCGGGAGTCGGGGCAGGCAAAGATCTAAAAGAACCCAAAACAGATCCAGATTTCGCACCGCGTTTCAAGGAGTACGACGTGGTGATCTCAAATTTTGGCAACAACACCGCTCCATGGCCCAAACAAACACAAGCCGCGTTCGAAGAATACATGAAATCTGGAGGCGGTTTTGTCACCGTCCACGCCGCTGACAACGCATTCGGCGATTGGCCGGAGTACAACAAAATCATTGGCCTCGGCGGTTGGGGCGGTCGCAAAGCCGCCAGCGGCGTTTACGTTTACTATGACCAAGAAGGAGAACTCAAGCGCGACGACTCCGACGGCAAAGTAGGCCATCACGGGGCTCAACACAACATCCCTATTTCTTTACGGGCCGAACATCCGATCACCGCCGGCTTGCCGGAGAACTGGCTGTCGGCCAAAGACGAATGCTACGCGTTTTTGAATGGCCCTGCCGAACACATGACCGTCTTGGCAACCGGTAAGGATGCGTCCAAAAGAGGTAAGACCGATCGCCATGAACCTATGCTGATGGTCTTGGAATACGGTGACGGACGCGTCTTTCACACGACTCTGGGGCACGAGGATTATTCGTGCGAGGGCGTGGGTTTCATCACGACGTTCCTGCGTGGTTGCCAGTGGGCGGCGACGGGGGAAGTGACGCTGCCGGTTCCCGAGGATTTCCCGACTCATGAGAAACCATCCAGCCGTCCGTTTAAGGTGTTGGAAACTGCTAATACCGTTGGAGATTGATTTTTGGATCCAGCGCCCAAAGACGGACTGACTGAAATCGCCGCGCGGCTGCTCAACGGCGGCCGCTCCGGTGCGCTGGCAACCGTTTCGGTCAAGCATGACGGTTTTCCGTTTGCATCACAGACTTCCTATGCGGTGATGATGTTGTCAACTTCGTCACAGGCAACCGCCCAACCGACGCCACTGGGAGTCCCTGTTTTCCTTTTTAGCGACCTTTCGGTGCACAGCAAGAACCTGAGAAAGAACTCCAAGGCGACGTTGTTGGTCCAAGCCGGAGCCCAAATGCAACAGAGCCGCGTCTCGTTAATGGGCACCATTGACCGGCTTCCAGATGCGCTGGTCGATGACGCCCGAGAAGTTTATCTGGCTGATCACCCGCAGTCGGCGCAGTGGATGTCTTTTGGTGACTTCCGTTTCTACGCCATGTCGATCGTCGATTGCTACGTGGTCGCCGGATTCGGCAAAGCCGGCTGGGTGAGGC
>CAYOZV010000174.1:4497-10357 GCA_964408465.1 uncultured Pirellulaceae bacterium
GCCGGCTGGGTGAGGCAGTAAATCCGTTACGCTTCGTCTTCTACCGGCGGCGTGAACACCGGAGCGCTCGGTTCTTCGTAGTCATCGTTGAGTTGATCATCGTCAACCGACGAACCGGATGAATAATCTGGAAGGCTTTTCAGAGGGTTCGATTTCAGATCAATTTCGGTGTTGATCGAACTTTTGATGTCGTCCAAACCACGGCGAAATTGGACGTACGATTCGCCAAGTTGCTTCGCGACCTCGGGCAAGCGGCCGCCGAATAACATCACGGCAACGATCGCCAACAGAATCATTTCGGTAACACCGATTCCAAAAGGCAGCATAGTGATTTAACAGACCGAAACGAGGGGAGGAAACATAGACTGGCGAAAACAAGTTCAACTCGAACTCAAACGCCTACTTTTCAACGGCTTCGCGATTTTGTTCAATCGCATCGACCGTCGCGTCTTCTTTGTCTTCGATTTTTCTGTCGGCGGGCTTCTCTTCCATGCCGGCCTTGAATTCATTGATGCTACGCCCCATGTTGCGCATCAGGCTGGGCAGCTTCGCACCTCCAAACAGGAGAATGAAAACGGCCGCAATGATGATCATTTCTGTGGTGCCAAAACCCATATCGTCAACTTTCGTCAGAAAATTTGAACGCCGGCGAGATTACCGCGTTCGCTGGTTCTTCTTGTGCTTGTGCTGGGTTCGCAAATTCGGGTCGCGAACTGAGGTTTCCCAACGGTGTGAGTTTGAAAAACGGGACATCAGGACAGCCCCAACAAAGATTGAACCGGTAGAAACTATTTTAGATTCGGTCAAATGAGTGTCAAACCCCAAAGCTACCCTTTGCTAACGTTTGTCGCACAGGTTTTTGATGTTATTGCCGCACCAAAAACGCATAAACGGCAAAGTCCGGTGCATGTTGCCAGAGCCCGCGATCTCCACGTTCAGGCGTCAATGGATTGGATCGAGATCCTGTTGCCACCTGACGCTTTGGCGCGGTACATGTTCTGATCCGCGGTCTTCAGTAATTTCCGGGCTGACGTGCCCGGCACACTGCTGACGGCAACGCCGATGCTTACCGCGACCGAAAATTTATATTGGCTGGGCAGATCCTCAACGATGCGATGACGCAACCTTTCAAAGATTGATTCGGTTTCCAAACGTGAAGCGGACTTCAACACGACGCCAAATTCGTCCCCCCCCAACCGCGCAACACAGACGCCCTCGGGGAAGCAAGCACGCATCTGTTTTGCAATATGCTCGATCGCACGGTCCCCAGCCTCGTGGCCGAAGCGATCGTTGATCTGCTTGAAATTGTCAACGTCGATGATCGCCAACGTCAGTTGCCCCGCCAAGGCCGATTCAAGTTCCTCTTGGAATCCGCGTCGATTGGTCAGACCGCTGAGCGGATCAGTTAAAGCTTCGTTGGCCAACCGTTGTTCTTTTGCTCGCCGCAGGGTAACGTCGTTGAGATAGAGGATTGTCCAATCTTGGTCACCGATTTTGATCTGATGAGCGATCTGTTCGATCTCAATGGAGACGCTTGAGGTTTGGCGCTTTTGGGAGCCTGCCAGTCGAATGGGACCATGAACCTCTTCTCCCAAACCTGAAACGATCGCCACTAAATCATCTATCGGTTTGTCCAACGCGGCGTCGGCAGGGATCTCAAAGATGGTCGCGGCCGACGGGCTCCAGCACTTCACACGATGGCACTGGTCCAACACCACGATGCCCGACGGCGAGGTCTCGACGAGCCCCCGCAGTAATGCGTCTTGTAGTTGAAGCGATATGGATTCAATCATCTACCTAGAATGAACAATGAACGGGTAATTCGCAATTCATGTTTGAAATAGATGTACGACCGAACACAGACAGATTGACGCTTTTATCGGTTATAGCGGTATCGCGTTTAACTATCGGCCGCAGCGGGGCACGAGACGGAGGCTTCGTTCGCGCCGTCGGTGAGCCCGCAAACTAAAAAACGGCCAAGGCATTTCTACCTTGGCCGTTTTTGAATCAGATTACACCCCCTGCCGCTTGGTTTGACTGACGCCAACGCCGGCAAGCCACAGGGAGCTGTTTTCAGGGAGCTGTTTTCAGCAACTATTTTTTAATAGTGAGTGTTGTTCTTTCCAAGATCAACATCGCCGACCATGTGGAAGTGGTTGTGGTCGATATAGACCACTTCCACCGAGTCTTCATCCAACAAAGTGTGCGGGATTGGCCATCCTACGATTCGCTTCTCTGTGTAGTAGATGGTGCACTTGTAGTGGGCGTGATGCAGTTGAGCCGGCCCGATCAATGGCACGACCCGTGGTGGATCAATGTAATCGGCGATCTTTTCTTTAATGAACGTCACGTTGCTACGCTGAGTCTCGTTGATGAACGGGAAGCCGCCCTGAGTTTGATTGGCGCGTTCTAACGCTCGCCATACTTCGTCATCGCTTGGCGGATCCAACGCTTTGACAGGTCCGCCTTCGGTGATTGGTCCCAAGATCGGCACGCGGGCGTAGCGCTCGTGAATGTGGTGACGGTCTTCCTGAAGCTTCTGCCAGTATGGAGTTACCGGAATCGGAACGCTAAAGATGCCCAAGCTTGGGCCGACCGACGTAAAACATCCCGTTGTTGAAACTGCCGCCATCGCTAAAAGCAATGCCGTCATGGCAGTAAATTTATTGGTAAGCATCTCGTGTCCTTTTTAGTTATGCGTTCCTATCACCTCTATCGTGATAAACTTTGCGGGACTTGCGGATTATTCCGAAGATTCTGATTTTTGACTTCTGCAATGCTAGCGGCCACCCGCGATTCGGTGACAATGGAAACCAGTTCAATGATGACAACCGAAATTTGGGTGATGTGCTGATGGATTTGAAACGAATGGGGATCTTAATGCTGTTGTGCGCCGCAGCCTGCGCGATCGTGGCATACGAAAGCTATCGCTTCAACGCTGTCGCGGTGCAGCGGATGATGGACAACGCGAGCACGCAAGAGATGTTTACCGATTTAGAACCCAGCATCCCCACCCGCAGCATGGTCACCGGTTTTTTTACTGTCGTGTTCGCAGTGGCGGGTTTGAAACTGATTCTGACGAAGCCTCAATCGTAGCGCTGGAAGTTTTTATTCCGATGAGTTAAAAACCGTTAGCGTGGTGGATGTTCTTAGAAGATCCTGCCCACCGCGGAAGCCTTGAGGATCTTTTAAGAAGATCTACTACCTTGAGAGTAAAGGCCTTCACAAAACACGAGCGACCAGCCCAACACAGCCCACCCTATTCCACCACACCCAACGACAACGACCAAGGATTTTTGAGGAACACGATGCCCGATCCAAAACCGCTTCCCCCCAACAATTACTTTATCGAGGTCTCCGGGGCCGGTCTGCCGGAAGTCGACGGTTTGTTCGTGCCATCCACCGCACCGCCGGCCACCTCAGAGTCGGGCACCGTTTCCACCGTCGGATACTGGAATGACAAACGGGCCTGGGATCGAGCCGACGGGAATTCGCAGCGCAGCCCCGCGCTGTCGTATTCCAACAGCTATCAATCGTGGCGCATCTGCCGCGCCGACGGACATCTTGCTTACGACATCACGTGCGACGATGACTTGCCACCGACCGATCGGGAGTGGCACGTTTACAAAAAAGGCGTCGCTCCCGCGCCCAAGGTTGTGCTGCACCATTTTGATCCTCGCCAGCCGTGCCCCGCGCCGAATGTGGTTTTTGTGTTGGGCGGCCCCGGAGCAGGCAAAGGAACGATGTGCGAGTTGGCTCAATTGCAATTGGGGTGGATCCATCTCTCCAGCGGTGAACTGATTCGCGCCGATTTAGCAGTCAAAGGATCAGCCGACGGCTATGACAAGGATTCCTTGGCCGCCGGGCAGCTGGCCGGCAGCGATTATGTCGTGAGATTGCTGAAGCAAACGATGGAGCAGATCACTCGCACCACGGGGAACACAAATTTCCTGCTGGATGGTTTTCCGCGATCCTTGGAAAACATCGAGGCCTGGCGGGCGGTTTTCGGAGAAGAATCGGAGCTGCCGAAGATGCTTTATTTGGAGTGCCCGTATGAAGTCCTCGAGCAACGGATCCTTGGACGAGCAAAATACACCGGTCGCAACGACGACAACATCCAAAGCGTGAAACTAAGATTCGATACGTTTAAGGAGAAGACGCTGCCGACGGTTGAGCTGTTTCGACAACAGAATAAATGCGTCGACATCGACACGGGACAGGATCGCCAATCGGTGTACGAGGCCGTGCGTAGTCATTTGGCCCAACACACCGACAGCGCCTGTGCGGACCAGCCGTTTTGCGAACGCGCCGAAATGTTACTGGGACTTAGGCCGTTTCCAAAATCGTAGTGGATCTCCTAAAAAGATCCTGTCGCTGCTTTCGCCGTTTTTATTGCGCGTGACAAGATTCAGTTTAAAGGTACTCATCGTTAATGCGCATCTGGCAGTAGCTTTCGTACCTTCGCGCGTCGATCTTCCCGTCGGCAACGGCCCATTTCACGCTGCAATCTTCCTCGTGCGTGTGGGTGCAATCGGGAAAGCGACAAAAATTGATGAAGGGCCGGATCTCGCGAAAGTATCCCGCAACCTCTTCGGGAATCACGTCCCAAAGTTGGAACGACCGAATCCCGGGGGTATCAATCAAGTGTCCGCCGGCGGAGCCTTCGCCGTTCTCACCGCCCAGAGGAATCAGCCTGGCCGCGGTGGTTGTGTGTCGTCCTTTTTGATTCTCTTGAGAGACTTGGCTGACCTTTAAGGCCAACCCCGGTTCGATCGAATTGAGGATCGAAGATTTCCCCACACCGCTCTGCCCCGCCACGACACAATCACGCCCGACGACAAGCTCCCGCAAACGGTCGATGCCCTCTCCGGTGATCGTCGACGTCATCACCACGGGATAGCCCAATTGGCTCCAGACGCCGGCCAGCGGCTGGAGGTCAATTAGGTTCACTTGATCGATCTTATTAATGATGATGATCGGTTGAATGTCTGATTTTTCAGCAGACACAATAAAGCGGTCGATCAGGTTGGGTTTGAGCGCCGGTTCCACGGCGCTGGAGACGATGAAAGCGAGATCAATATTAGCCGCGATGATCTGCTGGCGTTTTCGGCTGGTGCGGCTGATGAGATTTCGCCGCGCGTTGACGCGCACGATGACGCCCCAATGCTCTTCGGCATCGGGATCAATTTCGATGGTCACAAAATCGCCGGCAACGACAACGTGCTGCAGGTCCGTCGCCAGCGATTTTAAAATGCCTCGGACGGTGCATTCGTAGATCGTGCCGTCTTCAATTTTGACAAAACTATTGAGCCCGTGCACCGAGAGCACTCGTCCCGGTCGCGAGTGTTGCGAATCAATTTCGAGGTCGACTTCGAATCCGGATTCCGTTTGATCGGAGGTCGTACCGATGACGGTGCGTTTGCGCGAGAGATTGCCTTTGCCCGAAAGACGTTCGCCGGAGACGGTGTTTTCTAACGATTCGGCATCGTCCTTGAAGTCTTTGGTGAAATCCGTCTTCCGTACGCGCGTGTTCTGGCGCTTGCGAAAGTTCGCTCGGATCTTTGATTTGTTTTTCTTCTTCTTCGCCACTTGGACTCGAATCTTTGTTAGTTAGGAACCGGCCACAGCATAGCACCTTTGCGGGTATCCTGCGGCCAACCGCGTGCTGAGAGACAATAACAAGGCCTAATGTTTTTCGTTTCCCCTTTAAGGCCGAATCCGACCTCGCCCGCGCGACGACCGTCGGTGTGCGAAGTGTCACGCTTGAGTTGGTCTAAACGCAATACCGTTCAATGGACTGATTTGTTTGGCTCACAGTTATGTTGTCAGTTTAACGATTAGCCGGCAGGCGTCGGTGTTT
>CAYOZV010000175.1:0-9020 GCA_964408465.1 uncultured Pirellulaceae bacterium
TCACTTTAGATGGATGACGCGTCGAACACGAACCGTAGATTTGGCTCTTAGCCGAATCGCCCTTCAGTCTCGGTCGGGCTAAGAGCCCAACCTTCGGCAAGCAAGCCGCTTCGAAGTCAGGTTGAGTTACAAAATTCGATAAAGTGAGTGCCAAGGGGCGGAGGGCGCGCTTCACACAGAGACACATTTTGGAGTGCTGCAACCGCTCAGCGGACTTCCACCGCCGCCATTGGGCTCGAAATCCCACGCGATTTTCGGCGTTCGCTTGCGAAAAATCGGGGAATCACGGATAATACCAACCTTCGCGAACGACCGCGCGAACCTCCCTGCCTACCCACATTAAAACGTTCCAGTCTCGTTTAGTTTCGGCCCGTGGCCGTTCGAATTTTGTCACAACCGCACATCAAGGATAGTCGTTCGACGAACGGATTTCGCATGATCAGAAAAATGGTTTTCCTGCAAAGTGCGGCCGCGCGTTTGCCAAATTTAGCTCATCCGTCGTCTTGGATTGCGCTGGCAGTTTTCGCTGGCGCGGTGCTGCTGGGCGGATGCAAAACGGAGCAACCGCAATCCTACGGGCACTTGAATTCAGAGTCACGCCACTCCGATAGTTTTGAGCAAATCCCGCCGAAAGAAGACCTGTATAAAAAAGTTTTCGACTCAGCGGGCCAACAGTCGCAGCTTCACGAGCGATTGAGCTTGCGATTTTTGACAATGGCGCAGTACATCGAACGTTTTGTCCGCGATGGTGAGAAAAACAGCGTCTCTTCTTATAACAACGGCGATTGGATTGGAGATGATTTTATCGGACACGGCGTACCGTGGGACGCGCTGAAACCGCGCTTCGAAGATCGGTCGACCAACGTAAGTCGATGGCAGGCTTCTCCGGATTCTCCTCGTTTCAAAGGAGATAACGCGTTGGAGAGATTTGTTGCAAGTGTCTTCCAGCAATGGGCTATGTCCAAAGAGTTCCGCATCGACATTAAACCTTATTCGACCCGTGCGTTGCCGGAATCGGATGGGGGTTTTATTGAAGCGAAAATGGTGGTTGAGATTTTCGGAAACACCGAAGCGCAAAAGGGCCTGCAGGCGACCTCTTTGTGGACGACGCGCTGGGTCGACGATCAGCAAAACAACAAACTTCAGATCAGCACTGCGGATGTTAAAGCGGTCGAGTTAGTAACGTTGAATGCGCCCAAGGGTCAGTTGTTTGAAGACTGCACAGAGTCAATTCTCTCACGAACCACGTTGATCAAAGATCAGTTGGTCTATGGCTTAGACCAGTGGGCGCGGAAGATTCCGGGTTTAGACATTGTGGGGCATCAAGGGTTGTCCGTTGGAGACGTCAATCAAGATGGATTCGACGATTTATACATCTGCCAACCGCATGGGCTGCCAAATCTTTTGCTGATCCAAAATCCCGACGGAACCGCTGAGGACATGGGGGCTCAAGCGGGAGTGGATATCTTGGATGATTCGCGGGCCAGCCTGATGATCGATATCGACAACGATGGGGATCAAGACTTAGTAGTCACTACCGAACAGAGTTTGGTGTTGATGTCCAACAAGGGCAAAGGAGAGTTCCAACTGGAGCATGAACTTGCGATCGGGCACAGCGGTCACAGCGTTTCGGCGGCGGACTACGATCAAGACGGTGATCTTGATCTATACATCTGCAAGTACGATTCGGTGAAAAATTTTCGTGACCTAATTGCCATTCCAGACTCTTTCGAAAACGCTAATTCGGGCGGTCGGAATATTCTGCTGCGGAACGACGAGGGCTGGAACTTTGTTGATGTAACGTCACAGGTCGGTTTTGGGATAGATGAAAACGCGCGTTACAGTCGTTCCGCGGTTTGGGTCGATTACGATCTGGATGGCGATCAGGATCTCTACGTTGCCAACGAGTGGTCATCAGATCAATTGTTCGAAAATGACGGTGGCTGGTTCTCCGACGTCGCGCCGAGCCTCGACATGCTTGAGCCTGCGCAGCATCGCAGCGTCTCTACCGGCGAATTCAACCACGACGGGAAACCTGACTTCTTTGTCGCCACCGACGCCCCGCTGATGGCCTACCAAGGGTTGGCGGATAACAAACCCTTGAAGGAGCTTTCGAAGCAGAAACAAGCAATTCTAGGGGAAGACCAAATCTGGTTTTCGAAACAGCAAACAAACGGTCAGGCATCTGTCGAAGGATTTGAATCGTTCTTTCTACGAGCGCCCATCTTTGCGGCTGAAACGGCCTACAGTTCGGTCGCCGCCGACATTAACAACGACGGGCTCGATGATGTCATCGTCACCAACGGCCATCTGACTCGCAGTTCATCCGAAGACGTTGGCGGCATGCTTTACGCGCACATGGTGGACGAACGTGCCTCCAAGGCCAACGATAATAACGCTGGATTTATTGCCCATTGCGAATTGGAAAATGACGTTCTTGCATTAGCGCGATCGGGATATTCGCTGTTGGGCCGGCAACGAAATCGTTGTTACTTGAGCATTGGGAAGCTGGGTTTTGCGAATTTCTCCAGTGCATCTGGTGTCGATTTCCTAGAGGATGCTCGCGCGGTGGCAACGACCGATTGGGACGACGACGGTGACGTTGATGTCGTCATGACCTCCCGCAATGGGCCGCGGATGAGGATCTTGCTAAATCAAAATCGCTCGGAAAACAACTTCCTTCATTTTAAACTGGTCGGGACGAGCTCGAACCTCGACGCGATCGGTGCGCGTGTGGAGGTATTCTTGGAGGGCAAGGAGTCACCGCTGGTGAAGTTTGTCAGTGCGGGCTCTGGCAACCTAAGCCAATCCTCGAAACGTTTATTTTTTGGGCTTGGTAAACAGAGCCAGATTCAAAAGGCAGTCGTGACGTGGCCCAGTGGGCAGCAGCAGGCGTTCACCGACCTTGTTGCCAACACGCGGTACATCGCCACCGAAGGCGAACAACAGATGGCCGAACGTAACAACGAACGCTTCCAGCTGAAGACCGCCGGTTCTGATCTTGCCGGAACGTTGGTGCTGCCCAATCGCGACGTCGCTTCGTTTTCTCCAACGGCGTACCTGCCCAATTTGGAGTTTGAAAATGAGAAACGGAAATTCCAACCGATACAACCTTTGAATGATTCATTTACGACGGTTGTTTTCTTTGGGGACGATCACCATTCGCGTGCGATTGCTAAACAGATCAAAGCCAATGCCTCAGAATTTCAGCCAGAAAAACGTGATTGCGTGGGCATTTTCGTTGACCGGATAGCTGAGGATCAGAATCAGCGGTTTGATGCGGCGGCGCGGTTTTTCACCGAACAGGATTTCCCGTTTCGCTGGGGAGCGGCCACCGGGGCGACCAAAGAGAAGCTAACGCAGTTAAACGGGCACTGGTTTTCACAGCAGCAGTTACCCCAATTGCCGTTCGCAGTTTTGATGAACAAACAGGGGCGAGTCGAACGCATTCATTGGCTGACGGCGACAAAATCGCCAGAGAAGTTGGTCAACTATCTCAACAGAGATGCGGCCGAACGATCCGACCGAAGCAACAAAGCCCCAGATGCCAAACGTGGTCGCTGGTTGGCTCGATATCGTGAAGCGGATCTCCTGAGGCTGGTCGAACGGTTCAATCAGCTTGGAATGACCGAGACGGCCGATCTTATGTTTAAGTTGAACCGTCCCAACGCAGCACTGAAGCTGTCCCAATTCGCCGCCGACCTACGCTCGGAGAATAATTTCCAGCGAGCCAAAAAGTTTTTTGACCGCGCGATTGATTTGTATCCATACTGCGTGCCGGCGTTAGTAGGGCGTGGTCAGATGATTCGGTATCAGGCAAACCGAACGGGCGAAAGTGACGAACAAGGGAAACTGCTTGCTCTACAAGTTGCTGCGGATAATTTCCAGCTGGCGTCGGAGATTGACCCGTTGTGCACCGCGGCCATTGTGGGTCGAGCCAATGTCTTGATCGATCAAAACAGGGTCAACGATGCCATCATTGAACTTAAAAAATACTTGGCAATTGATCCCGCGCGAGCCGAGGTTCACGCGATTTTGGGTCGGTTGTACTTCGCCAATCGTAAGTTCCCCGACGCGGCAAAACATCTTTTGGTCGCCTATGAGTTGCGACCAAACTTGCCTTATGTGGCAGGAGATCTGGGTTACCTTTACCTGAGTTCGGGCGAGGTAGCACTAGGGCGGAAATTTCTTCGGCTGGCCAATCGCCTGCAGCCCAGCGAACAGAATATTGTGAGGCATTTGGCGGAGGCGGAGTTCGTTAACGGAAATTTTGCAAGGGCAGCCGAACTGTTGGGCATGAGTATCGAGCTCAATCCCAACAAACGAAGGCCGAAAGAATTATTGGCTTGGCTGCTGGCGACCAGTCCTTACGAGGCGACGCGTGACGGTGCACAAGGCAAGAAGATGATGGAGCCGTTAATGTTGATGGTCGGTGATCGGTCTCCTTCGACGCTGGAGATTTACGCGGCTTGTTTTGCCGAAAGTCGTGACTTCGATGCCGCAATTGAATACCAAGACAGAGCGATCGCGTTGGTTCGTTCTGGTAAGACCAGCGATACTTATTCTCAGCAACAAAAAGACGGGATGATCGCTCGGCTTGAACTTTATCAACGCCAACGCCCCTACCGGATGCAAGACTTGAGGCAGATTCCGATTAAAACGTCGCTGAATCGAATCGCAAAGAAGTAGTTGGCGTTTCGCGAAGAAGTTTGGTCCGCGCCGAGGGCAACGTTGAAGGTTAATCATACTTGGGCAGTGCGGCGGCGATTTTGTGTTAGGGGCATCAACCTTGCTGAGTCGAATGCTGTTAGCGTTAGTGGATCTTCTTAAAAGATCCTGCGGGGAAAGGGAGCTTCAGGATCTTTTAACAAGATCCACTACTGAACAAACACTGGTAAATTCCATTCACCGCATGAAAGATTGCCGCCCTCCCACCGCGGGTCTGCATTCTTCAATTCTCTTAAACTACCGCTGTTAGCCTTCCGCCACGGCCGCACCTGCAGAAAGCGCTACCAACCCGATCTGCTGAAGCCGCCGCGTCCAGAGGAGCTTGATCTGCTGGAGGAACTTGATCTGCTGGAAGATCGACTCCAACCGCCGGACGATCCGCCTCCGCTGAGGATTGAGCGATTGTTCGAACTTCGCCGTTGAGCCGCTCTTCGCCGTCGCTCGGCAGCGCGACGCTCTGCCGCTTGCCGAGTCATCACGGCTGTTTCGGCGATGGCAATTGCATTGAGGATACTTTGGCTTGCGTTTCGGGCGTATTGCACGGCGCTTTGATAGTCGCCGCGGCCAAGCAATGCTCGGGCCTGGTCGAGCGTTCCTCTGGCGGTGCCAGGATTGGCGCGGATGCCGTAACCGCCGGACCAGCCAAGTGCTCTTTGGTAGCTGACCGAAGCATTCTGAATTTCTCGGGCGGCAGTCTGTGCCGCGTCCAGTTCGGACTGAAGGTTGGCTAAAGTGTCGGTGACCGTGGCCAGCATCTTGTCCGCATCCTGATCAATTGATCGCCAGTTTTCGTGCGGGCTTTGCAGCCGAGATCGCAACTGAGTCGCAAACTTGTCCGCGTCTTGAAGAGATTGAATGGAATGCTGGACGTTGCGGCTGTCGGGGATTTGGTCGCGCTGCGAGCGGGTCACCGCCGAATTGGACTGTTCAATCGCCTGTACAAGCGAGCCAACGGATCGGCTTGCTTCTTCATAAAGGTCGCGGTCGAGCTCCATTTGCGAAATCATTTTCTCGAAATCTTCGTCAACGGCGCTGATTGCCGATGATTCGTTAAAGGGGTCTCGCCGCACAGATTCCGACTCGATCGCTTCGCGAAGATCCGAAAAGTTTTGATGCTCTTGCTTCAGGAGGGCGTGAGTCTGATAAGTGACGTGGTGTTGCTGCATCTGTTGGGCAACGTCTTCAAATCGTTTCTGAAGTAACGAAATGTTGCCTAAATTGTCTTCCACCATTTGCTGTAACTCAACAGCGCGATCTTCGATCAACGCTTGGTTGTGTTCGCAGCAATGAATCTGTTGTTGACCAAGTTCCAAGCTCTCCTGCGCTGACAGAAGTCGCCCTTGGGAGTACAGCTGTTTGGCACTGGTGGCGGCGTCCTGTGATTTTTCTGATTGCCGTTTGGCCAGCAGAAATAGATCGGCGACGGAGATGGTGTGGGTTTGTGACGCCTCCGTTAGTTTAGCCCCTCCGGTGTTATCGAGGCTGGAGGAGTCCGTTTGTTCATTCGTCGATGCGATCCCCCATTTAGCACCTTCGACCATCAGCGAAGAGGTGGCGAAGCGGTCTTGGAGACCAGTCAGTGTCGTGTTCGTCTTTGACAGACGCGATTGTGCCGACTCGATCTGAGTTTCGAGTGCTTGAACGTCTGGCAGGAGAGAATCTAACACTTCCAGCGAACGCGCAGAAGTTGTTTTTGCTTCCTCAATCCAATGTTGAGCTTCGGAGGCCGATCGTTGTGCGGCCGGTGGATCTCCGCGATCAAGCGAGGCTAAACAAGCCGCGTTGTGTTCCCGGGCCGTGTGAAGAAATTTGACGGCGTCTCGATTCCGTTCGGCCAGTATATCATCAGGTTGCAAACTGAGCCGACCGGCAATCGTCTGCTTGGCGACGTTAACGCTGGTTAATTCCGTTTCAATCGCTGGGCCAATATCGTTTACTGACAGGTCGTGCAATCTGACGGCATCGGAAACGGCTGTGTCAAATTTGTCAAATGAGATACGCCATTGATTGATGCCATCACTCACATCTGCCGTCAGGGCGTCGGTGGCCAGCTGCTGTGCTCGGTCGGTGAAGTCGTCCAACGCTGCATCGACCCAATCAATGTCACGCTTCCGCTCATCTAATCCTGCAGTGTTTTTACGAATCGAAGGGATAAGCGTTTCACGGACTTCGGTCAGCTGTCGCGCGAGTTCATCCGCATTGGCGGCTTTGCGAAGCCCTGTTGTTGCGGGGCCTTCGATTGCCGAGATCGGATCGGATCTACCTAAGGATTCTGCTTGGTCTTGATCGGCTTGGGCAGATTTCAGCAAATCGTCAAACAGCTGAGGCACGTGTAACAAGCCATCCTCTTCGGTCGCCTCTCGCGCACTCTGTTCGTGGACCGACGCTTCGTCGATGGCGTTTTGGAGGTCTTTGTTGGTGGAAACGATTTGCGTCCAACCGGATTCAACTTGACCAATCGTCTCGTTGGCGGAGATCGAACGTTCGCGAAAGATCTTAAAAAGTTCCGTGAAGCTCAACGAGATCTTTCGTGGAGCGTCGCCATCGGTATTGTGAGGGTCATTTAATGCATCATGTTCGCGCACTAAAGAGATACCCTCGTTCTCATCGAATTCGATTGGCTTGTTTTCGAGCAGCTCAAAACCTTCGTTGAAGTTCTCTGGGCTCCACCAATTGGTGACCTTCGTCCAAAGCGAAGTAGGTTCAATCTTCTGCTTGGCTTGGTCGATGACTTTATCGACGCTGCTGCTCATGACCAAGATTTGGTCGATGTCATCGAGCGCCTTTGACGACAGATTCTTTGTTTTGCCTTGGTATCCCTTTCGTTCGATGGCTGCGCGATCGCCGATGACCACGTCGGCGCGCTTCAGCAGTGCGCCCATGCCGTCCAATTCGTCACGGACCTGTTGCTCCCGCTGCACCAACCGTTCTTTCGCTCGGTTTTTGGCAGGGGCACGTTTTCGGTTGAGCCAGAGCATCAGTCCACCGAATATTGCTGCAAAGACCGAGCCGATCGTTGCAATCGCGCGTTGAATGAAAGTCTTACGCGCTTTTCGTTGAACGAGTTCGGTTCTTAGTGTTTGAAGTTTAGCGGTAGCATCTTCGAGAGCGTAAGTGGCCGAATTCAAATGATTCTGAAACTTGCTGTCGGCGATTTTATAGGCACCGCGCGCGTCGAATAGCATTTTCTCAACATCTGAAAACGACGTGCCAAGTTCCGACCGGAGATCGCCAGCATCACTCTGCAATTGCTCCATACGTTGTTGCAGCTGTTTCTCGGATGTTTCGAAACGTTCGTATTCTCGGTAAAGATTGATCCAATCATCCGAAGCATTGTCGACGACGTCGGTGGATTTTCTGACGCTGCCCAACAGGACGTCCTCCTTCTTCAGGCTTTCTTTGATATCACTCATTTGTTGAGCGATGCTGGCGATATCAGGATTGGTCATGTCGGCGGTGGCATCAGGGCGGGACTGTTTTACGGATGAGGCTGACGTTTTGATGCTCGCCAGTTTGTTTTCGACTTCACCCAGTCTGGCCAGCATTTCTTCTATCGCGCGTTGACGCTGGAGTCGCTTCTGGGCGGCGACCTTTTGTTCTTCAACGATAGCGCGTGATAGCGGTAAGTCGATGGACGTGATCGTGTCGCGCACCGCGTCAAGGATGCGTCCGCCGCCTCGCATGGCGCGGAAGGCGGGACGGTCGAGTTTCCCGATCCAGCGGTTCTGTCCGAGTCCACGTCGGTTCTGTGCCTCAGAGGCGCGATAGGAGAATTTGCGTTGCTTCAAAAACAGAAGAAAGACGGTCGCGTCCTGTTCGCCGGTGACCGGATGAACCTGCGAACGAAAAGACCCTACCTCCATCAAATCGCTGACCGATAGTTCGACCGCGTCCATTCCCGTTTCGATACGTCCTTCCCGGTTGGTGTAGCGTTGTAGTGACGCGTCTTCCATGAGGATAACTGTCCAATGCGGTCCCTTCTGGTGGATCCAAGTCTCCAGCCCCATTAACTGAGACTGTGAAAGGCCAAGGTTGCCCTGAACATACAGGTGTTGACTTGGGCTCCATTTTTGAATGACTTTTGCGATATCCGAAAATGGGAAATAGGTCGCGCTGCCGGGAACAGGCGTTCGTTCCGCCTTGGGCATTTTCAAAGATTGAGCGCAGATGTTGCTGGTAAAACAGAGCAACAGAAATACGCAGCCCAACAAACATGTAATGAGTGTCCGCGGGCGGTTTCTGAATCGTGGGAAGATAGTCATACTGGCTCTTGTCGGGATCTAATCGGTATC
>CAYOZV010000175.1:9120-10332 GCA_964408465.1 uncultured Pirellulaceae bacterium
CCTAGGTTAAAGTTTAACGCACCGCGCTAAACTGCGGTATGATCGAATTTCGATGTCGCGCATGGTTTTTAGAGGGTGACTGTAAGTTGAGTGAAGAAATTGAACATCTGGTGCGTTCGTCGTGCGGCGTCGATCATTGCGAATTTAGAGAGGTGATCCAGCGACTGTGGAGCGGGTACGGAGTCATTCAGAAGGTAAACCTGATTGGCGATGAAGTCACGCCTGCGGTGATGAAGCAAATTGATTTAAGCAAAGAGCGCACTAATCGTCGTGGCTGGGATGGGCAGGTATCGCACCAACGCAAAGTTCGTTCGTACGAGGTTGAGAATGCGTTCTATCAGAATTACAGTCAGCGTTGCACGGTGATGGCTCGCGTGCCGAAGTTGTTGGGGGCCGCGCAGTTGCCTCAGGGGCAAGGCTGGGTCATTGTCTTGGAGGACTTGGATTGTGCTGGTTTTTCGGAGCGTAAAAGTCACGTTGACTTGCCGGACGTGAAGCATTGCCTACGATGGATTGCCAATTTCCACGCACAGTTTATGGCCGAACCTGGAGAAGGACTGTGGGAGAAAGGAACTTACTGGCATCTTGCCACGAGGACTCAAGAACACGCTGCGATGAACGACAGTTTATTGAAGCAAGCGGCCGCTGCAATTGACCGACGTTTAAACGAATGTAAATTTCAGACGCTGGTTCACGGCGATGCGAAGTTGGCGAATTTTTGTTTTGCCAACGACGGCGGACCTTGGCCAAGGGTCGCGGCAGTAGATTTTCAATACGTCGGACGCGGGTGCGGGATGAAAGACGTTGTCTATTTCCTGACCAGTTGCTTGGACGATGTTCAATGCGAGCAAACGTATGAATCATTGCTCGATTCTTACTTCGAATATCTCAAGAATGCATTAGGTAGCGATTTTAAAAATTTCAATGATTTAGAAGGCGAGTGGCGGTCGATGTTTGCAATGGCCTGGGCTGACTTCAATCGCTTCCTAAATGGATGGTCGCCCGGTCATTGGAAATTGACACCGTTTTCGCAACATATGACCGACATGGCGTTGCAGAATTTGTAATGCCGCGAGAAACGGTGACCGCGAATCAGCACTAGCCGATGCAAGTATTTTGCAAGGTATATTTCAAATTTGAAAATTGGAATTTAGAAAGGGTGCAACTCGGTTGCCGCGAAGAATAGTCAGGATGGAGAAGATTGGTCTTGAA
>CAYOZV010000176.1:0-5538 GCA_964408465.1 uncultured Pirellulaceae bacterium
ACCTCAACCTGACTTCGAAGCGGCTTGCTTGGGTTAGGTTGGGCTCTTAGCACGACTGAAACTGAAGGGCGATTCGGCTAAGAGCCAAATCTACGGTTCGTGTTCGACGCGTCACCCATCTGAAGTGAGTACCACTGAGCGGTAGCTGGGATTTTAGTGGCGATTGGGTTGTTAAACTCTCCGACGTGGAAATACGTGTGTGCGACAATACAAACACGCGGGCGGTCAGCGGTTAGACGAAATGCTTTATTGGCGGCGTGCTGAGGTTGTTGCGTTGAATGCAATCGCGGTGAAAAGCGGAATCATCTTTCCGCTCATTTGAACGTGTAATCGCTGATGAATTCTCCCGGTTGGAAGGGGGCAGGTCGGCCGATTTTCAAAGTAGGCTGGAGAGTCGATTTGTTACAAATCACTTTCGTGGTCGGTTGGACGCACAGAACCAACGGTGGTTTGTCCTTTGGTTTTTCCACCCTATAATCGGAGGGTCTTCTGCGTCTACGTTTTGGAGAGTGAATCCCGAGTGAGAATTGCAATCATAGGCAGCGGTATCGCGGGGCTGACAGCGTCTCATTTGCTGCAAAAAAAAGGCCACGATGTGCACCTGTTCGAAGGGCAAAATCAGCTTGGAATGTCGGCTCATTCGATTGATTTTCAGCCACCTCACGGTGGCCCTGCGGTTTGGGGGGATGTTCCATCGCGCATGTTCAATGGTGCTCTCTGGCCGGCGGTTGTGGAACTTTATCAATCGCTTGGATTGGTAACCACGACGGTGGATGCGCAGCAGAGTTACCGGCGCGAGGATGAAAAATCGGCATTACAGTTTCAAATGCCATTTGAATGGTCCAGCGAGATCATTCGATCGGCTAGTTCCTCTTTGTTGGCTTTGGCGGGTTCGTTGGGAACCGTGAAGGGGGCATCAGGCCAGTCGTTGCAAGAACGGACAACAAAGGAGGGCGGCACTGTTCGGCGGTCGAAGTTTCTTGCGGAGATAAATCGGTTACGCAAGCAAGGTCTGCGAGATTTGGCGACGCTGGATGCTGAGCAGTCTTTTCAGAGTTACCTTGACGAAAAGAGTTTTTCGGCCGAGTTTCGGGAAGCGTTTCTTTTTCCGGCGCTCAGTTCCACCGTTTGCACTTGCTCTCACGAAGCCATCTCCAACTACCCCGCAATAATTCTGCTCGACGCGATGCAACACATCACGGGCGAACAAAAGCTTTGTCGTGTCGAGAAAGGTTCGCGTACGGTCTCTGAACGTTTGTCCGAGAATGTCACGTTGAATTTTTCCACGCCTGCCGGTGCGGTGAAACGAGAACGTGATGGAGTCACGCTGGTTGCCGACGGCATAACGCTTCCATTTGACCACGTAGTCATTGCCACCCAAGCCAATCAAGCAGCCGGACTGTGTTGTGATCTAGAGGAATCTGAAGCGGCGGTTCTTAATGGATTCCAGTACGAGGATGTTGAGGTCGTCGTTCATACCGACCAGCGATTTATGCCATCTGTAAAAAGCCAGTGGTCTGTGTTTAACTTCGTAGCTAGTGCCGAAGATCAGGAGTCTATGTGTACCGTTTGGATGAATCAGTTTCATACAAACTGGAAATCCGAAGGAATGACCGAGCCGGTTTTTCAGACGATTCGGCCCATCAAAGAGGTCGCGTCAGGCAAAAGGATTCGCTGGGCGCGGCTGCAGCGGCCGTTGGTGGATTGCAATTCGTGGAGTCGATGGCGGCAGCTGCGCGAGTTCCATCAGCAACCCCAAAGGCGAATCTGGTTTTGCGGTTCTTACGCGATGCCCGGGATACCGTTGCTAGAGTCCGCGGTGAAATCGGCCAATGAGATTTCCAATGCAATTTCAGGCACGTGACGTGTTGTGAGCTGCTCGGAAATTAACTTCCGATTTTCAGTTGTGAAAACTTCGTTTTTTTTAAAAGATTTATTGGCAACCTTTATTGGTTGTCCCAACTGCGATGTAGGGTTTAAGGATTTCGGCATGTCGACTTTGACGCCGATAAGGGACTGCCCGTTGATAGCGGTCGTTCGGCTTTCAAACACCAATCGCCGTGGCGATAACCTTATTAACGGTGTTTCGCTAGCAGGTCGCGGGAGCAAACACTTGTTAAAAAGTCGATTGCCCTGATGTGGCGAAATGTATAGACTGAGTTTACGAGCTCAGACATGTAGCATGGGCAGCGACAAAATGGATTTTGTCAACAACCATCGAAGCACTAGACATTGGAGTGCGAAAGATGGTCTTATCAAGGATCGGATTACCATGCAGAAGTTTACTACCCTCAGAACGACCCTTCTTAAGGTCGGTGCTTGGTCGGTCATCACAGTTGTCGGCGGCAACATCGGTGCCCTCTCTACGGCTTCGGCGCAGTCGGATCCTGTGCTCACCACCGTTTCGGCGGTTGAAGAACAAGCCCCTGCTGCAGAGCCCCGAGCCACAAAAGAGCCAGTCTTCCGCGTTTCGAAGCTGAACCGAGAAAAGGCACCCACTGAATCGCTTCAGGGATCTGCCAGTGACAGAAAAGTGCAAGTTCCAGCACAAACGGCCGAGCTTGCTTCGTCTCCTTCGGCAGCCGAAACTACGCCGTTTCGAACAGCCAGTTCCGCGACTTTCCCCGTTCCCCAACCGTTAGTCAAACCCTCGGCAACGCCAGCATCGGAATCGCTTGCTTCGAAATCTCTTTCGTCGGCTCCGCATCCGCTGGATCGCGCGATCAATATCGCAGAAAGCGCACTTGAAAACATTCGCGCTAACGTTCGTGACTATTCGGCGATCATGGTTAAGCGCGAGCGCATCAATGGAGTGCTTGGTTGCCCGCAGTACATGCAGATGAAGGTTCGTTGTCCTCGGACTATTTCGGGCGAGCAAGTTCCTTTTAGCGTTTATCTTAAAACGTTAAAGCCAAAAAAGGCGGCAGGCCGCGAAGTCGTCTGGGTTGAGGGGCACAATGACAACAAACTGTGTGCTCATGAGACGGGCCTGTTGGGAATGAAACGATTCTATCTCGACCCGACAGGTTGGGTTGCGATGCAAAACAATCGGTATCCCATTCATGACGCGGGCATTGAAAATTTGATCATCAAGCTTATCGAGCGGGCTGAATCGGCCAAGGTCGCTGGACGTGCGGTTGTGAATTATCGTGACAACGCGGAAATTATGAAGCGGAAGTGTTCCCTGATCGAATTACTAAATGAAGAACAAAACGAGCAGGACGAATTTTACAAAGCTCACGTTTTCGTCGACAAGGATTTGAACTTGCCCGTACGTTACGTCGCGTTCGATTGGCCCAAGACTCCCGGCGGCAAGCCTGAAATTATTGAAGAGTACACTTATGTGCGAATCAACCTAAATCCTGGTTTCCAAGATGCTGACTTCAGTGCTGACAATCCAGACTATAAATTTCCTCGCCGCTAACCGGCGGTGGATAAGAAAAAATATTCCAAAGCGGTGCAGGGGCACGGCACTTCAAATACACGCGTATCGTGTTTGAGTGCGGCACCCCCGTACCGCTTTGGAATTTTTTTATGAACGCTTTGAGCATCTCATGAATGTTTTCATCGTCGCCTGCAACTAGAAAATTCATGACCGGCCGTGAGAACGTTCAACAACGTTCAGGAGGATGGTTTTGGGAGATCTTTACGCGACAGCCTCCCTCGCCGACTATCTGATACCGTGCATCATGTATTTGATAATCGGTGAAATGATCAAAGCGAATAGTCCGATGACAAACGAGACGATTGCGATCTGGGCGAAGACCATCGTGTAAGTCATTAGATTGGCGGCCTCTGGCGTCACGGTCGTGAGGTCTACCGCACCGGTGATCATCTGTGCGTATTCTGTTAAAGCACTCGGCGGAACACTTTCTGCGTTGGATGTTGCTGCCCCCGGCGCGCCGCTGCCGGTCGTGAGTTTGGCGATGTAACCTGCAATGTAGTGCGCGAATGAAGACGACAAAAACCAGACGCCCATCATAAAAGAGACCAATTTTGCAGGAGAGAGCTCGGTAACCTTGGCCAAGCCAATCGGCGAAAGGAACAGCTCTCCGGAAGTGATCAGCAAATATCCGATCATCAGAAATATCATGCTCACGTGGGCACTGTCGTCCATGAATCTTGCACTGAGCGCGAAGACCAAGAACCCCAGCCCCAGCTGGAGAATGCCCAAGCCAAATTTGATCATCGTGTTGGGGTTGAGGTTTCTCGACTCCAACCAGTTCCACATCATTGAAAACGGAATCGCCAAAAAGATGATATAGCCAGGATTGATCGAATTGGTTTGTGCGGCAGTTAAACCGATTAAATTGACGTGTTCTTCGGCGAACAAGGTCAAGGAACTTCCGGCTTGCTCAAAAAAGGCCCAGAACACAGTTACAAAAAACGTCAGCACTGCCACCACGATCAAACGGTTGCGCGTGATCGCGTCGCTGATTGCACAGACATAAGCAAGATAAACGACGACTAAAGCCAGCAGCGAAATCAAAAGGAACGACAGCAGGCCTGTTTCCCCAAAAACGACAACTTGGTTGAACTGAACCAGAAGGGCGAACACGGGCACGAAAAGAAAAGAGAGAAGGTAAACGAGATAGCGCACATTGAATCCTGCTACCTCCTTGTTAACTTGCTCCGCCGGTTGGTCGCCTTGATCACCGTAGACGCCAATCAGACCGCCGTACCAAAACACAACCAAGCCCGCCGCCATGCCAAAACCGGCGGCCGCAAAACCGTAGTGCCAACCGTACTTGTCACCCAGCCAGCCACAAATCAGCGGCGCGATAAACGCGCCGAGGTTGATGCCAAGATAAAAGATCGTAAAACCTCCCTCTCGCCGAACATCGCCTTGTTCGTACAGTCCTCCGACCAAAGAAGAGATGTTAGGTTTGAAAAATCCATTCCCGATAATCAGCAATCCCAACGACATGTAAAAGATAATCTCGTTTTGAAAAGCCATCGTGAAATGGCCAATACACATCAACAGCGCCCCCAGCATGATGGATTTCTTGTGTCCAATCACACGATCGGCAATCATGCCTCCAATGGCTGGCGTGAAGTAAACCAGCGAACCGTAAGCAGCGTAAATTTCATAGGCAACGTCTTTTCCGTTTTCCAAGTCGTTGAACAGTTCGTCCACCAAGTACAGCACTAAGAGGGCTCGCATCCCGTAGAAGCTGAAACGCTCCCATAGTTCGGCGAAGAACAAAAAGAAAAGCCCCTTGGGGTGTCCGAGGTATTCGCCTGTGTGCACAGATTTAGACGGAGCGTTTTCGATAGATTCGCTTGAGGAAGGGGCCGAAGGGCTTTCGAAGGGATTGTCATCGCTCATGTGGTACTCGTAATTGATTAAGACGCCGAACTCAAAAGGACCAGAGCATGGTAACGTAACTGACGTTGGCCGACAATTTGAGGGGGACGCAAAAACCCTCCCAAAGGGGCGTGATCGCGACTGAGGATGCGTTTGTGGAAAGAAGTCGTCACGGTTTCAAAGCGAACTCGAGAGCCATTTTTGCCTTTGCCGATCCGCGCTGCACACGC
>CAYOZV010000176.1:5638-10180 GCA_964408465.1 uncultured Pirellulaceae bacterium
TTTCAAAGCGAACTCGAGAGCCATTTTTGCCTTTGCCGATCCGCGCTGCACACGCGGGGCTGCGAAAGCTAGAACGAACGTCGTGTTTGCGTCGCAAATGTGCCGACCCTACGACGGTCAAAGAGACGGCTAAGACGTTGGGGCGGGGTAGTGTTACTGTTGCTAAAAGTGGACCGATCAAGCAAAATGACGCTTTCCGCTATACCCCCAACCCTCCGACCCAAAATGCCTCAACTTGAAATCACCGTTTGGTATGTGCTGATCGCATCCAGCGTGACTGCGCTATGCACGGGACTGGGAATCATTCCGTTTCTTTTTGTGGATCGCATCAGCGACCGGTTTCTTGGGATTGGAAATTCGATAGCGGCGGGCCTGATGATGGGAGCAAGTATTGGGTTATTGTTCGAAGCTCATTTGATCAGCGACAGCAAACTCTTGATCGGCTTGGCTGTCGGTGCGACGTTGATCATCGTCACGCGCGTTTTGTTTCCCGATGACCACGAAGACGACCAAACCTTGAAGTTTGGACTCGAACGAGCCAGTTTCAGGAAGATGCTAATGATCATGGCCGTGATGACAACGCACTCCTTCGCCGAAGGGATCGGCGTCGGTGTTTCGTTTGGCGGTCGAGAGGGATTTGGGGAGCTGATTTCTTCGGCCATTGCGATACACAACATCCCCGAGGGAATCGCAATCGCGCTGGTCATGATCCCGCGCGGCGTATCGAAAACGAAAACGGCGCTTTGGAGCATTTTTTCCAGCCTGCCGCAACCTTTGATGGCGGTGCCTGCGTTTCTGTTTGTTCTGGTCTTCCAACCGCTACTGCCATTCGGTTTGGGGCTGGCAGCAGGAGCGATGATCTACATGGTGTTCGTAGAATTGATGCCAGAAGCAACTGAGCACATTAGCCCCGTGCTGGCAATTCCCGTTTGCCTCATTTCAACTGCGGCGATGTTGGCGTTCCAGTGGCTGATTTAGTTTCATGAGCCACACGATGGGGAAGTGGTATTGGTCTTTGCCGAACGACTTTCTTTCGCAGTGAGTCTGGTCGGCAATTGTTTGCGAATTCGGGTTCATGTTGAGTGCAGTTTGAATTTTAGGTAAACTCCATTTACTAAGGTCACTGCACATGAAAGCAGTTGATCTAACCACCTTTCAATTAGCTTTAAAGGACCCGAATCAATGGGCTTTATTCAAGATTTTAAAGAGTTCGCTTTCAAAGGAAATTTGATCGATATGGCGGTCGGTATCGTGATGGGTACCGCGGTTGCCGCGATGGTTAAGTCCTTTCTCGAGAACATTATTTCTCCAATTATTGCCGTTGTTGCGGGCGTTCCTGACATGTCCTCGCTGAAGCATAAATTGGCCGAAGTTGATGTCACAAACGCAGCCGGCGAAGTGGTCAAAGAAGGTGCATTTATCAAATACGGCACGTTCATCCAGAATACTATCGACTTTGCAATTTTAGCGTTGGTCGTATTTATCGCGATCAAAATTGCCAGTAGCTTGATGGCTAGTGACGAAGATGAAGAGCCCTCTGATGAAGTTAAGCTGCTGACGGAGATTCGCGATTCGCTTGCCAAAGGAGCCTAACTTAGCCGAGCGACCAAGTGGAACGGATGGAGCGTCTTAAAGGGCGCTCCTTTTTTTTCACTACTATCGTTTGAGCGACAGTCCGAAATCAACATTCCTGTTTGCTTGCGAAAAGAATGGCAACGTGAACGTGCGAGGGCGTCTAAAGTTTGTGTCGGTCGCTGACTGACAGCTGACGCGATTGGCTTGACAACGGAGAGACCGCTACCGTGAACTTCTCTAGAAAATAGACTCTCTCAAAATCCGAGGCTGCGTTCGATCTCTCTCGCGCGTGGATCTGTACCGGACATCTCGCCAAACCCTTGCTTCCAAAAAGGCTTAGGTGGAATAATTTTGGCGCTGCCTTCTTCACCAGAGTCCCGGTTGGTTGCGGGCGAGCCCCGAAATGAATCGGTCGTCATCTGTTGATTGTTGAATAGTGGCTGAGACCAATTGTTAGTCGCGCACCCCATCACGCCGATGACGATCCCAAAGCAGCAGGAAGCTAGAAAGAATCGTAGGTAGGAGGGAGAAACGTCCATTGTGGCTTTCCTAGACTGGTGAATATGCGACGGCCAAATGCGAACAACTTGCGCAGGACTATTTCACATTCGACAAAATTCGTCCAGCCTAATCCTTTGTCTTTTCGGGTGATGGGAGGACCGTGTGATCTCAATTGGGCGCGCATTCGTCAAAAATCCAAACACCGCGGATTGCCAAAGCAGGTTGTAAAATCTACAAACGCCAGGTCTTTGGAAAACTGCATTGAAAGCTCTCCGGTGTCAGTTCGCGGTAAAAGCAGCCAGCACCGCAAACCGGCTCAGTGTCAAAAAACCGCAGAAAACCAGACAATTAACAAGAGCCACTCACCCAAAACGGGCCGCTTTTAAGCTGCAACATCGTGGTCGCTTTCCATTCACAAACTGACACCAAAGCCGACGATGGCAACGCCGATTGCAGTTAATTTGATCACGAGCGATTGTTGGCGGAACTAATCATCAACGGCTGCATCAGCGCGACTACGACTCCCGCAATAGCACCGCATAGATGCCCGTCCCAAGAAACACCGCTGCTGGTGGGTACCACTCCCATCAAGGTTGACCAACCATACAGGAATCCGACCAGCACCGCGATCAACATAGGGATCAATCGTTTTTCAAACCAAGCGGCAGCTAAAAAGAAAGTTACCAACGAAAACACCAATAGGCTGGCGCCGATGTGGGAAACAACCAGCGCGTCGTTACCGTTGCGGCCGAATAACCAAAGCAACGACCCTCCAACTATAATCAGCGCTCCCACCGTCGCCCACGAATTTGCTCGGGATCCAGCCAGTAGCGTCATGAGCACAATCAGCGGCACCGTATTGGCCAGAATGTGGCCGAGGTCCTTGTGCAGAAACGTCATTCCAATAATTCCCGGAAGGTGGCTAATGTACCTTGGCACCAACGAAAACCATTCACTCAGTGGCAACACGAGATCCAAAAAAAACACGACCCAAATCACGCCCACAAAGATTAAAACCTTCGTGATTTCGTCGCCGATAGAGTGTTGGTTTTGGTCGCTCAGCTGGTTTCGCATCCCATTCATTTTGCCGCCTCGCCAAGATCCGTTTCGGTGTAAAAGCCAAACCACACTTTGGGCTTTGGTTCACTCGCATTGTATTATCGGGTCGGGCTGTTTTGAATGATACACGGAGCATTTTATTGTTGCGAAGAAGTTCGGCGACGGAATAAAGGTCGCTGAAAGAAACCGCCTGCCGAGCAGCGTTGCTTCCGAGGGAAGCAATGGCCTGATGCTACAGTTTCTTTTGGTAGAAAACAGCACTGCCTAATTCTGGATCCAGTTCGTAAGGACAGAACCCGAATTCCTGATAAACCTTGGAAGCGCGGTGGTTCCCTTCCAACACTTCCAGCGTCATCTTGCAGCAACTCCGTTCCAGTGCGACCGATTCGGCTTTCTCCAACAGCCCAACGGCCAGCCCTTGCCCACGAAATTTACGAGATACCAAAAGGTCGTGAATGTTAAGTATGGGCCGGCAAGCGAAGGTCGAAAAACCTTCGAAGCAGATCGCCAATGCTGCGGCCTCATTTTTGGCATAAGTGATGATGACAACACATTGCTCAAGTCTAGCCAGTTCGGAGATAAGATTTGTTTTGGTGTACTCCGCCAACGGTTGCCCGCCGCCCATGGGGTGGCTTGCGTACTCATCGAGCAACCTGACGATATCTTGTCCGTGATCAGCTGAGTAAAGATCAGCAATAATGGTTTTTGTCATTTGATTCATTTCACCCACTGGTTGATGAAGGTCGAAAAATAATTGGGCTGATTTCAAGCTCGAGTGATTATCTTGCAACCGATGGCTCGGTACCGAGGTTGCCCGACTGGGCACGAAAAAAGGGTGCGGCCCGAAAACCACACCCTTCTATTTTTCAATTTAGTCCGCTGCAAGCAGCGGGTTCAATTAGTTACAACCACAGCGTGAACGGCGGCTGCCAAGCTTGCATCCGCTAAAGATGCGGCAACCAGAGCCACAACGCTTGCCAAGGCCAAGGCCTTTGCTGAACAATCCGCAACCAGAAGCTGCAGGAGCTGAGCCGAAACCACCAACAACTGAGGCGTAAGAACCAGCACCAGATCCTACAGAGTAAGATGCAGCAGCTGGAGCAGCGACAGCAGGAGCAGCGGCGTAAGAAACGCCGGCGTCAGCAACAGGTGCTGCGTAAGAAGCACCACCGTTGATGATCGCTTCAGAACCAGCACCACCGTCGATGATCATTCCGCCTTCAACAGGAGCACCCATAGATGCACCACCGTCGATGATCATGCCACCAGCAGAAGGAGCACCCATAGATGCGCCACCGTCGATGATCATGCCACCAGCAGGAGCTGCTGAAGCTCCGCAATCGTTAGAAACGACTGGAACTTGGATGGTCTTAGGAACACGAGTACAAACTTGGTAAGGAACTTGCT
>CAYOZV010000177.1:0-10131 GCA_964408465.1 uncultured Pirellulaceae bacterium
GAGCACCATCATGATTGCGGAGGTGTAAACCAACACAAGTCCAGCATCAAACCCATTGATGCTGGCGATGCTCTTCATGATTTCTTCGATCCAGCCATCGGTACCAATTTCAGTTGTCGCCAACGGCACCATAATCAACGCCAGCACAAACAGTAGCGGATTTCCAAGCGATCGGGTATACGCACCGAATGCAATCGCAACAACCGCCCCCCCAATCGCAAAGGCCACCTCTTGGCCGGGAAACGACTGAAACATTTGCAACACGATCAAGAACATTACCAACGCCGCACCAAGGAATCCGAACTCGGCCAGCATCTCACGATAGCTGACGCCTGACGCAACTCTCTCCTGAGCAGGAAATTCTTGCCCGATCAGAGCGAAGAAAAAGATGATCGCTGGTGGGACAATGATTGCAATCCGGATCCACCATGGAACCGCAAAGGAGCTTAGTGCGATCGTCAGCAGACCGGCGATCACCAATCCGCCGGGCCATCCAGCGTGCAAAATGTTTAACCATTTTGTTTTGTTATTTTTAAACATCGTGGCCACAACGGGATTGATGTAAGCCTCAACCGTGCCGTTGGAAAGCCCCAAGATCAAACTTCCCCAGTAGAGCAACTGATAACCCGTTTCAGGATCACCGTTGCCCCCATCGGAGATAAAGAAGGCGGCCGTTCCCATTGCTGACCAAACCAAATATCCCAAGAACGAAATTACCATCGCGGTTTTATAGCCGATCTTGTCGATAAAAAGGCTGAAGGCAATGATACTGATCGCAAACGGCCAAATTCCCATCCCCGCGAGCTCGCCCACCTGAACAGCATCGAGCCCAAATTCATCACCCCACTCGCCCAACAAGAACAATCGAGAAACGAATGCAAATGCAGTCGTAATCAGGGCGATAAAGCACCCCCAGAAAAGTTTTAGGTTTGGTTCACTGTCGGCCATTTTTACTCTCTTATCTTTGTGTTAGTGGTGGCGATAGAAACAAAGTTTCGTAACGTCTAGCGTAATCTTAAGCCCCCGCGGGGGCAAGCATTTAACAAAGAACGATAGGCTTTTTAAGGCCCTGTAAGTTACTCAGACAGAATGAACTTCCGAAGTTAACACGACGACTCGCCCATCGACTCTTAAACGGATGTCCCCAGGAAGATTCTCGATCCAAACGAAGCTTTCATCTTGCCCCGCAGAGACGATTTTCTCAGCCAACGTTTGCCAGCGCGACCACGTCATTTGCGCCGTCGACCAACCTTGGCCAGACCATTTACGAATCAACACGGCGCGAATCACCGTGGGCGATTGTGCTGCCAGAGACGCGGTACTGAATTTTAGTTCAGACGGCGACTGGAAAGGTGGATGATGGCTGAGAAAGGACTGCACCTGATCAGCCTCCAATTGCAAGGCTCCTTCGGCATGGTTGGCCAGACGTGCGATCGCTTCTTCCACATGGGGGCCAAAATAATCTTGTGCTGATTTGAGAATTTCATTGCGGATGAAGTTCCGGCTGTAATCACTGGTCGCATTCGTCGCGTCGGTGCGAAACGGCTGATTCAGCGCGGACAAAGCCTCTAAAATTCTCTTCTTGGGCACCTTTAGAAACGGCCGCACGATCGTCAATTGGCCGTCGCGGCGAATGGCGGGAATGCCTTTGAGCCCCGCCAACCCTGTGCCGCGAAAGATTCGAAACAGAATCGTTTCGGCTTGGTCGTTGAGATGGTGACCGGTAAACAGATACCGCGCGTCATGGTCTTGAGCAATTTTTTTCAGGCAACCATACCGCGCGTCGCGCAGCAACTCCTCGGATGCAGTTTCGCGCCCCTCCAGCAGTCGCGCTAAATCCAACCGCGCCGAAACGAAGCCAACCTTAAACTCACTGGCCAACTGTTTCACGAACGCTTCATCCGCCTCAGACTCAGCGCCCCGCGCACCATGGTCGAGATGCCCCACGATCAGGTTGGACAGGTCCACCTGTTGATTTTGACCGGCAATTTCGACCAATGTGCGAAACAATGCCACACTGTCGGCCCCCCCCGAAACCGCGACCACGCAGCGGTGCTGTTGCCAAAGCGCTACCGGAACGACGGTCTCGCTGGCATCGACGAGCGGTTTTAAGATTTGATTTTCTGAATGCATTTGAATTTAACCGCATAAGTTATCCTTCTGGCGGCGTGCCTGCGAGACGACAGGCCCTAAATCTGCGCCTCTGCCGCCGGTGGATAAGGATAATTTTCAGGCGGCCCTCATTTGAATTCTAAGACAGATTTTGGTAGCTTACACGAGAGTGCTTTTAGTGCTCAAATTTGTATTAAAAAATTGACATGGTGACACAAATGAGTGGCAACCTCCGTCCGTTTGCATTAAGAACAAATCGTTTTCAAACTGTTGATTCTATTGGGATTTGCTGTCGCTTACATCATGTTGTTTCTTCTTACCCTATTGCTGGTCGCCTGCCTGCTGCAGTTTTCTGCGCGAGTATCGTTGCCAGCGTTCTGCCAGAGTTTTCGCCGTAAGTTTGCGGAGTTGCTGCGCGGGTTGGAATTTACACGTTGGATGAAGCCTGTGACCTCCTATCGCGGCCGCGTTTGTCGGCACTTTCGGGCGTTGCTGTGCCCGCGTTGGGAGAAACATTCGCCTCCCATTATCGTTTTGGATTCCCCGGCTACGCTGTGGCTGGGAGTGCAGAAGGTTCGGCCAAAAGAGTTGAAAATTGATCTGTCATCCTTACGATGCAAGGACTGGGGTCTGCAGAACGAGTAACCCTTGCAACGGCAGAGGACTACAGCCTGTTCGATTTAGAACGGCGACCAGTTTTCAGCGATTGCGTGTGGGAGCTTGTAATTTGTCGTCACTCTAACGATAGGGAGCGACCCAATCATGACAACAGAATCCATCATCGGATTTGTGGTCGGTATTGTTTTGGCGGGCGGGGGTAGTTTGATCTACAACCTGATCGCCGGCGGTGGCGCGAAGACAAGAGCGCAGGCGATTCTTGATAACGCCAAACGCGACGCCGAAAACAAAATCAAAGATGCCGACGTGGCGATCAAGGAACTTGAACTTCAGCGCCAATCAAAGTTCGATAAAAAGCAAAACAAGGCGCGCGAAGAAGTTCACCAACGCGAACGCGCACTCGATAAACGCGAAAACCAGCTCAACCAACAGAACGATGACCTTAAAAAGCAAGAGACGTTCATCGAAACGTCTCAGAATCGTTTGCGTGTAAAATTAGAGCAGGTGGCTCAGACCGAACAGGACATCGCCGAAGTGCTAGAGACCAAGCGTCGCAAGTTGCACGAAGTGACAGGGCTGTCGAAGGAGGAAGCCACTGCGCGACTACTGAAGCTGCTCGAAGATGACCTCGCCCACGAAGTCGGCGGGCGGATCCTTGAGCATGAAAAGAATCTAAAAGAAACTTGCGATCAAAAAGCGCGCGAATTGTTGATGATGACGACGCAACGTTTCGCTGCCAGTCACACGTCGGATTCCACGACCTCTACGATCGACATCCCCAATGATGACATGAAAGGCCGTATTATTGGCCGCGAAGGGCGTAACGTCCGCGCGTTTGAAAAAGCCGCCGGCGTCGATGTGATCATCGACGACACGCCCGGCGTGGTGATCGTCAGCGGGTTCGACCCCGTCCGCCGCGAAGTCGCGCGAATGGCATTGGATCGCTTGATCACCGACGGACGAATTCATCCTTCACGCATCGAGGAGATCGTCGCGGAATGCCAAAAAGAAATTGATGCCGTGATTATCCAAAAGGGCAACGAGGCGGTGCAAGAGGTCAATGTGCAGGGCTTAAACAAACGCGTCATCGCGATGTTGGGCCGTCTGCATTTCCGCACCAGCTACAGCCAGAACGTGCTTCGCCACAGCGTCGAAGTCGCGTTTTTGTCGGGGATGCTGGCAGAGACGATGGGCTTCGACGGAGATCTGGCTCGCCGTGCGGGGCTGCTGCACGACATCGGAAAAGCGGCCGATCACGATCAAGAAGGTGGCCACCCAAAAATTGGTGCTGAGTTTCTCAAACGAAATGGTGAAGGCAAAGAAGTCGTTCATGCAGCGCTTGGACACCATGATGAAATCTTCGTCGAACATCCTTACACCGTCATCGTCGCAACCGGCGACGCGTGCAGTGCATCGCGTCCGGGGGCTCGTCGCGAATCCTTGGATCGTTACATCAAACGCATGGAGGAATTGGAGACGATCGCAAAAGAGTTCAAAGGCGTCCGCCAGGCGTTCGCGGTTCAGGCAGGTCGTGAAGTGCGTGTGATTGCGAGCTCTAAAGATGCCGATGATCAGGTCGCCGCAAAAATTTGCCGCGACATTGCCGGAGCCTATCAAGAACGTCTTTCGTATCCAGGCGAAATCAAAGTTGTCGTGATCCGCGAAACTCGTTTCACCGAATTGGCCAAGTAATTCACGAGCTCCATTAAACAGTGTCTTCGACACGCCCCCAGAAAAGAACACCAAGGAAATCATTGTGCGAATTCTATTCATCGGAGACATCGTCGGTAAACCGGGCGTTGAAATTGTTACCCGAGCCATTCCCGGTTACCGCCGGCAAGAGACAATTGATTTGGTGATCGTCAACGGTGAGAACGCCGAAAGCGGATCCGGTATCACGCCTTCGATTCACAAACGGCTGATTCAAGCGGGCGTGGACTGCATCACGCTCGGCGATCACATCTATCGCAAGAAGGACATCATCCCGACGCTTGAGAATAAGTCCAACATCGTCAAACCGGCGAACTTTCCAGCCGATGCTCCGGGGAAAACCTGGACGGTCGTGGAGTCGGAGACCGGTAAAAAAGTGGCCGTCTTTTCAGCGATGGGGCGCGTCTACATGCGGCCGGTTGACTGTCCGTTCACCGCGGTGGATAAGGTACTGGAAGAGATTCCTGATGATGTCGTGATCCGGTTCTGCGATTTCCACGCCGAAGCCACCAGCGACAAACAGTTAATGGGCAGGCATCTCGACGGACGCGTCTCTGCGGTTTGCGGCACGCACACGCATGTGCCCACCGCCGACGAACAGATTTTGCCCGGCGGCACGGCTTATATCACCGACGTGGGAATGACGGGGCCGCATGAGAGCATTCTCGGACGGAAGATCGAACGCGTGTTGCCGGCGACGATTTCTTTTCGTCCGCTGCCATTTGACGTCGCCAAAGGGGATGTGCAAATTTCTGGTGTTGTCATCGAGGTTGACCCAAAGACGGGTAAGTCGTCAAAGATTCAGCGAATTAAGATCAATGAGAAACGGGCCGATGTGCTTGAGTTGGAAGATGACGAGTAAGCGGATTTGAAGATTCGATCTTTGGATTCTCGCTGGTTCACAAGATTCCGCTTGCAAACGCACTATTCGCGATGGCTCCCAACGTCCGAAGGTACGGCAGGCGGGAGCCTGCAAGTAATGCGTTCCGAGGCAGGAGCCCCGGAACGAGGCTTGCTCGGTACTCGGTACTCGGTACTCAAAAATCCGCTCTTGCCTCGTCGCTGAGACTTCTCTAACCTGCCGACGAAATCCGTCTCCCTCTCGGCCAGAGAACCATCTTATGCGTTCATTTACCGCAAACCGCCTCGTCTTCACGCTGTTCATCTCCGTAGCACTGCTGACATCGCTGGGGTGCGCGGGAGCCTTGTCTCAATTAATGTATGTCATCAAAGGCCACACCGTTCCGGCGCCTTATAGTGGTTTAGAAGAGAAAAGAATCGCCGTTGTTTGTATCTCGGATGCTTCGTCTTACGGTCCTGATCCCCTGACCTATTCCATCTCAAACGCACTCAGCGTAAAACTCGCGCAGGGCCTCAAAGAGGAAAGCGTCGTCGTTCCCGTAACTATCATCGAACAATGGATCGACACTTACGGATGGGACGGACGTGACTTCCTTGCCTTAGGCGAGGGCTTGGGCGTCGATGCGGTTGTTGCGGTGGACTTGGCTTCGTACACGATCTACGAAGGATCAACGATGTTCAAAGGGAAATCTGACATCACCGCCACGGTCTACAATATCGCCAAAGGCGGTCAGGTTGACTTCAACTACGGGCCTAAAATTTTTGAATATCCCACCCATGGCCGGCCTGCGATTCAAACGACCGAACGTGAATTCGAAACCATGTACTTGGGGCAATTGGTCATCGACCTCGCCAACCAATTCGTGCCGCACGATCACCTGGACACCTTCGCCAACGACGCAATCATGAATTATTAGATCCCTTCGTAGTGGATCTTGTCAAAGATCCTGAAGCTCCTTTTCCCCGCAGGATCTTTAACAAGATCCACTACGATATCAGGTGCTTGATGAGAGAACTTAAGGGTTCACCAGTAACGCAGTCGTACTAAGGTAGATACCATGGGCCGAGCGTTCAGGTTGCGCCACGGTTTTTTTCCCCCGCAGGATTTTTAACAAGATCCACTACAGCCGTGGCGGTGGTCTTTTCTTGGGAGGCTCCGCGTTCATTGGCATTTCGGGAACATTGTTGTTATTACCGTTAGGCCTCGGACGCCGCTGACCAGGCGGCGTCGTGTAGGTTTGCTGCCATTTCCAACCAATCGGCGTCGCCAGCTCCCGTTTAGCGATCAACGCCCAGGGCGTATCTGGATGGTCGGCGACAACGCGCTCTAAATAGGCCTTTGCCTTTTCGGCCAGCTTCTCATCGCGGCTGCCGGTTTGGACCGTATTGGCCGGTCGCAACACCCAAGTGTTGTTGGGTCTTTTTTCATCTTTGGAAGGATCAAACTTCAACTTCGTTTTCGCCAATGCCAACATCATGTTGTAGGTTTCGGCGCGCACCTTCGCGGCCAAGGCGCGTCCCATCGCTAAGTCATATCCCGCTTGCCAGCGCGGCGAAATTTCAGTCGGCCGATCTTTTTCACCCGCCTTGAGCATATCGTAAAGCTGATCCAGTTTCGGCTCCACAATCGCCGCACTGCGTTGGGCTCTGGTGACCAAGTTAACGAATTGGGCCTCGCTGAATTTTGGAAAACGTAGCAGCGGACGCGCCAAAGCTCCGGTCGACGTGAACGCCGCTGATTTCACCAGCGCGTTCCGCATCGTACTGCCGGCCAACATCTGCTGATATTGGGCCTGAGTGACATAGTCCGGTCGGTACGGCTTCATCGCATCACGTTCGAAAAAATGACGCAGATACGCCGAGTAATTAGCGACCTCACCCCAGTTAACCGACCGTTGGTTGCCGTTGGGATGCACCGCGAAATACGTCCCTCCGGTCAAATAGCAGAGCTTCGTCAAATCGAAAGGCCCAAAACCAGATGCGATCATCTCAAGATCATCAAAATTACCAGTAAAATCCAGACGCAGCCGTTCAGGCATCATCGACTCCGGCCCTTGATTGACGAGCGCAACCTGAGGTGTCTGGTCGTACTGTGGATCAGGATCCACCCATTTGACTTCGGTTTGCCGCCGCCCAAAAGGCGCTGGCACACCAATCACCGAAACCGGAATCTGATTCGCGCGGCAAACCTGCACGGCCTGATCGGTGAGTTTCCCGTCATCGCCGGCCTCATCGGAAACGACGATTAAAAGAACATCGCGTTTGCGTTTACCCGTTTGGGAATCAATCTTGTGAAGTCCCTTATAACGATTGACCGCCATCATCACCGCCGCCATCACGTTTTCGGTCCCTGAATCGTCGCGCTCGATCTTTCTGATCGCATCGCGCACTTGATCGAAATTGGACGCAGGCCGCTTGAGCATCGGATTGATCGTTTGCCCAAACGCGATGACATCGGTCTGCAATCGGAATTGTTGTAATTGATTGTACGTTTCATCGCCCAGCACACCGGCATCGCGCAATTCTTGATAGACCTTGTCCAGGCGATTCTCAATGCTGGTACGTTGCTCAAGCAAACTGATCGACTGGTCAAAAACCCAAACGACCAACGTCTTGTTATCCTCCAACGAACTCATAATCTCCGCGGCGATGCGATCAATCGCGCCGGCGGCCTTAGCAACAGAGGTGCCGACCACACCCTTGGTCGCAATTTCTGCGAATGCTTCTGTCCCCATACCGCCGTTTTCAGAACCAATCGCCAGCATTGCATCGTCGGTGATGATCGAATCGAAGTCGTCGGGAGTCTCGTTATCTAAACTTAGCACCGGTGATGCGAGGTCGACCTCCTCGAATTCAATCTCTGTATCCCCCACGTCGATGGGGTCAGCATCGGCGTCTTCAAAGACGACATCTGGCACGATCTCTTCTAGGTCGGCCAATTCAAGAACCTCGTTCTGATCAAATCCGCTGACCAAATTCAAGTTTTCATCTTCGGTTGACGGCATCAACATTTTCGCGATCACTAGGATGACAATCAAATGCAAAATCAGACTGATCATCCAAAACGGAACGCCGCCATCAAATGGAGTTTCATACCGCCCGGTGCGAATCTGCCAAGTGCGTTTGAGATACTTAATCATGGACGTACGTTCAAAAGACAAATGTTGGTCAGGGAACTGCTGGTTGACATTGATTTTGGCGACACCGCGTTCCCCACTCCATTGTAGCTTATCCTAATCAGACAGGTGTCTACAAACGTTGCCGCTTTGTCTCTGCGAAACAGCTTCAAACAGTGGCCTAGAAAAGTCGTTCGGGTTAAAATAAGCATACCGTCGAAACATTCTCTGGAATTAATCATGTTGCAAAAACTCCTTTTCATGGCCATCGTCTTCATCGCTTTTTCTGTGCTGGACAGCCAGACCAGTGACGCTCAGAGGAAGAAACGTGGGCTGCTCAGCGGTTCAGAGGCCGCTGCAGAAACAACCGCCACGCCTGCAGCAAAAACGCCCGCTGCCGCACCTTCGGCCAATCCCAGCAAATCAACCGGTGGACCAACGGCAACCGCAAAACCTGCCGATCAAGACGGGCCAATGGACCTTTTTGAGATGGCATCCAAGACCACCGCCGATAAACAAGCGGCCGCCGAAGCTGGTAAGAAGAACAAAGCCGAGGGCAAAGATGGAGAAATCGAGGTTCCGCTACCGGAAATGTTGACGCTGCAGTCGGACGGTATCAACATCATGGCCGCTTTTTTCGAGTCTCCCAATGCTGGCGATCCAGAGCAGGCGAAGGTGATCGTGCCGATGATTTTGCTGCACGATTGGGGCGGTTCGATGAACGATCTGGGACCGCTGGCCCAATACCTTCAATCGGCAGGGCACAGCGTGATCGTGCCAGATCTGCGCGGGCACGGCCGGAGTGTGACGATGGTCAATGCGGCTCAAGAATTGGACTACCGAGATTTTAATCGCATGCAAATTGCGACGGTCAAAAAAGACATCGAACAATGCAAAAGGAAACTGATCAGCTTCAACAACGCGGGCAAGCTGAACATCAGTATGCTCTCAGTTCTGGCGGTCGGGGACCTCTGCCCGATGGCGACTGAATGGACGTTGACGGATTGGTCTTTTCAGAACGTCGGCAGTATCAAGCAAGGGCAAGACGTTCAATCGTTGATCTTGGTTTCACCACCAAGAAAATTCCAGCAGTCGTCGATGGCAAAATTAGTCAAGCATCCGTTGTTGGCAGGGGGCAGAGGTGTCGAGATTCCGACACTGGTGATCTACGGACAGAACGGATCGTCAGCGAAGGACTCAAGCATCATTTACAACCTGATGGAAAGAAAACGTCCGCCATCCAACGCTTCGGATGATAAAGTCCGCTGGGCGCAGCAGAGTCTGTTTGAGTTGGCGCTGCCGGGGTCAGGCGATGGGGCCCAGTTATTGCGGCCCAATCCACGGCTGTTTCGATTCATTGGAATGTTTAACTTCTACAAAATCTCTAAGAATGCGGACAACATTCCATGGGCATCGCGCGAATCGAAAAAGTAGTCCTGGTTATTGAAAAAGACAGGCGGTAGCTGAGGAGACGACACGGCGGAACCAATCGTACTCGCAGGGCCCCGGCGGCGATGTTGGTGACTTAGGTCGTCTTAATAGGCAGGATCTTTTTAAGAAGATCCACTTCCTTCAACGAAAAAACCCCGCGGGCTTCAGAGAAACCGGCGGGGTTTGCTTAAAAAAACAGCGGACAGAGAGGGATTCGAACCCCCGGTACGCGTTAACGTACGTCGGTTTTCAAAACCGGTGCCTTCGACCAGACTCAGCCATC
>CAYOZV010000178.1:0-6426 GCA_964408465.1 uncultured Pirellulaceae bacterium
GATACCGTGGATGAAGTGGGGGCCAAGCCCTCGAGAATAAACCTGGGTGATGTCGTTGAGTTCCTCAGCGCTGATTTCGTTTTCAACGTCCATCATCGCCAAATCAATCGCTTGGCGGTACGCGGCGGTCGTGACGGCGACGTAGTTTTCGTCTTTGTAGCGGCCTTCGATCTTAAAGCAGGCAACGCCGATGTCGATCAGTTCGGGAATTTGCTCGATCGCGTAAAGGTCACCCGGCGAAAGTAGATATCGGAGATCGCCCAGATCTTTTTTCTCTCCATCGACGATAAGATCGTAGGACAACCGGCAGGCTTGGGCACATTTGCCTCGATTGGCGCTCCGTCCGCCCCAGGCTTCACTGCTGAAGCACTGGCCCGAGTAGGAAACGCACAACGCACCGTGAACAAACGCTTCCAGCTCAACGTCGGTTTGGCTGGCGATCTTGCGGATGTCGGTCGTACTAAGTTCGCGGCCCAAGACAACACGACTGCAACCCATCGCCGCTGCTAGATCAGCACCTTGAGCGCTGGTGATCGACATTTGGGTGCTGCCGTGGATGTCGAGGTCGGGCGCGATTTGTTTCGCCAGTTTTGCGATGCCGACGTCTTGGACGATGATCGCGTCGCAACCCGCAGCGGCGATGCCCAAGATCGCTTTTTCGGCCTGCCTGATTTCGTGATCGAAGACCAGCGTGTTAAACGTGACGAAACCTTTAACCCCACGTTGATGAAGGGTTTCAATAACCTCGGGGAGCTCTTCTAAATCGAAACCAACTTTGGCACGCGCCGTGAAGTGATTGAGCCCAAAATAGACCGCGTCGGCGCCCGCTTCGATTGCGGTTTGCAGTTGAGCCCAGTGTCCGGCGGGGGCCATAAGTTCCGGTTTTTGTCGTGTAGCGTTCATCGGCACAGATTAGCAGGGCAGGGGAGTAGTCGATAGGAGTTAATTTGAATCCTAACGCGATTCCAAATCCCAATCCTGCAAGTCTAACTCTTCGACCAGCCGAGTAATCTGAATTCCGATTGCGAATGCATCGTTGACCTCGCCGTTGGCAGTCTGTTGACCGGCCAGCGTCTCTAGATGCTGGACCAGTTTCAGACCGTTGACTCTGGCGCTCCAGTCTTGAGGCATATCCGATTTCAATTTAAGCAATCTGTCACCAGCCAAAGCCAGCATCGTGCGGGCGGCGGGTACATTCTGCAACTGGACGTGCAGACCACCCAATTCGGTGGTGACCGAGCCAAATAGTTGGCGATAGGCCAGCATTTTTGGAAAGCGTTGCGTTAGATCTGCAATTGATTTTTGTGACTTTTTCAAGGAGCTGAGCGCCTGAAGTTCCTCTTGGTCCTTGGCCGCAATGGCCTGGGTTAATGCCAACAGGTATTGGTACTGGGGGTTGGTCGGAGAAAGTTCTTTCAGCGCTTTTAGTTCGTCGATGGCGACCTGTAAGGTCTCGTTCGAAGAGGTATTGCCCTCGCGGTTCTCATGCAACGCGCGATTGCAATAGCTTTCGGCGCGTGTGACACGCACGCGATGGTCGTCCGGCGACGCGTCCTTGAGAAGGTCGACTTCACGTACTGCCGCGCGACCGAGCTGAGTGATTTGACTGAGCATTGTTTTCAGAGGCGCCCTTGGCAATTTGCCATCTTGCAGCGGAGCATTGAGGTCAAATCCATCATTATTGGTTTGAGAATTTGATGGTGAGGAAGCCGGCCGCGCACCGAATATCACCTTCACGTGAGCGGAAGTGATCTGGTTGATCGTTTGCACCCATTTCAGCTTCAAGGCGGCATCATCAAACCTTGGATCCTTCTCCAATTGATCTTTTGAAACGAAGAACAATTGCAATCCTTCTTGCCACCGTCCGGTCGAAGTCAGCAGGCTTGCCATTTCGTTGCGTGTGGCGACCGATAGCAGCACCGCATCTAGCGAATCCATCGGACGCGCTCGCATCTCTGCCAAGTCCTCAAATTCGCTTAGCGCTTCTTGATAAGAGGCCAGTGATTGTTCAGGTTGTCCAATTAACCGGTAAACGTTGGCCACCAAACGGTTGGCGGTGGCGGCTTGCGTTTTTACATCTCGGCTAAATTTGTTGTCGATTGCCAGTCGCTGATAGTAGCCCAGCATCTTCTCTACGAACTGAGCGTCTTCTTTGGTGATGGCTTTTTCGATGCCGCCAATCTGTTCAAAACCATAGGCATCGCTGCCCTCTGACACGCTGTCTCCTTGGGTAATGTATTGTTGGAACGTCTGGTCAAAAGCCTCCAACGCAATGTCGACGTTAGATTCGGCCCGGTTGAGCGCCGATCGGGTGACGATGAATCCGATCGTCATGGTGACCACCAGCATTGCGAGTGTCAGTATCGAAAACGCGGCTAATCCGGCGGCCAGCGGATTGCGCCGGCTGAAGCGGACGACGTTATCCCAAACCGACATTCTGCGAGCCGCGATGGGGCGGTCTTCGATGAACGCGCGCAAATCGTCTCGCATCTCCGCAGCCGTTTGGTAACGAGATTGCGGTTCGCGCGCGATTGCTTTTTCAATGATTGTGGCCAAGTCGCGCGGCAATCGTGAATCAACCTTTTTTGGGGCAGGTGGCGTCGAGGTCGTGACGGCTTTCATCATCCGTCCCGGAGAAGAGTTTTGAAACGCGGGATTCAACGTCGCCATCTCGTACAACGTTAGCCCCAAGCAGTAAGTTTCACTGCGGCAATCGTAGTTGCCCGAGAATGATTCGGGGGCCATGTATTGAGGTGTTCCGATGATGTCGCCAGTTTTGGTCAGCGCGTCATCGACAATGTTTTTTGCCAGTCCAAAATCGGTCAGCCAAACCGTGCCGTGAAAGTCCATGACAAGATTGGCCGGTTTGATATCACGATGAAGAATGTTCTTTTCGTGAGCATAAGCCAACGCGTCAGCGATTTGTTGTCCGGTGTCGGCAACCCATTTGTATCGGTTCTTAGAGGTGATTTTTTCGTCACCGATGACTAGGTCGTCATGAGTTCGGTTGGGAGCGATCGGTTGCGAAGGCGGTGTGGTTGGGGGCGGGGAAAACGCTGGGAGGTTGATGGTTTCGTCTAATCCAATGGCCGCCCCTTTGAGTATCTGGCTGACCGATTGCCCGTCGATGAACTCCATCACGTAAAAGTGCAGCCCATTATCTTCGCCGGCGCCGAAGACGCTGGCGATGTTGGTGTGGTGCAAGCTGGCTGCGGAAATGGCTTCGCGGTGGAAGCGTTCGAGGTGCTTTGTGTTGCTGATTAAACCGACGGTCATCACTTTGATCGCCACCCGCCGGCCGAGCGTTTCATGAACGGCTTCGAAAACGATTCCCATGCCGCCACGACCAATCTCGCGGACGATTCGATACTCGCCTAAGAAGTCAGGCACATCAATGTCGATAAATTGCTGATCGGGCACCGACGAGTTAGGAGAATAGTTTTTCAATCCCTCGATCATCGCCACCGAAGACAGCAGATCCGGAAGTTCTTCTGCGTGCGTTGGGTTTTGTTCAACAAATTGCTGAACGCTGGGCGATTGACCGGCGCGGATTTCTGCCGTGAATTGCTCGACGATGTCTTCGAGGGTTCGCGTTTGGTCCCGCGTCTGTTTCATTATGGTGACTCAAATAGGTTGACGCTTTGGTAAACTTGGCGATCGCGCTTTGAGCGGCAGGGCGCTAGCCGCTGGTTTGTTCGCCTAACCTCTTCCCACTGTTTTCTTCTAACGCTAGTCACCCGCGGCTAGCGCCTTGCGGCTCAAATTTTCTGCGTCAAGCAGGCGGGTTTTCCTCGAGTATTTCTTTTAACCGCTTCAACGCGCGTAAGTATCGTTTACTGGCTGCTGAGGTTTCAATGCCCAGCACTTCGGCCGTTTCGATGTTGGAAAGTTCTTCAAAGTGACGAAGCGCGATCACCTCACGGTCAAGTGCGCTCATGGTGTTCAGGCTGTCCTGCAACATTTCGATCTGGTACGACTTTTCGATCAGCTGGCTGACCGAAGTCATCTCCGCGACCAAGTGGGCTGCCAACGCCATTGACGTTTGCCCCGCGTTATTGTGTGTTGGCCGGTTAAACGAAATCTCTTTGCGGACGTCGCGTTTTTCGGCTTCGAAGTGTTTGCGGTAAATGTCTAAAATGTGCTGTTGTGTTTCCAAGCGAATCCAAACGAAGAATGGCATCTCCGGCTTCTTCAAATATCCGTCCAACCGCTGCGCGGCGCGAACGTACGCTTCTTGGAGGATATCGGACTGGCTGATTCGACCGTTCAATCGGTAATCCAGCCGGAACTTGACGATCTTTTCCAAACGACCGCGGATCTGTGAAAAGTATTTGGCGAGCGCTTCTTCGCGATCGCTTTTCAAATCCGCGACAATCTGTTTTTGGGTGGGCAGTTCCATGTGTCCCATCATAGCCTGTTAAGGTTCACGCATGGAGGAAGAAATGAGGACACGGTTGAACCCGCGTCGAGGCAGCGTGGCTTTGGGCCTAGGCCGTGATGGTATTGTGCGCTATCGGTCCCACATCATCAGCCCAAGGGCATTAGCCTGGGTTGCATCGCAATTTGGCGGCCTCGAGACCCAGGCCGCGCGCCCTCGGGCTAATGTTGTAGAACTCGGGCTCTTGATGAAATCAAAGTCTGAAAGCAAAAGGCGACCAGCAATCTATTGGTGCCGTCCGCCACGCCTGCGTCTGGGCGAGGCTAAATATCCGTCGGTGCACTGAACGTGCCTTCTTCGACATTGCTGTCTTGGATATCTATTTTTATTTCGTCGGCGTCGGCGTCTGTCATGTCGTTGGTCTCAGCGCCATCTGCTTTGGGGGCGGTCCCGCTTTGGGCAGGGCTAAGGAATGTTTCGACCAGTTCGTTTAGATCTTTGTAATGGTCCTTGCCATAGGTAAGTTCGCCACCGGTGTGTCCGACCCAACCAATGGCAGCAGCCAATACGATCACGCCAAGTTTCCACATCGGGCCATCGTCAGGATTGCGACCGCGTGCCCCTTTTGCGAACAAGCAAAGCACAAAAGCGACGACCGTCGTGATGATCGCGCCCAAGCGGTGCCAGAAAACGGGTTGAGTCTGATCCAATAAATCGGCGACACTGCTGACCGCGCCGCGGTGCTCCATGGGGCTGTAATACCAACCCGAAGCCGTGGCGAAGATGGCGCCCCACATTCCCAGCCACAAACAGTAGTACGCACAGTCACTCATGACAAAACTGCCGCCAAGGCTAAGCAGCGCGAACAGACCGGCTGCCAGCAGCAACCCGATGGGCAGGTGAACCGCTGCGGTGTGCAAAGAACCGAGTGCGTTGTACATCCGTTGCGTTTCAGGCGAAACGGCTGCGGCGGCGTCTGCGATTGCAGTGTCTCCGGCATCGGAGGCGGCAAGATTGGCGTCCTCGGCTGACGCTGATGAAGCACCGTCCATCTGAGCCCCTTGGGCAATCCAAGCACTCACCAATTGAATCTCAGGTTCTGCCGGACGAGGCTCATGACCGACCGGTGGCATGATGTTGTCGTCATCTTCGTCCAGAGTCATGTAAGTGTACAGATCGCTGGTTTCGGGATGGCCTTCATTGAGGTACAGCAGCATGTCACTGTCGACGTCGATGCGGAATGCTTCCTCGTTTTCTTCGCCATGACATTCAAGGCAATATTTGTCAAAGATCGGTTTGACCTGAGATTCGAAGTCAACGCGCTCTGCGGACATCGCGCTGGCCGTGGTGGCCAGCAGCATCAGCACATAAGAGAATATGACGTTAAGTGGTGTCTTCATTTACAAAAATCCAAGTTTGCTTTGTCAGCCAAATGGGCAGGGGAAGGAAAACGTTAGGCCAGCGTTTCCACAGTTTTGCTTATTTTAGTTAAAACTGTTTAACGATACTATCGTCGGATTAACGGATAGAAAGCTTTATCTTCGTCGTTTGGGTGGTCAGAATCTCCCAAATCACTGCAAAGAGGCTTGGTCTGCCGGCAAAATCATTATCTTCCCATCCCCCAAACGGCCTGTGCGAGACACTTCGACGATGCGGTCGAAAACGGCATCCACGAATGGGTCTTCCACCCAAATCGAGATTTCCACTTTGGGAACGAAAGCCAGCGAGTATTCGTTTTCGCCGTAGCTTTCTAAGTAGTTTTTTTGACGCCCGTAGCCTTTGACTTCGCGAATGTTGACCTGCTCGATTCCTTCGGCGGACAAATTCTGGACGACTTTTTCAGCCAGAAAAGGTTTGATGATGGCGAGAATCAGTTTCATAGATTTTTCATGGGATCAACTTCCAGCTTGCCGCTACCAAATTTAGTGTCGTGCGACGTAAGTTAGAAGCATACCACGCGGACTTATAATCACATACTTAAGTTCTCACCGCAGCCCAGGTCCAATGGCGATCAGAGCTCATGGAAACCGTTTGTGGGTCGTATCCGA
>CAYOZV010000178.1:6436-8810 GCA_964408465.1 uncultured Pirellulaceae bacterium
TCGCCCTTAGCCTTTGACTTCGCGATTGTTGACCTGCTCGATAGCTTTGGGAGGCAAATTCTGATTGACCTTTTCAGCCAGAAAAGGCTTGATGATGGCGAGAATCAGTTTCATCGTCTTCAAATTTCTTTTACGAGGTCGGTGTTGCTGGCGATCGGTCACCGGTCGACTGTCGGATGAACGATCTAAGGCTTTATCGCTGCCCAAGTCCAATGGCGATCCGAACTCATTGTAACGGTCTGATGATCATAGCCGAGACCGGTGACGATGTGTTTTACTTCCTCGATCGTCAGCGCGGCATGGAGGGATTCTAAAAACAGTCGTTGGCAATACTCCGTTGATTGCTGGGTGTATTGCTGCACCAGTTGTTGGGCGACGGCGTCGGTGGGAGGTCGCACTAAATCCCGCACGAACAGAATTCCACCGGTTGCAGTGATGCGGTGCATCTGGGCGAAGCAACTTTCAGGATCCGGTAAATGGTGGATTAAGGAGTTGCTGATCGCGGTGTCGAACGTTTCGTCTTCGTGCACCAGCGATTTCGCATCGCCTTTGACCAAGGTGATGCGGTCGCGTAAGGTCGCCGCTTCAATGTTGTAGACGGCGACGTCAAGCATATTGACCGCGCCGTCGATGGCCGTGATATGAACGGAATCCGCGCGGCGGCATAGCTCGATAGGAATCAGCGCCGTGCCGGTACCCAAATCCACAACGTCGGTTGCCAACCCATCGTAACCCTCCAATTGGCATTGGCTGGCGAACGCGATCAAGTCATCCACAAACTGCCGGTTGACGTCCGCCAGTTCCATACGGTTGTACTGACGAGCATCCTCAAGGGTGTCCATCAATTCAGGTTCTAGCGTACGTTTTAACATGATCGGATTTCTATCACACGAGAGATATTCATCGTGAAGTCGTGAAGGTCTCGCAGCTGTGTTTTGAGGGTGCGGTCGCCAAAGGTGCGTTCGTCAATTGTCGACCGCCACCCTTAAAAACTGATAAACACATGACCAGCGTGCGTTTCTATTGGACCCCCAAAGTACCGTCGGATTCGATCCCCGATGATGGGCAACGCCTATTGGGCACCGGACAAGATATCAATGAAGGGCTGGATATCCAAGAAGTCAAGATCTCCATTGCAATCGCAATCCGCTTCGGCCTGAAACTCATTCGCCGACAGCAGCATGATGAAGGAATTGATGTCCAAAAAAGTGACGCTGCCGTCCAAGTTGACGTCGCCTTTGAGAGTGGGCGATTGTGTTGCTACGAAAAAATTGACGAAGTCAAGATTCGTTGGAAAGACGCCCTGAACATAATTAGGTTGATCCCACACGATCGTATCAATCGGGTTAGCAAAGGAGCCTGTGGTGGCGCCCAAAAACGTCTGGACTCCGGCAGTGGCACCGCTGATTTGCCACTCTTGCACGGTGCCGCCGGCGCTGAAACCGGTCAGCGTAGTGTCCGCGTCAAAATTAGCACCGATCCGGTCAATGGTGACGTTGGTTACAACATCGCCAGGGTTGGATAAGATTTGCATGGTGCCTGTTATCTGAGTCGACATTCCGCCACTCTCAAACAGAAAAATGGTGGTCGGGTTTTCTTGAATGAGTCCTGAACCGGTCAACGAATAGTTACCCGACGTCGAAATGTCGTCAATCGAACCATCGAATCCAGCTTCATCGTCAATAGAGTTGAAGTCAAACACGTCGGCGATGGGGGCAGGTGAAACGACGTCGAAATCGACGAAGTCCAAGTTCGTGGGGAACTGGCCCTGAACATAATTCTGCTGCTCCCAGACGATCGTAGTGATAGGGTTAGCAAAGGATCCCGTTGTCGGCGCCGTGAATGTCTCGATTGCCTCCGTCGCCCCGCTAATTTGCCATTCGACCACGCCGCCTGAGCTAAAACCGGTCAGCGTTGTGTCGGCGTTTAAACCCATCGCGAGGCTGTTGACGGTTATGACCTGTGGAGCATCGCCAGGATTGTCCAAGACTTCCAAGTTACCCGTCAGCGTTGTTGCCATGCCGCCATTTTGGAACAAGAACGCGACCGCTCCGTTCTCTTGGATGAATCCCTGCCCGGTCAGTGAGAAATTACCCGACACCGTGATATCGTCGACGGCGCCGTTGAAACCGGCTCCGTCGTCGATAGAGTCGAAGTCGGCAACTTCGGCCGGTGCGAATCCAGCGATCATTGCCACGGCCAAAACTGATTTTATGAATGTATGCTTAATCATTTCTAACTCCTAAGGGTGTAAAGTCGCGACCGTCGAGGTCGCCCGTTTATTGCCAAGTGGCTATGTTGTGTTTACCGACTGAAACTGCCACCGGCGTTTGTTCCTCCGGTGACATTGACGGTGAAAGTGACGGAGTCATTC
>CAYOZV010000178.1:8910-10048 GCA_964408465.1 uncultured Pirellulaceae bacterium
GCCACCGGCGTTTGTTCCTCCGGTGACATTGACGGTGAAAGTGACGGAGTCATTCGCGGTACCGTCGGCGTCTAGATCCAGCTGGCCGTAAGTCAGCGTGATATCCAGCGGATCGGCTGGGACAGCAACAGAAGGATCGATGGCAGCCCCGTTGATCGTGACGCCCGTTGTAGGCGATCCGCCCAGATTCGCGTTATGCCCAAAGACGCCCGAGGCATGAATATCAAGCGCCTCGATGATGACCTGAGCATTCAGATTGCCTGTCATCGCAATCAGTGCGATTCCAAAGGTAAGCAGAAATAATTTCCTCATATGAATTCTCCAAGATGAATCAAAAACGAAGGGTAAGGATAAACAAAGCTGCATTGCAGATGGCTAAGTAGCTGAGAACAACCTTAAACAGATGCCCAAGAGCGGACTGCCTCCGGTGTGATTAGTACTCTGCGCCGATTGTTAACAGTTGGTCGTTGGTCTTATGTTAACCATTTGGGTTGCTGAAACAACAAGTTTTTATCAAAAGTGAATGTTTTTCCATCGAGAACTTTAACCAACGGCGGCGCAAGTTAGCCGAGTTTTCGGCCGCCATGCACAGAGGATTTACCAAGAAGCAAATTAAAGCGCCATGAAATAGGGCCGCAGGCAGCAAAAAAGGGAGCGTGTTTCACGCTCCCCCGTTTGAAAACCTGTCAGCACTTTTTCGCACTGCGAATAAATGCATACACCGATGGATAGATTCACCAATTGATCCATCGCTGACCGGCGATGGCGAATGTCGGCCAAGCAGCACTTTGGTGCAATTGAAATCCGAGGTTTCAACGCCTTCGCTGACCAGTTTTTTAGTTACCGGACAGGATATCGATGAAGGGTTGAATATCCAAGAAGTCAACCGATCCGTCACAGTTACAATCCGCTTCGGGTTGACTCCCTCCAGCGGCCAGTTCGGTAATGAACGGACTGATGTCCAAAAAGTCTACCGTCCCGCCCAAATCGACATCGCCTTTCAAAACAGCGCTGTCCTCCGGATTGAAGACGACGGCCAAACGGTGAATCTTAAGGTCCGTGGGATCGTTAGGGCCCGAGTTCCCGTCACGAATCGCAAATTGCAAGCGATTGCCAGCGAGACTGATACCCGTATCAG
>CAYOZV010000179.1:0-10037 GCA_964408465.1 uncultured Pirellulaceae bacterium
TCACGGCGGGCATCAGCGGTCTTCTTGGTTTCGCGTTTATCGTGAACGTTTTTGCCGCGTCCCACGCCAACAACGACTTTCACGAGCCCTCGTCCGGTGAAGTACATCCGCAGCGGAATAAGCGTCAGCCCTTTGGTGAATGCTTTCTCCTTGAGCTTTTCCAATTCCTTTTTATGAACCAGCAACTTACGTGATCGTTTCGGTTTATGATTCCAGAAACTTGCTTGGCGGTATTCGGCGATGTCGGCTCCGATCAGCCAGAGTTCGCCCTTTTCGACACGCACGTAAGCTTCGTTGAGCGAAATGTTGCCGTCGCGGAGGCTTTTGACCTCGGGGCCAATAAGGACAATTCCGCATTCGACTTGCTGAAGAATTTCGAAACGATGGCGAGCCTTTCGATTTTCGGAAATCGTTTTGGACTTAGATCCGGCGCCGGTGGCTTTCTTCTTTTTCTTTTTGGCTGATTTGGATTTCTTCGAGGCCATATGGGTTGAAGTCGTCTGGGAGTGGGCAGGGGGTGCCGCGAATGCGGAACTGAAATTGGTCGCAGTTTCAAGCTATACCGATGCGTACCGAGTCTTAAAGGTTCAGATTGTACCACCTTAATAGGCGACCGTGACAAATTTAAGCCTATTCCGGTTGACCCTACCGCTTTACAATCAGCTCGTAATTTTCACGCATTTTTCAACAGCCCCAAGTCTATGAATCGCCCGCCCTCTAATCTTCCCATTCTCGGCAGCCAAAGCGCAGAGCAAGCCACCGGCGGTTGCGGAGGTGGATCTTGCGGGGGTGGCGGAGGCGGATTCAATGTCGTCGAACTCGAGGCTGAACCTTCGGCACGATTGCCCAAATGGCTCAAACGAAACATCCCCAAAGGCAACAATGTCGGCCACACGACCGAATTATTGAGCGAACTGAAACTGGAGACGGTCTGTGATAACGCCCGTTGCCCAAACCGGATGGAATGCTACTCGCAGAACACCGCGACGTTCATGATTCTGGGCAACACTTGCACTCGTCCGTGCGGATTCTGTGCGGTCAAACGAGGCCGGCCCGAAGCGCTGGAACTGGACGAACCCGATCGTTTGGCCGAAGCGGCGCTGCGACTGGGGCTGAAACACGTTGTTATCACTTCAGTGACACGCGACGACCTGGAGGATGGCGGCGCAGAGCATTTTTACCAATGCGTCAAAGCGGTCCGCGAAAAAACAGGGGCCAGTGTGGAAGTGCTGACGCCCGATTTCATTCATACGCCAAAGGGGCTGGATCGAGTGATTGAATCGGCACCGGAAGTCTTCAATCACAATACCGAAACGGTGCCCCGGCTTTACCGACGTGTGCGAGGTCCAAAGTCGGACTACAAATGGACGTTGGAGTTGCTAAGACGCGTGAAAGCCGGCAATCCGAAGATTAAAACCAAAAGCGGATTGATGCTGGGATTGGGAGAAACGCACGAGGAGATTTTTGAAGTGCTGGCCGACCTGAGAGATGCGGATTGCGACTTTTTAACGCTGGGGCAGTATCTCAAGCCTTCCACCGACAGGTATCTCCCGGTGGTGCGCTACGTGACGCCCGAAGAGTTCGATTGGTTGGGCCAGTCGGCCCAAAATATGGGATTTAAGAAGGTGGCCAGCGGCCCGTTTGTGAGAAGCAGTTACCATGCCCGTGATATGGCTGAAACCGAATAAACGCCGTCGTTGAAGGCTTTCGGCGCCACGCTGGCCGAGAGAACTCGTGGGAAATCCCGATCGCAACGCAAGGACGTCGCAAGCTCAATCCCAAGCTAAAACCGAGTCTATTCCTGTAGAGAGCTTCTTGATGTCCCAGACCGAAACCATAGAAATCGTTGTCAACGATCAGCCACTGAGTATCGCCCAAGGGTCATCGGTAACGGATCTGTTAAAAGTTTTGAACGTGCGCACCAAAGCGATCGCCGTTGAGATTAACCAGGTCGTGGTTCCCAACCAAGACCACGCGTCGACCGTGCTCAACGCGGATGATCGCTTGGAAGTGGTAACGTTAGTGGGGGGTGGTTAAACATGATTGAGAAAATGAAAGACGACAGTATCAAAATCGACAGCAACAAGGTCGACAGCCCTAAAAACGACAGTAACACGTTGGGCGATCAAACGCCGCTGACCATCGGCACGCACGTGCTCAACAGTCGATTGATTCTCGGATCAGGCAAGTATCGTTCTTTTGAAGCCATGCAACAGTCGGTCGCCGCCTCTGGTACCCAATGCATCACCATCGCGGTACGGCGCGAAAAACTTTACGACGGAACCGGTCGCAACATTCTCGATTACATCGACTTTGATCGGTACACATTATTGCCCAACACGGCCGGTTGCTACGATGCCCAAACCGCCGTCCGGTGCGCGTTGATGGGCCGAGAAATTCTCAAAGGTCTTGAAAACCCCGGCGCGGACTGGGTCAAACTGGAAGTGCTGGGCGATAGCCGATCGCTGTTGCCCGATCCGATCGAATCTCTCAAGGCGACCGAACGTTTGGTAAAAGAGGGGTTGCAGGTGTTGTGCTACACCAGTGATGACCCGATCATTGCCAGGCGTTTAAAAGAGGCCGGAGCAACCGCCGTCATGCCCGCCGGCAGCCCCATCGGCAGTGGGCTTGGTGTGGCCAATCCAAATAATCTGCAAATTATTTTGGACGATCTAAAAAGAGACTCGCCAGAATTCCCCGTGATCGTCGATGCTGGCGTGGGCACTGCTAGCGATTGTGCTATCGCGATGGAATTAGGCGCCGATGCGGTGCTGTTAAATTCGGCGGTTGCGCGGGCGGACGATCCGGTCAAGATGGCAGTGGCCATGAAGTTAGGGGTCGAGGCCGGGAGGTTGGCTCGGATCAGTGGCAGAATCCCTAAATCCCGATACGGATCAGCCAGCAGCCCAGAGATTGGCGTGATATCCGACCGAAAATAGCCGCATAACGAGATTCATAAAATCCATTAAGCGGTGATAATGGCGTTTAACGGTGTCAAAATAAGCCAAATACCCGCTTTAGATAACCTGCAACAATCTTCCCGTATTGGGTATAATTTCTTGACGAATGGTTGATCGTTAGCTATATTGTGTAGCCGAAGCGAACCGACATATACATATGTGGGGATCCTACCAACCGCTTCAAAAAGTCTATTTATCAAATGTTTTAGCAGCCTTGTACTTGGTGTAAATTAATGAAAAACAAATGGAAAACACTCCGAATGGGCGCAATGCTTTTTGCATTGCCAATCGTGGCAACAGCCGCTGCGTCAGCTCATCAGTTCTTGACAGATAATGCTCCCATCGCAGAAGCCACTGCTTCTATGGTCAGCAACTCTGGAGCGATCAGCGTTCAACGCAGTCACACGATCTCGCTGAACGAAAGCGGTTCTATTGAAGGCCGCGTCGCTACGATTGACGCTGGCTCTCAAGCCAACGGACTTTCGGACCTGAAAGTGTTCTTGGTCAATAACGGCGACATCCAAGCCGAAACTGTCACCGATGCAGAAGGCCTGTTCACTCTATCTAACATTGGCGAAGGTGTTTACTCCTTCGTCGCGACCGGTGAAAGTGGATTTGCTGCTTACGGCGTTCGCGTTGTTGCCAATAACGGTTCGGACACAGTGAACCTTATGGAAGCCGCTGCCGTTTCTCCACAAGCTGCTGTTGTTAAGCGGATCTTGCAGAAGCAATTGCCATCGGATATCGCTCAAGAAATTTTGGACAACGCTGTTGTTTCAGAAGAAGCTTCTCAGGTCGTCGGATCAAATAAGGTCAGCGTAAAAGACGGCACCCTAGTTGGCCACGTTGTTCCAATGCTGGGCGAAGTCGCCTTGGTTGACGGAACTTCAGTTTTCCTTATCCAAGGCAACGAGCAAGTTGCTGAGGTAACCGCTGACAGCACCGGAAGCTTTGCAATCGAAGACGTCGAACCAGGTGTTTACGACTTTGTTGCTGCCGGCCCAACAGGTTTCGCAGCGGTAAGTTTCGAAGCTGTCGAAGACGCGGCCATCGCTCAAGACGTTGCTTCTGTTGTCACCGACAGCGAAGAAATTCCTGTCTCTTTGGAGCCAGCAGTCGGTCCAGTTGCATACCAAGACATCCCAGCTGACATCCCTTTTGATGGTGGCATCGCTTACGACGGTGGCGTTTCTGATTCACTTGACGTTTGCCTGACATGTCAGCAAGACGCTGGATTCGTAGGCGAGCAAGTTTCTTACGCTGGCGACGAAGTTGTCTACGAAGACGCTTACGAGTCAACACCGATCGAATACGCAGGCGAGTCTTGCGGATGCGGTGCTGCTGCCGGTGGTTCTTGCGGATCTGCGAGTAACTTTAGCGGATACAGCACTTGCGGTTCTTGCAACACAAGCTGCTGCAACAAGGGCGGCTTATTCAGCCGCTTCGGTCGCGGTGGCGGCGGTGGACTGTTTGGCGGAGGAGCCGGTGTAAGCCGCTTCGCTCGCATCGGTCTTCTGGCGGGTGTCGCAACTGCAATCGCAGTCGGAACCGACAGCGATGACGAAGGCGGCTCACCTGATGGTAGCTAATTCACTTCGGTGATGCTTAAATAGACGAAGCGGACTGTAATGACAGTCCGCTTTTTTTATGCGCCGATTCTTATTACGATTATGGCGTACGAAGACTCTTCAACGGTCAACGCCATGATCGCTAGATCGCTTACCGATTTGATTAACCGACGCCAAAGGACACTGAAACAGACTCAGCAGATCCAACGATCAATCTATGACTTCGCGCTTCGAAACTCTGCTAACTTCAAGAGTCCTCAGTTTAAAAAGATCTCAAACGCAGATCTGGGAATGCTATTCCAGATCACTGACGAGCAAATCTTTGACGGGTTGTTGGGCCAGCTTTGCGAGCGTTCCTCCGACAGACCGCTCGCCTTTCGATTGTCCACTCGCATGACCTCTTGTGGTGGGATGACGACGATGCAACGCGAGAATCGTCAGGGCGCTCTTCCTGAGTTCGAAATTGCGATCGCCACCAGTCCGCTGTTCGACACATTCAAAGTCGACACCGCCGCGAAGGTCGGTGGCCTCGTTTGCCACAATCGGCTACAGGCACTGCAACGGATCATGGAACACGAGATGTTGCACCTGGCCGAACTCTTGTTGTTCGCAGACTCTAACTGTGCCGGCCCCCAGTTTAAAAATTATGCCCGTCGGCATTTTGGTCATACCGAATCGAACCATCGCCTGCTCACCCCAAGCGATGTGGCCAGGAAAAAACTTGGTATCGCTACCGGAGATACGGTCTGTTTCGAGGTGGGTGGAAAATCCATGACAGGCATCATCAATCGAATCACCAAACGCGCGACCGTATTGGTTGCCGACTCCAAAGGGACAAAGTACACCGATGGAAAAAGGTATTCGAAATTCTATGTTCCGCTGAACATGCTCCGCCGTAAGTAACGCCCCGTTAGTTGTGCAAACACCCAAAGAAGTAAGGATTGCGCGACTGCGAAGCATAGGTAAAGCCGTTTCCAGTTTAGAATTCGACCGGTAAAAAAAACTTTCAATCTTAACCACAACATGTAGTGGTTCGCCGAGTCCGTTTTTCACCGATTATTCTTTCCAAACGCAGGCTCTCTCCACAAATCGCTAGCTCGAAAGACACAACATTTTGTGTTGACATAGAAAACGGCAACGATATATTGATCGCCGCGACTGAGGAAATGAGCCTAGCGGCGCCAAAACCATGCTGACCAACCACTAGATGTAGTTATTGCACCCCAACGGTGGTAACAAGATCTAGGCACCCCATTTTCAGCGACATTTCAATACGCGACAGGATGAGAACGGCACGATTCGACCACCGAATCTGCTAAGGAGTCTGGCGACGGCTAATTTTTGGTTTGAGAGACCAAAGGTGTCACTTGCCCAACCCAGAATAACAACGGAATGATTTTCAGGAGAAGTAGAAAGGGAGTTTTTGGAACGGAATCTTTAGCCGGTATCGGCTTGATGGCCACTGGAAGGTCATTCTCAGGCAACGACAAATTGCGTTGGCTACTTCTGTTCTCGAACTCGCACCCCGCGGTCCCTCGCTGGCTTCCCCCCCAATCATTGAATTGAATGAACAAGACTCGAACGTTCATTAGGCATGAACGTTTAAGGTCATGGAACCCCCAAAGGAGTACGAAGGAATGTTAGAGACATCTGGAAGCGATTCAGGCACCCCATCCATTTCACTCGAACTTGTGGCTCGCAAACGCGACGGTCGCACTGTTCTGTTTGACGCCACTTTGATTTCGCGTGCGATGGAAAAAGCTTTCGCCGCGGAAATGAAACTGGATAATCCCGCTGTTCTTGAAGCCAGCCTCAAGGCTGAAATTCAAGAGATGACCGTCAACGTAGTGCAAGAAGTGAAAGCGCTGGCCTTATCAACGGAAGGCGTTTCTGTTGAACAGATTCAAGACCTCGTTGAAAAAGAGTTGATGCGTGGCGATCATTTCGCGGTTGCTCGCCGCTATATTTTGTATCGCGCCGAGCACAACAAGATGCGTCAACTTCGCGCCGAAGAGCGGATGGAGAGCGACAGTCCTTTCCCTAGCGTGATGGTCAAACGCGACGGAGTGATGGAAGACTTGGACTTCGACCGGCTTCGCAACCAAGTTGCCGAAGCTTGTCAAGGTTTGAGCGACACTTGTTCCTCCGACGAACTGATTGACGAAGTGAAGAAGCAGTTCTTCAACGGAATCACTCCGCGGGAAATCGGTCGTTCGATGGTATTGGCCGCCCGTGCTCGCATCGAAAATGACCCCGATTATGACACGGTTGCCTGCCGCTTAGTTCTCAACATCATTTACCGCGAATCCTTGAGTAAATCAGCCAGCGACGAGAACTTGGCTGAGATCTATCGCGATAACTTCACCGGTTACATCGCCGAAGGAATCGCAGCCAAACGAATTACGCCAGAACTGGAATCGTTTGACTTGGAAAAATTAGCCGAAGCGATCGCCCCAGAGCGTGACGGCCTGTTTCCATATCTTGGTTTGCAGACGATTTACGATCGTTACCTGCTCCACATCGACGGCCGTCGCTTCGAAGCGCCGCAGTATTTTTGGATGCGAGTGGCGATGGGGCTTTCGTTACGTGAAGAAAATAAAAACGAACGCGCTGTCGAGTTCTACAACATTCTTTCCAATTTTCGATTCACATCGGCCACGCCAACGCTGTTCAACGCCGGCACCTTGCATCCACAACTGAGCTCCTGCTACCTCAGCACGGTCGCTGACGATTTGGATGGAATTTTCAAAGCCATCGCCGACAATGCGAAGCTCTCAAAATGGGCCGGCGGTCTGGGAAATGACTGGACCAACATCCGCGCGACCAATTCGCACATTGGTGGCACCAATGGTCAAAGCCAGGGTGTGATTCCCTTCCTCAAGGTGGTCAGCGACACCGCCGTTGCCGTCAATCAAGGCGGCAAGCGTAAGGGAGCCGTTTGTTCTTACTTAGAATCATGGCACTTGGACATCGAAGAGTTTCTGGACCTTCGCAAGAACACCGGTGACGAACGTCGGCGTACGCACGACATGCACACCGCAAACTGGATTCCCGATCTGTTCATGAAACGTGTCATGAACAAGCAGGACTGGACGTTGTTCAGCCCGGACGAAACACCAGACCTGCATGACCTGTATGGCAAGGCCTTCGAAGAGCGTTATACGCACTACGAAAAACAGGCCGCCGATGGCAACATGAAGCTTCATCGCACCATTCCAGCAGTCGATCTGTGGCGGAAAATGCTGACGCGGGTATTCGAAACGGGTCATCCTTGGATCACTTTCAAAGATCCATCTAACATTCGCTCCCCCCAAGATCACACCGGCGTTGTTCATAGCAGCAATCTCTGCACCGAGATTCTGTTGAATACATCGGCTGACGAAATTGCGGTTTGTAATCTTGGATCGATCAACCTTTTGAACCATGTGACCGATGGAAAATTGGACCTGGAAAAACTGGAAGAAACGATCAACACTGCCGTCCGCATGCTGGACAACGTCGTCGACATCAATTTCTATCCGACTCCCGAAGCCAAAAACGCCAACCAGCGTCACCGTCCGGTCGGCTTAGGATTGATGGGTTTTCAAGACGCTCTTTCAGCCTGCGGCATCAGCTACGCCAGTGCCGAAGGCGTTGAATTCGCTGATCGCAGTATGGAAGCCATTTCCTACTTTGCAATCATGGCATCCAGTCGTCTGGCAGAGGAACGTGGCACCTACCAATCTTACGAGGGATCGAAGTGGGACCGCGGATTACTTCCGATTGACACCGTGAAAGTTCTTCAAGAAGAACGCGGCGTGGAGATCCAAATGGACGACAACCAAAGCATGGACTGGGCACCGGTCCGAGCACAAGTCGCCAAGCACGGCATGCGTAACAGCAACGTCATGGCCATCGCTCCAACGGCCACGATCTCCACCATCATCGGAGTGACTCAGTCGATCGAACCGACGTACAAGCACTTGTTCGTGAAGAGCAATCTCTCTGGCGAATTTGTTCAGATCAACGTCCGTTTGGTGAACGAGCTCAAAGCACTCGGACTTTGGGACGACAACATGCTCGAAGCGATCAAATACTTCGACGGGGCATTGGGCGATATCCCTGGCCTGCCAGAAGACATCAAACGCCGCTACGCAACGGCATTTGAGATCGAACCAAAATGGTTGATCGAGTGTGCCAGTCGCCGCCAGAAGTGGATCGACATGGGCCAATCGTTGAACCTTTACTTGGGTCAGCCAAGTGGCCGCAAATTAGACGACATGTACAAGCTCGCTTGGCAATCAGGTCTAAAGACAACCTACTACCTACGCTCTTTAGGTGCGACGCAAGTTGAAAAATCAACCGTCGACATCAACAAGTTCGGCGTCCAACCGCGTTGGATGAAAAACTCAAGCTCGTCTTCGGACATTCTTGTCGAACGTCAACCAGAGGTGAAGGCGTGCAGTATTGATGACCCCGATTGCGAAGCTTGCCAATAAAGGAAGCGCGTGATCACGACCAGCCTCAGATCACTTTTGATTCTGAGGCCTTCTTGATTTTTTCAAGTTAATCCAAACTTGCAATTGCGAGTTTAACAAAGAGTTTACTTTAAACACTGATCTGATTTTATTTTGCATGGAGTCGCGAATAATGGCTATTGATATTAGGAATGAAGCAATCAACGCAAACGACGCTAAGTCTTTGCGAGTTTCAGCAAGTGAGAAACGATTGATCAACGCGACGCAGGTCGACGTTAATCAGCTAATGCCTCTGAAGTACAAATGGGCGTGGGAACACTACGATAATGGTTGTGCTAACCATTGGATGCCCACCGAAGTGGCGATGAACAAAGACATCGAAACTTGGAAGTCTGACGTTCTAACCAAAGATGAACGCCACGTCATCATGCGTAACTTGGGGTTCTTTTCCACCGCCGAAAGCTTGGTTGGAAACAATCTTGTGTTGGCAATTTTCAAGCATATTACCAACGCCGAATGTCGTCAGTACCTACTGCGTCAGGCGTTTGAAGAAGCAGTCCACTCGCACACGTTCCTTTACGTTGTGGAAAGCCTCGGCTTGGATGAAGGCGAAGTCTTCAACATGTACAACGAAGTTCCAGCGATCGCTCGTAAAGACGCTTTCGAGATGGAGCTGACCAAAGAAGTTCTCGATCCTGAATTCACGACCGAGACTTTCGAAGGTGCTCAAGCATTGCTGAAAAACCTGATCGGTTTCTACCTGATCATGGAAGGTATCTTTTTCTATACCGGATTCGTAATGATTCTGTCTTTCCATCGTCGGAACCTAATGAAGGGAATCGGCGAACAGTTTCAATACATCTTGCGTGACGAGTCGATTCACCTCAACTTTGGTATCGATCTAATCAACGGCATCAAGGCTGAAAACCCACACTTGTGGACGGACGAATTTCAGCAACAGATGGTAGATCGCATCCGAGAAGCCGTCGAACTTGAAATCGCTTACGCCGAAGATTGCTTGCCCAACGGAGTGCTCGGACTCAACGCGGATC
>CAYOZV010000180.1:0-1616 GCA_964408465.1 uncultured Pirellulaceae bacterium
TTTTGGCGTTGCTTTTGCCGGTGTTGATTTTGTCGCGATGGCTGTATGCTACGTAACACGGATTTTCAATCCGTTGGCGCCCCAGCGGATAGAAAAAATTTGTGCTACACCTCAACCGACACCTTTGAAACTAAGCTTCATGAAAAACCTCATCTTCCTCACCGTTCCGGGCCTTCGCCGCCAAGACCTCGCCGCGATGCCAAACCTTCGATCGCTGTTTGGCCCATCAACCACGCCAAGCACGATCGCTCATTCGTTTCCGGCGGTCACATGGCCCTCGCAAGCAACCATGCTGACGGGCAAAACGGCCAATCAACATGGTGCCGTGGGTAACGGATTTTACTGGCGCGACAAGCAAAAAGTCGAAATGTGGACAGCTTGGAACGAGGTCATCCACCAGCCACAAATTTGGGATGCGCTCAAGACACACGGCATCTCAACGGCCGCCTGGTTCCCGATGTTAAGTAAAGGCTCGGGCGCCGATTTCGTTTGCATGCCGGCCCCCATCCATCAACCCGACGGTAGTGAAGACCTTTGGTGCTATACCAAACCGCAAGAGTTTTACGGTACGCTGCTGGAAAAATTCGAGCATTTTCCGCTGAAGCATTTCTGGGGACCGCTGGCCAATATTCAGTCGACACAATGGATCACTGATTCTGCGGCGCTGGCCGCAGAATCATTCAAGCCTCAGTTCTTTTACATTTACCTACCGCACTTGGATTACGCGGCTCAGAAGTTCGGCCCCGACAGCGACCAAGCAATCAAAGCCCTCACCGAATTGGACGGCGTAATTGCGACGCTGGCACAAAAAATGGTCGCCGCTTATGGCGAAGTCCAGTGGATCGTCGCCAGCGAATACGAGATCACGCCCGTCGATCACGTGAGTTATCCCAACCGCCTACTTCGTTCGGCGGGACTGTTAAACGTTGAGGCTGGTGATGACGGCGAACATTTAGATCATTCAGCCAGCCAAGCATGGGCGATGGTGGACCATCAGTTTTCGCATGTCTTCGTCCGAGACAGAGACCAACAGACGATTCAAACGGTCGTCGATCTGTTCACAGACAGCCCAGGAATCGAACGCGTGTTGACCGGTTCTGCGCGAGGCAGTTTAGATCATCCACGCAGCGGCGATGTGATCCTTGCATCATCGCCCAATAGTTGGCAGGCGTACTATTGGTGGCAAGACGATACAAAGGCGCCTCCGTTTGCGACACAGGTCGATATTCATAATAAACCGGGCTACGATCCGGTCGAACTGTTTTTCGACTTCGAAAAGATGCAGGTGCCGCTAGATGCGGATCTGGTAAAAGGTTCACACGGTTACGATTGGGGCGCCGATCAATCCCAAGGCATTTTGATGTCGACGATTCCGGGTTTAGAGCAACAGACGGCCGACACCGAGGTGTTTGATTTCGTGATGCAGTACTTCGTTGACGCGGATAACGCCGACGCGTAGTGGATCTTGTTAAAGAGCCCGCGGGGCCCCGCAACGCGACCACAAAAACAATCGCCGAGAGTTTTAACAAACCCCACGACGACAGCGACAACCACTGCGACAACTTAAGGCTCGACAACTTCGCCGCCTTTTGGGAAAAAAAAGTCATCCAGTTCGT
>CAYOZV010000180.1:1716-9952 GCA_964408465.1 uncultured Pirellulaceae bacterium
ACTTAAGGCTCGACAACTTCGCCGCCTTTTGGGAAAAAAAAGTCATCCAGTTCGTAGAAACCATTTGAACTCATTTTCGATTGGCGAACGCTGAGATACTTCAGATTCTTCAACCGCAGCAACGGATTGACAGCTTGGTCGGTCACCGCGGTCTTGCCCAGATGCAACCACGTCAATTGCTCCATGTCGGAGATCACTTTCACACTTTCGTCAGTGATCTTCGTGTTGTCCAAATTCAAAGATGTCAAATTTGGCATCTTGGCAATGTGTTCGGCCGCGTCGTCAGCGGTCTTGGTACTCCACAGATTCAATGATTCCAGGCTATTAATTTCAGCCAGTGCCGCGATGCCATTGGCCGTTAATCCTGGCGAATTGGTTTCGCTGAGGTCGATCTTTTTCAGTTTTTTTAACGCCGCCAGGTGCTGGGCACCCGCATCGGAAATCTCCGTGTCGCGCAGGTTCAATGTTACCAGTTCCGGCATCTGAGAAAGTGCCTTCATCCCATCGTCGCCGATCGCGGTTCGGAACAGATGCACCTCACGTAACGATTGCAATCCCACCAGTTTTATAATTCCTTGATCCGTGACGGCGGTATCATTTAGCCCGAGCACTTTGAGTTTTTTCATCTTGGCAACCGAATCCATACCGGCGTCGGTGATTTGAGGCCCCCAAAGTTTGAGAAAGCTGAGCTGCGGCAAATCTTGGAGTGCTTCCAAAGCGGAATCGGAGACGGGGTTATCGCTCAGGTCGAGCGCCTTGAGCGTTTTTAGATTCCCCAACGACATCACCGCTTTACCGCTGATGCTGGCCTGGCCGCATCGAATTTGCTCAAGGGCTGGAAATTCGGAAACCACTTCCATCGCTTCGTCACCAACGCTGGCGCGGCCGAGACTGATAAAGGTTAGCGCCGGTAGTTTTTTCAGCTGCCGCATGTCGTCGGCAGTCGGCGCCGATCTTTCGATGTCTAAACGTTTTAGATTTTTGAAGTACGCCAATTTTTGAAACGTTTCGCTGTCAGTCGCCGGACCGTTGAGGGACAGATGGCTGAGCGTTGGCACCGATGCAAGGCGTGGCAGCAGAGATGTGAAATCGGACGTCTCCGATAGATCAACCATCTTGATCGCGCCATCGTCGCCGGTTTCAACGTAGCCGCCGGCGGACTTGATCGATGACAAAAGGGCTTCAGGACCGATTGTCGCTGAAGCCCTTTTGATGTCATCGGTGAACTCGAAATCTTTAGGTACATCTTTGGGTACTTTGGGTTTGGCGGAACTGCCCCCGACCGCCGCTTGGTCGCCCGGTGGATTCATTTGAATCTGCGGCACACCTGATCCACCGCCGGGCGCGGCGGCCGAAACGTCCGAAGATTCCGACGCCTCTGATTCCGCCGCAGGCGGCGGGGTAACCGCTGGTGGTGCGGGAACCTCGGGGGCGACGGGCGCCGCGGAGGCACCTTTGACGGCCGCCTTGAGTTCCGAAATCTCGCGTTCCATCTCTTGAAGCTTCTTCTTCATGATCAACGGTTCATAGTCTGTCGTCTCGCAGCCGCTGTTGAACGAAATCGCCGAAAAAGAAAAACAGACAGCAAAGAAAATTGAACGCTTAAGTGACAGATTTTTCATGGCTCAGTGGGAATCTCAATGAGAACTTATCCGGATGAATTGGCCGAGCGATTCGACCAAAACGTGAAGTCCTATATTAACCTGCCGTGATAGGCTTGAAAAGGATTTCGGGGTGCGAATGTGGAATTCGGATCGCCCGAGAATGGCTTAAAAGCCCCGTTACCGATCACAGTCGTCTCCGGACCGATGAAACCGATCCGGGAAATTGTGCGATCCATCATCGTTCATCGACAAAGACTCCTCCGCGGTCACATCGGCGACGGTCAGCTTACGGTACAGATGCGGAAACGGTTGGTCGTTACGTGATGTTTCCCACTTCAATTGGTCCCCCATAGCGGCGGTGGAGACTGATAACAGCAGCAGATTATCTTGGCCTGCGAAATGTTTTTGCACCGTTTCCACGACTTGATCAGCAGCAGAAAGATGAATGTAGCCATCGTTGAGATCAATCGCCGCGCCGTTAAATTCGCCGACCGCCTTGGCGGCGGCCCAAACGTCCTTGTCGATGACTTTGTAAATTGTGGTCTGCATGGTCGCCTAAACCTAGTTGATGACAATGGGTTGATGAAAATGAGATGAATTACCGGTGCAAATTGCAGCGGCGGTGGATGTTGTAACGCATGTAGGCCTCCAAAGCCCGATTTTTACTTATAAACCTAACTTTTCAAATTCCCTTATTTCATTTTCCAGCAGTAATTCACCCGTGTTAAGTAAGCTTTCGCTCCCCCCAGCCTTCAAAGGATCCCGAATACAACTAACTTATTGATTAGCGAGAATTCATGTTACCTGCCGACTGGCATTGCTCAGCGACGCACAATTCAGAATTCCCAAGCCGTGGCCGATCTTGACTGAAGCCGATCGGGTTTGTACGACAACCTTTAAAAACTGCACCAAAGCGCCGAGCAACCGGGACTGTATCCTGGAGCGATCCAGATCCAACCACCGAAGTCTCCACTTTATAGAATCCAAGAGAAGCCGAGTATCGAAATGAAAACACAGTTATTTTTTGCCCTGGGATTGTGCGCAATACTTTTGTCGGCCGCCCGAACTCCGGTTTCGGCTCAGGTGTTGCAGGTCGGTTCAAAAGCTCCGGCGATAGACATTGAACACTGGATCAGCGACGGCAACGGAGACTACCCGCGCGTCACGAAGTTCGTTCCGGGTAAAACTTACGTCATTGAATTCTGGGCGACCTGGTGCGGCCCGTGTTTAAAAGCGATGCCGCATCTGGCCCAACTGCAAGAGAAATACGGCGACAAGATTCAATTCATCAGCGTGACGGACGAATCGCTTCCGGAGATCACCGAATTGTTGGCCCAAGATTATCCCGGGACCGGCAAAACGTTCGGTGAACTGACCAGCGCCTACTGTTTGACGTCGGACCCCGATGGTTCAACGCACCGAGACTACATGGAGGCGTCTCAGGCGTCCGGCATTCCCACCGCCTACGTCGTCGGCCCAACGGGTCAGATCGAAATGATTGGGCACCCCATGTCCTTGGATGGGGTGCTAAAAATGATCGCCGCAGGAAATTGGGATCGAGAATCCTACTACGCCGCGATAGAGAAAAGGGAGAGCCTGATGGCGGCGATCGACAACGCCGTCAATGCCGAAGACCTCGAAAAAGCTTTCACACTGGCGAAGCAATTGACCGAAGTCACGCCGCCTAATGAGTTGGTCCGCACCAAATTTATCCAGACGCAACTGGCCATTCGCGTAGGCAACGAGGACGCGATTGAGTTTTTCAAAGACACCGCGGAACAACTTAAAGATGAAGACGGTGGCATTGCCGCAATGGTTTGGATGATCGTGGAGATGAAGTACGAAGGCGAACAACCCAACCCAGCATTGATCAAGACAGCCGAGCAAATTCTCAGCAGTCACATTGCGGGGCTGTCCGACTCAAACGCTGACCGCCGCATGATGAAGGGCGCTGTGATGGACATTCTTTCCCATCTCTACTACGTTCAAGATCGACTTGACGATGCGATTGCCAATCAAGTCAAGGCCGTCAGCTTCAACAACGACGCTGAACTGACCGATTTTCTGAAGCAACTGAAAAAGGAAAAAGCGGCCCAATAAATTCTGCGGCGTGGGCTCCTTGCCGGACCAGAATTCACTGATGCTCTGGGATCCCCAACAGCACCGGATCATCGGTCTGCGTTCCCGAGATCTCGGGGATGGGGCGGAAGTCGAACCACCGGTCCAATAATATTTTCTGGTTGTCGTGCGGCACCAAAACACGTCCGTTGAGATTATAAAGCGACCCCATCCACAACTGGGATGACTGGGTGATTGCCCCAGAAGAGTCGAAGTCAATCTTGAAATCGACCGCGTAATGAGCCTTCGGTTTGGACGTGTTCTGAACCAAGAAGACCTTGCCGACGGTTTTCACTTGCGCTTCGGCTGTGCCAATGGAATATCGGCAGCGCCACACTTGGTCGGGCTGGATTGTTTCCATCGGCAGGACGTTACCGATGGTCATGCGGCCAGCCGCATCGTCGCTGTTGGGGGCGGCGCTGATGTTCACATCGTCGGACAATCCAACCACCGACATGACGTGGTCATTGAACAATTCGCCGGTCGTGTTGGCGGCGCGTTTGATGACAAAGTCGATGTACAGTGCGCCCTCTGGTACGTCGCCCCACTGTAGGTGCGTACCGTCCCGATCGGTCAGCCAGACTTCCAACTGCGCCGTGCGGTAAAATCCACCGTTGAACAGTTGCGGGTCGCGTTCGTCGTTTCCGCGATAGTAGACACCCCCGAGTCGAGGAGGATGCATGGGGTAAGGGGCGCTGAGCGCGTGCGAAGATCCAGGCGGACCGGTGTAGGTCAGTAACTGGGTTTGGACCGATTCCGTTTTTGCCAACGCATCTTTGTATTTGGCGTCATAGTGAATGTAAGTTGCAACACAAAGAAACCCTAACACCAAAATCAAAATCGTTTTCAGCCTCGATAACCAAGGCCCGTTTAATTGCGTTTTCCGCAGCACAAAAAAAGCGCCTATCATCGTCACGCAAAAAACGATCGACAGGTAAACCAGACCACTGAACCCGGGGTTCTTCATTTGACTCTCAAACCAAACGACGCGATCAGCCAACGTCATCACTCGATCGCCCGCAGAGCTTTTGTCTGCCGCGTTTGAGTCTACTTTGGGCGTTTCCTCCCATTTGGCACCACCGTCGATCCACTGGGTCAAGATGGCGACTTCAGAATCGGACAACGGCGTCCCTTTTTTGGGCATCCGATAGCCGGCTTTGGTGGAGGTAATTCGCCGAATGAATTCACTATTGGCCGCGGAGGTACCCAGAATCGGTCGTCCGGTGTGACCACCTTCTTCGACGGCGCCGCGCCCCGAATCGAATCTCAGATCGCCTTCGCTTCGATCGGCGCTGTGACATGCTACGCATCGGGCCTGCAGAATTGGCCAAACGTCTTTGGAAAAGGCGACGACGTCTCCACCTTTACCCGCCGCCTTCCCCTGGGTGCCTAACTCACCGACCGACTCGCCGGCCAAACATCCCAGCAGCGCTATCCCGCAGGCGAGCGACCTTAACAGCGCGTTGAAGATTCTCGATGTTTTTTTCATCACCCCATCTTAGCGATGGGCGACGATTGCGGCAGCCAGTTGCTGCGAAACGACATCAAGTTTTTCCAACGGGACCTCGATCGTTTTGTCGCGGCGATCCACGATGCGGATAGAAACCATGTCGCCCGAATCGTTTTCTTGGACGGATTTCAAAACCCCCGAGGTTCTAAAACCGTTTGAGCTCTGCCACATCACAAAGAAATCATCGGCAGTTGCCAGTTCGGGGGTGATCGCCGATTCGAGCAACGTCCTGCCGCGCGGAACGATCAAACCATCCTCGAACTCGGCGACCAACTCACGGTAGCGCGAGACCAGTTTTGTGAGATTCGCCTGCCGCCGTGCTGCGGACATTTCCTCATAGAGGATTGCTTGGGCCAACAGGGACGCGTGCTGCGGATTTTTTTTGAACTGTTTCTTTAGCTGGGCCAATTCTCCTTTGCGTGGTAGCCAGCGGACGACCTCTTTGATCGCGGACGCCATTTTGACTGCCGCATCAGGAGCCGTTTCTTCATTTTCAAGCTCCGTTTTGATCGCTTCTAATTGCGCCGCCACTTCAGCATCGGTGCGCTCGGCAACTTCATCAGCCGCAATCGCAGCAGCGGAGAAACTGTTCAACTGACCAGGCATCCCAATTTTCTTCAAAGACATCAACGTTTTAATCGCGCCTTCCAAATTGCCACCGTCCAGCTGCCCTCGTGCGGACTCGGCCGCGGCCCCTAACGCCGACGCTTGTGCCGCCGAAAAAACTCGTCCTGCTTTAGAGATGCTGTCCTCGACGATCGAATAAAGTTCTTCAGCCGAGACACGTTTACCACTTCCGTAAAGCTTCTGGCCGTCAGCGCGGACAATGAATACGTAGGGCGTGCTCCCGCCATCGTGCTTATAGGTTTTGCGAAACGATTTCCATTGATCGCTGTTTACGTCTAACTTGAGCGGAACGAACCATTCCGAGTACTTCTGAAGCTGGGGGTCAGTGCCAAAACGCTTCATAATACTTTCGCAAGGCGGTCAGTTTTTAAGACCACCCAGCAAGAACACCGATCGTCCACTAGCCTTGGCCAACGCGAAGGCCTCTTCGGTGGTAGAGATTTGCGATTGAGCGGAGCTGGCCAGTCCGCTCAACAGAAGCGCGATAACGGTTAGTATTTTTTTCATGGGAAGCGCTGGGGGAAATGCCATTGGGAATACTGCGAATTTAAGTGTTTGAATTTTATCACGGCCGTCGTCGGAAGCCAAATTTAGTTTGTAACGTGGCGGGAGAACTGCAAAATAGATTCTCGTGTGAACCGGGAGGTTGAGGCTCCGCCTGAAACCTACCAAAATTAAATAGGTCTCGGTCGGAGCCTCGACCTCCCGAATTGCACGTCGCACGGAAATTTTGACTTTGCCGTTCTCCTGCGTCACTTGGCAGGAGAACGTGAGCGTTGGTTTCGATTTAGGATTGAAATACGGTGGAAGGATCGGCCCGAAGCAGCTGAGGACAGCGGCTTTACTATTGATGATCGCGTTAGGGATGAAGCAAACCCAAGAACGTGATCCGTCAAACCCAACTACGCAGCGGCGGTGACACCCGCGCGTTTTGCGTCGCACAGCGCCAACGCTTGTTCAAAGGTCATCAGCTCTTTTCGAAAGTCAGCATTTTTTCGATACCACGCTGCGATCATTAACTGCAAGTTCATCTCCATCACATTTGCCGGCGGCGTGTCGGTTTGAGCCGATATCTTCAACAGCTGTTGCTGGGCAGTTTCCGCCCGCCTGGAAGTTCCCGGCTGCCGCGTCGAGCCTACCAACCGTCCGCTACGCAACACCAGCCATATTCTCTGTCGGGCAAAACCAGATACCGGCACGACTCCGTTAATTTTCTCGCGCGCTTCCTTGAGCGCCGTCAATCGTAACGCCAACCACGAAAGCTGCTGCCAACGATCTCGAGTCACCGCGGCTTTTTCAAAGTGCTGCTTCGCACCTGCGTCAATCATTTCCTTTTCCAATCGGGCCAGCACCGAGACATCTTTGAGCGCGAGGAAGTCAATCACTTCTTGAACGTTCCCTTGGTAAGTTTGGCGACTACAAAGTCCCGCACAGGGACCGGGGCAACTGCTCAACTCATACCGAATACAGCCCGCCGAAGTCACATTGCCAAAGAGTTGATTCTGGTTGTTGAAATGAAACTTCGTCCGGTCCGGGCAATCGCGTAACCCGAACGTATGATTGAGGGCCTCGACGGCGGACTTCAATCGTCCGGTGCCGGCGATCGGCCCGATTGACCAACCGCTACGGTCGGTGATTTGTCTGGCCACGAATGCGCGCGGCGCGGCACCGCCACCGACGCAAACAAACGCTGGTTGACGGCGTGTGGGTTGGCCCTGTTTATTGAAGTCCGGTCGCCAGCGGTAGATCAGCTCCTGTTCTCGAATCAGCGCTAACAGTTCATGCGAAACGGGCTCCCAAACAATCCGCCGGCTGTGTTTAACGATGCGGCCCATTTTGGGATCCGAAGGCGTCTTCGCAAAATAAGACAGCAGTCGTTTGCGCAGTGCTTTGGATTTGCCAACGTAGCAGAGCTGATCGTTGCGATCTAGCCATCCATAAACGCCGGGCGTCAGCGGGCAATCGTCGTGCAATAGCGCTCGCGCTGCCATGCGATCGGTGGGGATCTCACGCCCCGTGATTCCGTCCTGAGTGTTGAAACGACGAGCGGCTTTGGTCAACAGCGAAGGTCCGAAACCAGCGAATTTGGCAGGCAGATTTTGAATCAGTTGGGACATTCCGTTCTCCTGTTACTCAGGCGCGGCGCGTTTGCCGAGGTTGCAATCCATCGTCGCCTTTGGCTGGGCCGTTGTATTTTTATTTGCCGAGGAGTCGCGTTGGCTGAGCGGCATGGCGGTAACCGCCTTGTGGCTCAGTTTTTCTAAAGTGAGTGCGCTTCGGCTTATAAAATCACAGCCTCTCGCCGAAAGGGCGGCCGCGCGAGTGCTCTTTCGCGGAGAAACTATGGGGGGTTTGTGTTCGAAAACAGGTTCGGCAC
>CAYOZV010000181.1:0-9922 GCA_964408465.1 uncultured Pirellulaceae bacterium
CTTGTCCTGTGAGGTGCAGGCGAAGTTTGGGCGTCTTTAATCTCTGGGCAATCGTCTAATCACGTTTCAAAACGCCTCGCGCGACCAAATTATTCAACCTGCGCCCCACGTCTGACAGACCATCCACGACTAACTGTTCGTAGGTTCGACCATCCAGTGTGTCGATGCCGTGTCCGGGGGCGGCGGTTCTTAGTTCTGTCAACGCAGCGTCTTGATGATGAAAGGCTTCTACGAAAACCGTTTCCAGTCGCCCCGTTTTCGCACACGCGGTCAGCAGCGCGCTGATCCACCCGTCATCGGTCGATAAACACCCGCGGGTGGTCTTTGCCGAGGCATGGAAAATGCCCAATTCGTCTGCCGCCGCGATGTTAGCGATCAGCGTCAGATTTTCAGAAATGCTTAGATCTGAATCGCCGCAGTGCGCGGCATCGACCAGCACCTTGAAAAGGTTTTTACCTAGACTTTCATTGGCGGCAGCGACGAATTTCCAGCATCGACCGATGTCGGTAAACGTTTGGTACTCGATTCCTCGCAGAAATTCGATGTGCCACGAAGGGATCTTGGTAACACCCGATTCTATAAACGCGCGGGTGTGGACCGCAACGTTCTGGGCGACCGCCGCGTCAAAATCAGCGCCCTCCTTGCGTTTGGCTCCGGGCTGCATCCAGAGCTCCAGCGATGGTGAAGAAAAGGTCGCGACCTCGTTCTCCTCAGCCAATCGCAAACCCTCGACCAACACCGCGACCACCGCATCTTCGTCGGCAGGATCCATGGGGTCAACGTTACCAATCATCATCACGAAGTGCACAACCAGCCCCAATGCCCTGAGACCCGCAACCATTTCGGCGACATCGCTTGGGTCGATCCCCGGGAAGATGGGGATCTGGACGCAGTCGATTCTGACAAGCGATTGATCGCAGAGGTTCCGCATCGTGGCGACAACGATCAAGTTGTTGTCACCATCGCGCGGAAGCCGTCCCTGTTCGGGAACAAGTCCTCCAACGAATTTTACATGTGCCGGAACAACGCCCAGTTGGATGTTTGATCTCGATTCAATCCGCGATGGCATGGCAATGACCTTGGGAATTTGTAACAGTTCAGCGGGATGAATTGACAACACGTGGCGATGGTTTTCACCTGCGGCAGGATCGGGGGGACCTGCTCCACATTCAAACGGCTGAAACATCATTGTGGTTGAGAAAATAGTCGCCGGTCGTCTGCCAAGAGCGCGTGTCATGCATTGGCCCAAACGGAAGACCGTGGCACCTTTACACGTCCTGCCAAGCTTTCTCCGCGGCACTCTTGAGGACCGCATCGCAGACCTTTTGTGTTTCAAGGGCATCGCGAAAAGTCGGGCCGGCGGGTTTGCCGTCGGTTAAGCCTTTGAGAAAATCCGCCACGTGATGGACGAAAGAATGTTCGTAACCGATGTTTAATCCGGGCACCCACCAGTTGCCCATGTAAGGGTGGTCGCTGTCAGAAACATGAATGCTCTGCCAGCCGCGCATCGGACCTTCAACCGCATGGTCGAAGAACTCTAACCGGTGCAGGTCATGCAAATCCCACTTCAGCGATCCGTGTTCCCCGTTAACCTCGAAAGTATAGAGGGCTTTGTGGCCTCTCGCGTAACGAGTCGACTCGAATAAACCTAGGGAGCCATTTTCGAACCGGCACATAAATGTGCAAGCGTCGTCGATGGTGACTTTTTGAACTTTCCCTGTTTCGTTATGCATACGTTCTTTGACGAAAGTCTCCGTCATCGCACTGACATTTTCAATGCTACCGTTTAGCCATAATGCGGTGTCAATGCAGTGGGCCAACAGATCACCGGTCACACCGCTACCGGCGGCCGCGGCATCCAGTCGCCACAACGCCGCGCCGCCTTGGGGCAGGTCCTCGGAGATGGTCCAGTCTTGCAGGAAGTTGGCGCGATAGTGAAAGATCCTGCCAAGCTTACCGCTGTCGATAATATTCTTCGCATGCGTCACCGCGGGCACTCGTCGATAGTTGTACCAAACCATATTTGCGACGCCCGCCTTTTCGACCGCCTCGCACATGGCAGTGCCTTGCGCGGTGTCCATCGCGATAGGTTTTTCGCATAAGATCATTTTACCGGCCTCTGCAGCAGCGATCGAAATTTCTTTGTGCAGATTGTTGGGGACGCAGATATCGACCGCATCGATGTCGTCGCGCGCGATCAGTTTCCGCCAATCCGTTTCGATCGACTGGTAGCCCCAATTGTCGGCGAACTGCTGAGCCAATTCGGCGTTGCGTCCGCAGATGGCTTTTAAAACCGGTTTGTATTCAAGGTCGAAGAAATTGTTGACGGTCACATACGCATTGGTATGTGCTTTACCCATGAATCCGTAACCAATGACTCCAATATTTAGCGGCTTCTTCACTTGTGTTACCTTTGGCTTTGAAAGTTGTTGATCTGAGAGCTCGATTCGCCGCGTTATTTCTGAAACTGCATTATTTCTGAAACTGCGTTATGCCTGAGACTGTGCGTCGCTTTGAGATTTTGCGTCGCGGACTTTTTGCATCGTGTGAAGAACCGTGTCCCAAGTCGCCGATTTTTCCAGCGTTTCATTTGGGAACATGCAGCCGTCCCAGCAGATGTGTTCGATGCCGCGTTCTTCTGCACCCTGCAACCAATACTCGGCACACTTCACGATATCAAGTTTTCCGTTGGGATCATCGGCGGTGCAGTGCTTGCCCGTTTTGTCATGGTTGCCGGCTCCGAATACGTTTCCATCGTTTTGAGCGACGTGGAAGTCAATCGTCCAAGGACGTAACTTGTCCGTCATCGTTTGGTAAGCCTCCCAAAATTGTTGCTCGGTGTAGCCTTCCTTTAACAAAGCATGTTCTTGGGCGTTGTAGCCCATCAGGTAGAGATACGTATGAGCCAGGTCAGCTTGAAAGCCGAGCGTTTCAGGCATTCCCACTTCTTCCAGCAGGTCCAACATATCCTTCCAAGAGTGCATTGCCGCCCAACAGATTTCGCCTTCGGCCGCCAATCGCTCTCCGTGGTCGGCGGCTATTTTTGCGGCCGCGCGAAACGTCTTGGCGATCTTGGAGGTGTTGGCCCGGGTGTTTTCTCGCCATTTGTCGACGCCGAATTCTGCAGAATCAATTCGAATGACGCCGTATTTTCGGACGCCGTGATCGTTGAAGATTTTGGTGATTCGGCAGGCTTTTTCGATGGCAAGTAAAAATTTATCCGTGGCTTCCTTGTCACCCATGGCGCTGTCTCCGACCGTCCCCGGCCAAACAGGCGCGACCACCGAACCAACGCTCAGATTGCGTTTGGCGATCGAGTCCGCGATGGCTTTTAAATCGTCTTCGGACGCATCAGGATCGGTGTGAGGTCCAAACAGCGCGCAATCCACGCCGTCAAACTTTTGTCCGCCGACTTCCGCGGCGGTGGTCAGGTCGAGCATCCGTTCTAATCCGATTGGCGGTTCTTGGCCTTCGTCGGTTCCCTTGCCGACGATGCCCGGCCACATGGCGTTATGAAGTTTGAGAGGCGGCATTGAATTACCTTTGAGTTTCTTTTGCTTTGCGTTTGTTTTTTTAACTGATGGGTGTTTGATTGGCGGCAACAAATTACGACGTTTTATGTGCGCCGATCACGGGGACTGAATCCCACGTGTCTGGACCGAAGTAACGTAATCCGACCAGCGGTTCTGAACCGGTGTTTTCGATTTCTACGCCGGCGGTGGCCGCTTCGTGAGTGATAAAGACTTCGTCCTCGGTGGTTTGGCCGTAACGAATAATGACGGGCGTCTGTAAATCAAGGGGCCCCATGCGGCCCTTCCCTTGGACGGTGATCCAACTGCTTGCTCCGCTGTCGGTTAATTTGCAGGTAGCTCCAGGGTCAATGGTCAGTTCGCGGGCGGTGAACAATTGCTGGCCTTCGACGGATCCGTAAACCACCCAGCGATCGACCCAGCCCTTTCCGCTGCCGGCCACGATTGGTTCCATGTAGTTGTTATCTTTGAAGTTGGGGTCAACGTTTTTCTCCCAGTCCAACTGGCCGACGATGAAGTCGAGGTCTTGATGTTTTTCTGGTGGCATGTCTTTTACCAACAAGTCCCACGGCACAAATCGGCCTTCGACGATGTTTTGGTACATTCCGAAGACGTCGCTGCCCCATTGGGGTTCGTAGGTGCAAAGCGACCCAGGAGCGTGAAGGACTCCCGGTGGAATCAGCCAGCCCGTGCCGCGTTTGAGCCGATAGGCCTTCGACAGATCGAGGATTCCATTTTCGGCTTTATCCCAGTTCTCTAAACATTTTCGAAGTTCAGCCTTCGTGGTGCCCGGTTCGAGCCCCATGAATGTGTATGGGAAATTGTTATCGCAATTGTTGTACTGAGGCGAGAAATAATAGCTCTCGGGTTTGCCTTCTTGACCGACCAAAGCGGCGTCAGATTGGCTCTGATGCATATGATGAGGAATCGGTCCCATGTTATCGAAAAACTTAGAATAGACCGGCCACTTTTTGTACTTGTCCCAGATGCCGGCGCCGATCAAACGACTGCCTGATTCAGCAACGGCGTCACGCAGCAAGAACTGCTGACCCTCGAATCGGCAGAAGCTGAGTCCCTCGGTCGCTTCACGATTTTCATTGGCGCACTCGGTGGTGCTTCCAAACCAACGTTCGTCGATGCCGCCGCGCGTCGCTCCCATCGCGTAATAATCATCGGGGTGCAGGCGGATCCGTTTACCCGGGTGTAGGAAACTGCGCGGAACCCATGTCGGCGTTAGTCGCAACAATCCTTCTCCGGCATTCATCGCCGATTCGAGAACCTTGCTCACGTTGTCTGATTTAACGTTCTTCAATGAGTCGGTAGGCATATCGTTTCGATCCCTGTTTTGGTCATATAAGATTTGTGTAGTATGCTGGTGGTCTATTCTTGAGCCCGCGCTGATCGCGTTTAGAAAAAGACGTCATCGTGTGGTTTCGATTTTAGCAATTTGTTACGCCATATTCACGTTTGCCAACAGAAATCTTTTCCGAAAGTCAACATTGTCTCATCATGAACTCATCGGACCCAATGTTAACGCCTCCAATGAGCAAATCGGAGGAAGCAGCGCAATTGGGTTCCGATTTGCAGAAAATAAAACTGGCGGTTTGCGTCACGGCGTTCAGAGTTTACTGCTCCGCTGCGGCGATAATTCTGTAGAAATTCTTCCAACACGCGGAATGGGGATCGCCGAAGCGATCAGCCGGGGCACTCGTTTTGGTTGGGATTCACCAGTTCAGGGCCCCGTGCATCCCATGTGGGTTCCGCTGGATGAGCCAAGCGGTTTGGGGTGGCTGGATGGCTTCGATGAAATGATGGTTCGATGCGGGTTGGTCAATAATGGTGCTCCCGATTTCGACGCACACGGGAATCTCATTTATCCGCTTCATGGTCGGATTGCCAACTTGCCTGCGGTCTCTGTTGCGGTTGAAATTGATGAGGCCAACGGGACCATTGTCGCAAAGGGAACCGTGCTTGAGTCTCGTTTTCATTTTCACCGTTGGCAGCTGGAAACCGAAATGCGATTGCGTCTGGATTCTAACGAGATAGAGATCGTGGATCGAGTGACCAATCTTTCGGATCGAGTTTGTTCGTTTCAAATGCTGTATCACAATAATTTTGGCGCTCCGGTGCTAGAGGCGGGCTCGAAATTCCATGCGGCGGCGAAACGAGTCGCACCCAGAGACGAGCACGCGGCGGTCGGTATCGAAGATTGGAATCTGATCTCGGCGCCCAATGCTGACTATGCCGAAGAGGTTTTCTTCCTTGATCTGGCCAGCGATGAAGGTGGTTTTTCGAAAGTGGTTTTGGCGAATGCCGATGAGTCGTTAGCGGCGTCAATCCGATACGACACCGCCACGATGCCTTGTTTTTCGCTCTGGAAAAACACGGTCGGAGAAAATGACGGATACGTTTGCGGGCTGGAACCCGCCACCAATTTTCCCAACCCCAGAAGCTTCGAACAGCGGCATGGACGCGTCGTTGTCGTCCAGCCCCGCCAATCGGTGGAATTGAAGCTGGCTATCGGTATGCTGGTTGGCAAACAACCGGTGGCAGAATCGATCAAGGAAGTCGATTCGCTACGTCGTGGACCCGTCGAAGTTCTTCGTGACCCACAACCAGATTGGTCGAAGCTGTCGTGAGTGACGCGGTGGCTGCCGGATTGAAGATCAGCTCGACAATCTAGTGATTTATCTAAACTAACTTTTAAGGTCGACCGTATTGGGATTCGCCAGAATTCCCATGGCCGTTCTCGTGCGAGTTTCCCATCACATCTTGGTTTTCGCGTAGCGTATGGGCGGAGGCAGCTTCGTCGCTGACCCCAGCGAAGCCCCCAGAAAGACGTCGCAGCCCAAAGCATTCTGATTGAGCCACCCACTTTCAACTTCCCAGTGAAAAACCAAAACGATAAATAGCGAATTGTGCGCAGTTTTTTTATAATTGGGTGATTTTATTCTCTCTGTTTAGTTGGTGACATCGCTTGCGCCACCTTCATCACTTTATCTCAAAAGGAAGCCACGACGCAAAATTCTGCAGATCTTTCAGTAGGCATGACGAAGACTATTAACTTTCCTCGCTCATTGGAAGAACCTCATGATTCGCATGCTCATCGTCGTAGTCTTTGCCGTTACCCTTTTTACTGTGCCCAACTGTTCGGCTCAGATCATTGGCAGACGAGTTCTAAGGACTTCACCACCTATTCAGCATCGACCGGCGTTTCGATCACAGCGATCAAGAATCGAATCGTCGACGACACTTCCGCATTATCGGAATCCAATTGTTTCACGCGTCCTCGACGGACCACGGCCATTGTCGCCACGAAATGCCGCCGAGGTTAACGCACGCTACATCGGGGGCTTTCACTATTCGCATCTTGATGACGTTGGAATTCCCAGCGGAGATATCGGAATTCGGGGAAATGCATATCGTTGGGATACGTGGTAGTCGTTCCAAGGACGATGATGACGTGGTTGATGACATCGACAACAGCTCCCAGCTTCGGGGAATTCAATTGACAACGCCTTCGGAATTGACAACGCCTTCGGCCGTCGCTGCCACCTTAAAATCACCCTCGCAATCGAAAACAAAGAAACAAGGCAAGCGTTAGCGAAGCTCCGCAGAGAGCTACGGTGGATGATTACATCTGCGACTTACAACCAATGAAAATGGCGGTGGCATGTGAGCATGCGGGCAGTGTGCAACGCTGACTTACCGTTAGCTACGTGACAAACGGGACAGATTGCCGCCGGATAATGGATCGGTAGATAAATCCTCCCCGTGTTCGTGAAGGCGGTTGGTCTGATAGGCTTCGATCAATCGCTCTAACATGGCAATGCGGTAGCGGATACGCTGGCCGCGTTCGGTATCGCTTGTCGAACGAGGTTGATCAAAGACGCGTATCTCCTGCACGTTGGGTACAATATCGATCCCGTCACGTAGCGCTGCATCGACCGATTCGAAATGATGATGTTCCGCCAACACGATGCGGTTGGGTTCTAACACCAACGTGTACCCGTAATCGCCATAGGCCTCCGAAAAAGCCCCGTCAATCGTGATCGCTTTACCACTCCGTTTCATGGGTGATTCTCCCTCTTCCACGTTAACCGGCACGTGCCCGTTAACGATCAGCCCACCTTCGGTTTCCATGCCAAACTCTTTCAGAACCGAATCGCAGAAATCAACATCGTGAATAAGCGCAAAGTATGGGTCTTTGATCTCGCGGTGAGTCGTTTTGTCTTGAATAAAGTCACGTTCGAACGTCGCGATACGATCCTTTCCAAACAAAGGCGAACGTGGCCCGCTCCAGAGATACCACAGAAAATCCAAATCTGCCTCTGCTCCACTGGTGACCGCTCGTCGCACGACCGATTCGATGGCTTCGAACATCGCGCAACCGGCCAGTTGTTCGCCATCGACCATCAACGGTAAAAAATGGCCATTGGAATCAACGGGAACACACCCATGGAAAATCAGACATTCGTCGCGGCGGAGGTACATCGAACCATGCCCCACCATAAAACGGACCTGATCTTGAAGCTTCTGGCTGTTGTGAAATGAATGCTTCATGCGCTCAAGACAATCCGACTCCTCCACGGTCAAACGATAGGGAGCTTTGGGATCAATCGTTGGGAAATAGTCGTCTCTTAGATCATAGGACTGCCCCTCAATCTCAATCTTTCCATTCTCATGGTCAATTTTATGAAGCAGTCTTCGGTGATCAAGTTTCCATTGTGGGTTGCGCTCGATCAGGGCCCCCTCTAATTTGAACTGCATCACAGCGACCGCTTTTTGCATCCGCGCAACTTGCACGTTGGTGCGCATCCCATCGCTTTTGGGCATGAAATGTTCAGCGGGGTCATTGCCATAAACGGTACGCGCTAAAAGCTCCAGCGGCGTCAGCGGTATGCTATAGCCTTGGTCCAATTGCCCCAGCCTTCGATAACGCAATGACACTCTCAAAACGGTACACATTAGCGCTTCGTTGCCTAAGGCCGCTCCCAACCATAACGCGTCATGATTTCCCCAGATAAATTCAACGTTCGGCTGGAGTCTTAAATACTCCATCACGCGATCACCGCGCGGGCCGCGGTCCCAGCAATCACCACCGATAATAAGTTCATCGATCACCAGATTACGAATCAGCCGTCCCAGCAGATGAATCAAATGCAACGCGCGGCCTCGGTTGACCAATTCGTTCAACATCGTCCCAATGAATTCGGGGCCCCGTTCAGTAGAAGGCGAGTGCAGCATTTCCAGCAACAATTCGCGATACTCGCCGGGGAATAACCGAGTCGCCAAACGGAGGCTGTAGTTGGATACTAGAAACCGCAGCAACTCTAATTGGGGCTGGAGCATGCGAGCGGCGTAGCCCCTGATCTCTTCGGGGCCAGATAATGTCTGCCGTTTAATCTCGGTGACCTCCGCTGGATAGAACGTCAGCTTAAGAAACTCCGAAAGCTGATCTTGGTCCATCGTTTTCGCGAACATCTCTTCCACCAAAGGGCGTAACGTTCCCGAAGCATTGTTGATCACGTGCTGAAGCTTTTTGTCTTCGCCATGAATATCACTGATCACATGGACCGCGCCTTTGGGTAGCGTTTGAACAGCCGCCAGCCGCGCGACTTCAGCGATCGCCGCGTCCACATTAGGGTATTCGGTAGCCAGCAGTTCCAGCATAGCCAGATCAGCTTCGGGCCGCTTGAATGACAGTGCGGGGTTGAGCATAGGAGATTAAACCCGTAAACGTTTACAGAGATAGGGTGGAAATGATGATGATTCCATCATAACGCTTCAGAAAACCATTTGTATTAGGCGTCTTTTAAAAAAGAAGGTGTAAGAAGATGGCGGGTTAGATCAACATCACCTTACATCAACAAAAGATGCCTGTCGACGTTCACTAGGGCGGGGTGAGGTCCCCAGCAAATGGAAAAAGTAAAAGATGTTAGAAAAAAATGTAAATTCAGTAACGTTCCGCAGTTTGCTTTGACAGAGTGATGAAAGCGATTGGAAGCGTTCCGAAAATTGTTAGAAGTTGAAAATTGTCTCACGCATGTTGACACAGAGGGTGCGGCAACAAACGTCGCTTGGTCCCGATCAGCCATCTTTGACTCCGTTGGCACTGCCCGAAGACGGTTAGAGGATCGGCTAAGCAGCTGGGGACAGCGGCTTTACTATCGATAGTACAGTCGCCGTCTCGGCGACTTGAGACGCTTCGGTTGAACGTCGCCGACACTCCGGTCAAAACCTAATTTCGTTAATGATGAGTCAAGTTCAAGAGTGTGATCGGTGGAAGAAATTTGACAGGATCAACTGGATGGATTTGATTTTAGGGTCGCGCTGTTACTAGGCTTTGTCCCAAAAGTCAATTTGTGGCGATCCTCAGGTACCTCTGGACG
>CAYOZV010000182.1:0-9899 GCA_964408465.1 uncultured Pirellulaceae bacterium
TACAACCTACGCCAGTCGCCGAATCGGTTCCAGCGAAAGTTCGTTTCGGCAACAAAGAACCGATTGACCCCGCCGTTGAAACCGGAGACATCGAAGGTGTCAAAGTTATTCGCCAGAATGAAGTACGAATCGCCTTGAAGTGACGCCGAATCGGCGCGTCCGAAGAATGTATCATCCGTTTTTGAGTCGAACAGTTCCGCAACATCGTTGCCGGTGGAGGCGTCGATGATGACGCTGTCAAAACCGGCCGCTGTATTACGGTAGCCACTACCAGAGAGGACACTGTTGGATTCAAAGGCGCGGAGCATGTCATCACCGGCCGAATCAACCAACCGTGCGAAGTCGTTGCCCCCCGTTGCAACCGCTCTGACGCTTGAGAACCCCCGCGCCTCGTTGTGGAAGGTGTCGTTTCTCAAATAGGCCAACTCAGGTGAGGCAAAGAAAGTATCGTCTCCGACTGAATCTCTTAACGTCGCGGTGTCGTTCCCGCCGGAGCTGATGGCGCGGACGAAGTCAAAGCCCAACGCAAGCCGTGAGAACCCGTCGCCGTTGAACGCGGCCACCGTCGGATTTGCATAATACGTGTCATCGCCTTGGGAGTCGACCAATAGTGATGTGTCTCGGCCGGCGGTGTCGAGGGCCACAACCGTTTCAAAGTTGCTGACGGTGTTTTGGAAACCATCTCCATTTAAGAAACTGGTCGTTGGCGATCCCAAGAAGAAATCGTCTCCACCGGTGCCCGCAAGAAACGCTCTGTCTTGGCCGCCTTTACCGTTAGAACGCACCAGCGAAAACCCTACCGCGACGGCTTGGAAATCATCCGAGGTAATGTTTGCGAAGAGGTTGCCGCTGGCAACAAGCCTATCGGCTCCCTCGGTTCCTATCAGCCGAGCTTCGTCAGATCCGGCGCTACTGACGGCCCGCACCACTGAATAGTTGAGCGCGTTGACGGAGCCGGCGTCGCCGTATTCCATCCGGCCGATTCCTGGTTGGTCGATGAACAGATCGTCTCCGGCGGAGTCCCTAAGGGTGGCCGAATCATCGCCGCCACCTGAATTTCCAATGACGGTCTGGAACCCTGTGGCATTGAGTACAAATGCTGGGCTGACCAAACGCGCCGTTTGTGGGCTTGCGAAGAAATTTTCGCTCAAGTCTGTTCCTGTCAGCGTTGCCCGATCAAGTCCGCCTGAAGAGGTTGCCGCGACCAAATCAAACCCAAAGACAGCAACATTGACGTCCGGTGTCTCCAACCGGCTGGCCGACAGCGCGCCAAAGAAGTTATCTTCCCCTTCGGCCGTGCCGCTCAAACGCGCGACGTCATTGCCCTCGGTCGCTTCGACCAGAATCGTACTGAACCCGCCGGCGGTAATCTCAGGCTGTCCGGCTGAGGCCATCGTTGCACCGGTGCCGCGAAAGCTGAACACATCGTCGCGCACTGAATCAAAGAAGCGGATCCTAGCGTCGTCTTGCAGTTGCCCTTGGATGTCGATCTGATTTACGTTGCTCCAACTTGCTCCCTGATCTCCAGATGTAAGACTTTCGTAACCCACAAACGTGTCGGCGTCGGTGGTGAAGTTGATTTGATTCGTGCCCGCGATTCCATCGAAATTCAATTCGACTGCTGAATGAAAGACCACCGGCGCGTCCAAGCCCGCAACTGTGACGGATGTTGTTTCACCTGCAACGTCCACGTCCCAAACATCGTCGCCATCGGTACCTTGGAATGCCACCAGGCTGTCGCCAAGCTCAATCGATTCGACGCTGTCGATTCCAATCGTGAAGAGGTCTCCAATTTGGAAGACTCCATCAATGATGGTGACGGGAAGGCCACCGGCATCCAGTTCCAAAGCGTCGGTCCCGTCCAACCCGTTGAAGAACAAACCTCCAATCTCATTCACATTTTGGGTGCGAACGGAACCGTTGACTGAAATTTCGGCAACCTCACCGGATACCGTTACGATGAACGTATCATCATCCTCCAAAACCGTCGCGCCGCGGGGCACGATGGTGCCAGAGGTGAAGGAACTGGGTGAAGTGAAGTCTGCAAATTCACCGTCGTTGGCTAAAATCAAATTTCGCCAGAACTCGGTCTTCAAGTTGCCAGGAATGAAGTGGGCTGCTCCGTCGGCGGTGACAACATTAGTTCCCTCCGCCGCGGTGCCGGTGCCAATCCCATCGGTTGGGTCCGCGGGATCGTAAATTAAGTCTTCGGGCTTCGTCCACTGCACCGCGCGGTCGTCGTCGGCTTGGACAAATAGCACCGTGTTGGAAGAACCGTCGGTGATATCGCCGAAGTCCGTTTGGAAACTATTGTTCAGAGGGAAAATAGTGCGTTGGCCAGTGGTTGGATCAATGGGAGCAGTGACGGCTTGAAATACCGTTTTGCCATTTTCAACGCTCGCCGTTTTGAAGTAGGACGGCATCAGCGGCAGCAAAGCCAAATTGTTGGGGCTGTCCCAAGGTTCGTCCAGGTTGAACTTGTTGTATAGATCTTGCTCGCCGAGCAAAGGAAGGATCTCAACCCGCCAACTTAACAGTGGCCGACCATCGCGTGGTTGAGAGTAGATCGCGTGCTGAGGGAAACGCCGGTTTGCCGACTCAAAATTTATTGCAGCTAACGCCAGTTGCCGCAGTTGGTTGTGGACTTCAAACCGTTGAAAACGAATCGAGGAATCATTGCCACGCAGCACTTTAAAATCGGCGGTGAGGTCAGAGAAATCTCTAGGCGACAGAAGCTTTTTCAATACGTCATTGCTGATCGTGTTGTCGAAAAACTCAACCGAACCATCTATCAGCCCAACGTGAAATCCGCTGGTAAGTGCATTGCCCAGAACAGCCGATAAGTTGTCCGCATCGAAATCAAAGTCGCCAGGCTTAGTCCATTGGATCGCTTGGTCCGCATTGACTTCCACGATCGTTGCGACGTTCAGGTCGTTGCCGAAGTTGCCCAAACCTCTCCGGCGGTTTGTATTCGAGAAAACAGTGTTGTCACCGTGGGCTCCTTGGAAAGCCGTTTTTCCAATCTCGATGCCTTGGGAGGCGAAGACGCTAGGCATCAGCGGCAACAAGCTCAAATTGTGCGGGCTGTCCCATGCCTCGTCCAGTTTGAATTGGCGGTAAAGATTGTCCTCCCCAATAAACGGAAGAATCGCGACTCGCCAGCTGAGCAGAGGAGCCTCGAGGCCTGCACCACCGTTTGAATAAATGGTGCGTGGAAACGATTGGAACGACGATTCGAAGTTGAGCAATGCCCGATTAATATTTCGAAATTTCTGTTCCGTAGAGAGGACCTCATCGACGTTGGTGAATGAATAATCATTGACCTCGCCACCGTTGATCGTTGCCCACGCCGCCAGACGGGCGGGGTTTGTTGGTTGGAAGTTTAGGACCGTCCCATCTGCTAAGGCGGCGTTGAATGTTCCGTCTCCCACCAGGCCTCCCAGGCCACTACTGGGATTGGCCGGGTCGAAGCTGAGATCCACCGGACGCGACCACGCCACCGCTTGCGCGGCGTCGGCTTCAACGATAGTGATCGTGTTGGACGTTCCATCGCCAATCGTACCGTAGTTGATATTTCCTGATGGATCGGAGTCAAAGACAGTGCCATCGCCATCGAGCCCCAAGTAGACCGTCATGCCGGCTTCGACATCGGGATGGGCGAAGATGTTTGGCATGTTTTCCAACAACTGGATGTTGTTAGGGCTGTCCCAAGGTTCGTCCAAGTTGAATTGATTGTAGAGGTTCTGGTGGCCCAAGAACGGCAGAATAGCCACTCGCCAACTAAGCAACGGCGTCCCGTCGTCAGCCTTGATGGACTGATTGGGAAATTCCATGAAGGAAGACTCAAAGTTGATCAACGCCAGCCCCAAATCGCGGAGCGCGGGTCTCCCTAAGATGTTTGCGGTCGGGATAAACGTGACATTGTCGATTGGCTGGCCATCGTTGATCGTGGCAAAATTAGCAAAAGCGACTGGATCAATTTGGTCGGTCAGTTGGTATTGGCGGCTGTTGGTGTCAACGGCCGTAAACCCATCCGCCGAGGCGTTGCCCAAACCGGCCAAAGGGTCAGATTCGTTGAAGTACCAATCCACGGGCTCGGTCCATACGACCGACTGTTGGGCGTCCACTTCCACCAGAGCCAGGGACGGCTCGCTGCCGAATCCTTGGGGTGTATTGTCCAAAGGAAAGATTGTGTCTTCGCCTGCAACGGCCAGATAGGTGGTACGATTGCCCGATTCAAAATGGGGACTGCGGAAAACGGCAGGCATCTGGTCTGCCAGTGGCAGGTTATGCGGGCTGTCCCACGGTTGGTCTAAACGAAATTGTTCATAGAGATTCTCATGACCAAGCTGCGGCAGAATGTGGACTCGCCAGCTGAGCAGCGGCGCCCCACCGTCATCAAAATTCGCCAGGGTCGGAAAGTGTCCGACTGAAGATTCATAGCCAAGCACACTGTTCCAAATCTGCGCGATCTTTCTGTTTTGAAAAAATTCAAACGCAGTTTGGCCATCGGGCAAATCGAACGACTGAAATTGGGTGCCCAGCAACTGAAATTCGTTCTCATCAAATTGCCCACCGAATTGGTTGGCGACGACAATCAAATCATTGTCGGCTGCAACGGGGCCTAAAGATCGAGAGACTGCGTCGCCATCAAAATTCACTTCGGCGATGCCAACGTCGGTAGCCAAAAACTCGAAGTCGTTCCATTGGCTGTCGTTGTTGTATTGCCATTGAACCCCATCTAATCGAGCGGCGATGAAGTGATCGGCGTTGGCCGCGGGGATGTCGCCGAAGCGGCTGTGGACATTCTCTTGGGAGTAGAGGATGTAGCCGAATCCGGTCGCGTCTTCGGCAACGGCCACACCTGAGTTTAGATTGCCGGCGGAGATTGTGGCCAACATTGTGCGGGGTTCGCAGGCCTCGTAATGGATGCCAGCATTGTTGGCCCGTTTACGAATTCGCTTTGATCGAATCATGGTGGTTTTATGATGGTTTTGGAGGTGAAGACGAGGGCAGCAGCGAGGTCAGATTTGCGTGCATCTATCGTAACTTAGGGGGCTGCGCGGCACAACAAAATCGGGTGGAGGATCAGGAGAACTGCAAAGTCAAAATTTTCGTGCGATTTGCAATACGGGAGGTCGAGACTCCGCGGGAGGTCGAGGCTCCGCCCGAGACCTATTTGACTTCGTAGGTTTCAGGCCCAGCCTCAATCTCCCGGTTCACGCGAAAATAGACTTTGCAGTTCTCCTGGGTGGAGGAGGAAGAGAACTGGATTTGGCTCTTTCTGAGAGATTGAGAGATTTCCTGGTGCCGTTGCCTTATTTGATTCATCATTAACGCGATTCATGTTCGACCGGCGTTTGGGCGCTGTTGAAATGCACCGCGTTTAGTAGCCGAGACGGCGACTGTACTATCGATAGTAAAGCCGCTGTCCTCAGCTGCGCAGGCCGATCCTTGTGACGTTTTTTTTGTGGAAGCCTGTTCCTTTTAAGTGTCTAAACTTAGGATTACGTATTCTTTGGGAAGCCGTAATATTTTGGGATTGGAAACATCAAAGTGCTTTGGGAAAAGGTTGCTCGGCAACTACTGTTTAAACTGCCGGCCGAACGCGCCCATCATTTTTCGATGGGAGCGTTCGATAAAATGTTAACGCTGTCGCCGATCTCGGGCGCGTTTGCCAAACGTTACACGGTCCGCGATCCGAGACTGAAGACCAACCTGTTTGGGTTGTCGTTTGAGAACCCGGTTGGGCTGGCGGCAGGTTTTGACAAAGACGCGGCGTGGTTTGCCAAACTGGCGGCGCTTGGTTTTGGACACGTCGAAGTTGGCACCATCACCGGACGGGCTCAGGAGGGCAACGATCAGCCGCGTCTGTTCCGATTACCGGCGGACAAAGCGATCATCAATCGCATGGGGTTCAATAATCGAGGCGCCGATAACGCGGCGAAGCGATTGGCCGGATCGACTCGGTTTCGGGATTCAGATGTGCTGGGAATCAACATCGGCAAAACCAAAGTCGTTCCCGTTGAATCCGCGACCGAGGACTATCTTTACAGCTTCGAGCGACTGTTCACGTTCGCCGATTATTTCACAGTGAATGTGAGTTCCCCCAACACGCCGGGACTGCGGACGCTTCAGAATCGCGCACCGCTGATTGAATTGCTGACGCGCATTCAAGCGAAAAACATTCAACTGGCCGCCGACCACGAGATGCCTAAGAAACCGATTTTGCTGAAGATTGCTCCCGATGTCACTGACGAACAGCTGGCCGACATCGTCTCGATTCTCAAAGAGATAAAATTAGACGGCATCATCGCCACCAACACGACGCTATCGAGAGAAGGTTTGGCAACGCCGGACGTGGATGTGGAAGCCATCGGCGCAGGCGGGCTATCGGGGGCTCCATTGACTATCCGCAGTCGTGAAGTCGTGGCCGCGTTGTTCTCGGAACTGAGAGGCGATATTCCGATCATCGGCGTCGGTGGCATCAGCAATGGCGAGGACGCGTGGCAGATGATCCGCGCTGGCGCTTCGCTCGTGCAGATCTACACCGGTTTCATCTACGGAGGGCCAGGGATCGTGCGCGATATCAATCGGCATCTGTTAAAGCGATTGCAAGAGAATGGTTTCGAGAATATCAGCCAAGCCGTAGGCTAAAGTAGCCTTTCGCTCCGCGAAAGTGCGTTCGCGCGACTGGAGGACCGAACCAGTCTTTTAAAATTTAGAGCTATACGTTGGGGGAGGCAAACCACAAGGAGTTGCTTAATGTCTTTGCTACAGACGGCGCGTGAGTGCACTTTCGCGGAGCGAAAGGCTACTTTGCCTACGGCTTCTTCTTGATACTCTTGCGATCGGGCCGATAGCCTTCGCCGGGTTTGAAACGCGATTGTTTCTTCTTCCCCTTTTTCTTCTTATTCTTTCCCGCCGCCGAACCATCTGGCATCGTGTGGACGTATTCGCCGCGGAATCGCTTGTTAGCATCGGCGCGGCGTTTCTTGATCGCCTCTTGCGGTGCCTTGGCCGGAATCAAACAATCGCAGCCGCCGCCTATCAATTCGTGCCGACCGGCGTCCTGCAACGCTTTGCGGACTTCGAAATAGTTCTCCGGTTTGAAGAACTGCATCAGCGCTCGCTGCATCTTGCGATCTTTGAGCGATTTGGCAATGAAGACCGGCTTCTTGGTAAAGGGGTCCATCTCCGTGTAATACATGCACGTCGCCACATCCAACGGAGCGGGAATGAAGTCCTGCACTTGATCCGGTTTATAGCCATTACGTTTAAGGAACACCGCCAAATCAATCATCGAATTGATGTCGCTGCCGGGATGGCTGGAGATGAAATAGGGAACAAGGTATTGCTTCTTGCCCGACTCCTTTGATTGCTCGCGAAAGATGTCTGAAAAATTCTCAAAATCGCCGACGCTGGGCTTCCGCATTTTATCCAGCACACCGTCGCTGGCGTGTTCAGGAGCAACCTTCAATAATCCCCCGACATGGTGCTCGGTTAGTTCCTTAATGTATTCGGGGCTGCGACGAGCCAGATCCATCCGCACGCCGCTGGCAACCAACACCTTCTTAACGCCTTTAACGTCGCGCGACTCCTTCATCAACTGGATCAGCGGGCCGTGGTCGGTGCCCAGCAATTTGCAGATTTTGGGGTGGACGCAAGACTGACGGCGGCACTTGGCTTCGACTTCGGGTTTGGTGCACTTCATCTGGTACATGTTGGCCGTCGGGCCCCCGATGTCGCTGACAGTCCCCTTGAAGTTTTTATCGCTGGCCATCGTGTCGATCTCTTTGATGATCGAATCCTTAGACCGCGATTGGATCACGCGGCCCTGATGAGCCGTAATCGAACAGAAGGTGCAGCCCCCAAAACAACCCCGCATGATCGTGACCGAATCCTTGATCATGGTGAAGGCAGGGATTTTTTCTTTGTAAGACGGATGTTGTTTTCGTGTGTAAGGCAGGCCGTAAATATTGTCCATCGAGTCTTGGCTGATCGGGAACTGCGGCGGGTTCACGACCACCGTCAATTCGGCGTGCTTTTGCGTCAGCCGTTTTGCGTTGTAGGGATTGGTTTCGTTGTGGATGATTTTGGTGGCTTCGGCGAAAGCCATTTTATCGTCACGCACTTCTTCAAAACTGGGCAGTGCCAGCGCGTCCTCTGGCACCACGTCCTTCGCTCCGGCCACGTAAGCGACGCCCCGCATGTCGCGCAGATCTTTGACCGTTTCGCCAGCGTCCAAACGTTGAGCGATTTCAACGATCGGGTTTTCGCCCATGCCGTAGCAAACCAGGTCCGCTTTGCTGTCTAACAAAATCGACTTGCGAACATTGTCGCCCCAAAAATCGTAGTGGGCCAACCGCCGCAAGGACGCCTCCACACCACCGGCGATGATCGGGACGCCTTTGTAGGCTTCTCTTGCCCGATGGCAGTAGGACAGCGTCGCGCGATCAGGTCGCAAACCAATCCGTCCGCCCGGCGAGTACGCGTCGCTGTTGCGGACCTTGCGGTTGGCGGTGTAATGATTGATCATCGAATCCATGTTGCCGGCGCTGATTCCATAGAATAGACGCGGCCGACCAAATCGTCGCCAGTCATCGCAGTTCCGCCAATCGGGCTGAGAAACGATACCGACACGGAAGCCGGCGGCCTCTAAAGTCCGACCCAAAATTGCCATCGCAAAACTGGGGTGGTCAATGTATCCGTCGCCGGTGATGAAGACGACATCCAGTTCATCCCAACCGCGATCGCGTGCCTCGTCCATCGACATGGGCAGTTCGATTTTTCCCACCGGCGCTTGCACAGCGGTGCCACCGCCAAGCGTTTCTAAGCGGGCGCAGGCTTTTTTAGCTTCGACGATGGGCAGTTGCATAACAGTAAATCTCTTGGGAACGATACGTTTGACGTGGCAAAATTATACGTGGGCAGTAACCTTTTTCCTATCGCCGAAATTGCGGTAGTAAGATAGGCTGCCGCCCCAAAGGTCGTCTTTCGAGGAAGGCGGTTTAATTTTAACGATTAGCGTTTTAACGATCAGCCCGCGGGCGGCAGTGTCGCCCCACCGTCGCCCGCGGGCTGATCGTTAAACTTGGTGTCGCGGCGGCCCTGAGCTGCGACAATTTGCAGATTCCACTGGTAAACAACCGATGACTGAAAAAACACTTGTGACTTGGCACGATCAGACCGTCAAACGCCCCCGAGGCTGCGTCGTTTGGTTCACCGGGCTCAGCGGCAGCGGCAAATCTACGGTCGCCAACTGTGTTGATGCCAAACTGTTCGAACTGAAACAAAACAGCTTCGTGCTCGACGGAGACAACATCCGCCATGGGCTCAACGCCAGTTCGGAACTGCTGGCCCCGACCTTCGGCGACGATTTTGCGCGGCGGTTTGGGCTGGGGTTTGCCGCCGAGGACCGGACGGAGAATATTCGCAGGATCGGCTGCGTGGGCGAAATTTTGTGCTCGACGGGCATGTTGGCCCTCACTGCCTTCGTCAGCCCCTACCGCGCCGACCGGGATCTCGTACGGAAGACCGTCGTCGCGGCCGGCAGTGACGTCGACTTTGTTGAAGTCTTCGTCGACACGCCGATCGAAATCTGCGAACAGCGCGACCCCAAGGGCCTGTATAAGAAAGCTCGCGCCGGTGAGATCAAGGGCTTCACCGGCATCGACGCACCGTACGAGGCTCCGCTGAAACCGGAAGTACATCTGCAAGGTGACCTACCGGTCCAACAGTTGGCCGATGAAGTGATCGCCTACCTGCGTTCGGCGGGAAAAATCACCGAGTGATCCGCGCGGCCTAACGTAGTGGATCTTGTTAAAGATCCCTCGTTGCGTTTCGATTGAACGAACAACTAACAGAGAGGTTTAACAACCTCCACTACGCACATTGCG
>CAYOZV010000183.1:0-1912 GCA_964408465.1 uncultured Pirellulaceae bacterium
ACCTCGAAGCCCATCTGATTCAACAGTTTGTCAAACAGTTCACGAAACTGAATTTCCGTCGGATCAAAGACCTCGACCTTGTAGGGGATCCGGCGGAGAAATGCTTCATCGCAGAGTGTGACCGGGTCCAAGTTCGTGGAGAAAATCAACAACTGTTCAAACGGGAGCGAAATCTGTCGCCCCGAGGGCAGGTTTAAGAAGTCGTTACCCGATTCCATAGGCACGATCCAACGATTGAGCAACTCCGTCGTCGTGATTTGCTGCCGGCCAAAGTCATCCACGACCAAGCAACCGCAATTGCTTTTGACGTGAACGGGAGCTTCGATGATTCCCGTGACTGGATTGAGGGTGGCTTCAAGGTGCTTCATTTCTAATTCACCGCCAACGACGATCGTCGGCCGTTTGATACGCACCCAGCGTTCGTCACATTCTTGATCGATCGTGATCGACGTGTTCCTTGGCAGCGGCGCGGCTTCGTGAATGCTGGGATCATAGATTCGAATCACTTCACCGCCCACCGTCAGCGAACGCGGGATCCAAACGACTGCGCTGACTGCACGAATCGCTCGTTTTGCCAGACTGGTTTTACCGTTTCCCGGAGGGCCAAACAGAAACATGCTGCGGCCCGAATTGATGGCTTGTCCAAATTGGCAGACCATTAAATCCGACACCAACAAATCTTCCAAAGCATCTCGAACGTTGTCAAAGGTTGGTTTCAGATGCCGGACCGACTGCCGCATCACAGCTTCGGTGTAGTCTGAAATACCGACCGGGGCTGCTCCACAATAAGTCGTGCGAGACAGATGCATCTTCGCCTGTTCGACACCTTTGGGGGAAAGTTCGTACTCAAAATCCCCCACGCCGGCAGAGCTCTTATGGCCGATCAGAAGATCAGCTTTGAGCGTCGCTAAAATAGGTTCGAGAATACTAAACGACAGCTTCACTTGCCTAGAGATTTTGCTGCCGGGCTGGCTTCCGTGAAGAAACAAAAACTTCAGCACTAATGGGTAGATGTCATTGGGATGCAGTCCGGCATCCTTCAATGATTCAGGCGGCGTCGGAATTTGTTCGCGCGTTGGATCAAAATGATCGTTAGCGGATTCACCGTATCGTTCGCCGGGCAAGGGGATTTGAGGAATTTCTATATTCGCATTGGAGCCGACGGGCTGACCGCTGGAAGAAATGTCGTTGTTCATCTGAGTTCCCAGTTTGTCGTCAATTATTCAACTTGTTTTTTCGCTGTTACGACACAGCAGATCGAGGCCCATCTATACCGATAGAAACAGGTCGCGCGGTTATGTCGATCAACGGAAGTTTTCGCGTGGGCATTCTGTTGGAATTCCAACTTCAGCCCGGCAACGGCGTATCTTAAACGTAAGGTACAGTTCCACGTATAAGGTCCATCGACCAAATGCTGGCAGATTGTCAACCAACACGAAGCGTCCCTTTTCACCGTCGACTTCGTCACAAACCGTACTTATTAAAAAACGCACTCCATGATCCACGTCCGAAAACTTCGCAAGAGCTACCAAGACCTGCAGTCGGGGACCTTCACGGCGTTAGACGGGATCAGTTTTGACGCGATGCCTGGTCAGGTGTATGGATTGCTGGGCCCAAACGGGGCCGGTAAAACGACCGCCCTGCGAATCCTCAGCACCGTCCTGCGTCCCACCAGCGGAACGGCGATCATCAATGGCTTTGATGTAAACGAATCACCGGAAAAAATTCGACACCAAATTGGATTCGTTTCAACCAACACTGCAATTTACGACCGGATGACGGCCTGGGAACTGGTTCAGTATTTCGGGCGACTGTACGGGATGGACGATGACAACCTCCAGATGCGTATGGAGCAACTGTTCGAACGATTCCAAATGAACGACATCCGCAACGTCTTAGGCAGCAAAATGTC
>CAYOZV010000183.1:2012-9865 GCA_964408465.1 uncultured Pirellulaceae bacterium
ATCCTTGCCGAAGGCAGCATCGAAGACATCAGCCAACAATATAGAGAAAATGACATCGAAGAACTGTTCTATCAAATCATCTCCAAGAACGAACGTGAACAGGAGAAAGAGCGCGGCGTCTTAAATTGATCGCCACGTCATCCCCCCGATAACAGTCTGCCCCCAAGCCCCCACAACTTTCGCTCCATTGCGACGCTTTAGAATAAAAGAGAAGCCTTCCCATGAAGTGGTCTAACGTCAAACTTATTTTCTCGCGCGAGATGCGTGATCAGATGCGCGATCGTAGAACCCTGTTCACGGTGGCCGTGCTGCCGATCATTCTCTATCCATTGATGGGGATGGCGATGCTGCAGGTTTCGCAGTTCATGCGCGAACATCCAACTGACATCTGGATTGTCGGCGCAGACAATCTTCCAGAATCACCGGCCTTGATCGTTGATGGAAAAGTCAACTCAAAATTCGCCAGCGAAAAAGATCAGCAGTTGATGCAGTTGATCGCGTCGCAGGAGGAAGACCGCGAATTCAAATCACTGATACAAAACTTCAAAGCAACCCCAGAAGCGCACGGAAGTCGGCTGATCGATCAATTGCTGGAAGAACAAATGGCCAGCCGCAACGTTGATCTTGCCGTGGTGATTCCGTCCATCATTGATTCACCCCAGATGATTGATGCCAAGGATACCAGTGGTGCGCAACCTAAAATTTATATCTTTCACAATTCAGCCAAAGACAAAAGCAAGATCGCGGCACAGCGCTTCCGCGCCGTCGTCGAGGCTTGGCAGAAGACGTTCGTGGCGAACGTTCTGCATGAGAACGAAGTGCCGCAAACGCTGGTTCGAGGCGTCGCCGTGACCAGTTCTGACGTCGCAGATAAGGCAGGGGTGAGCGCCGCGATGTGGTCAAAACTGCTGCCATTTATTGTGATGATCTGGTCGTTGACGGGAGCATTTTATCCTGCGATTGATCTGTGTGCCGGCGAAAAAGAACGCGGCACATTCGAAACACTGCTCAGCAGTCCTGCCAAACGTAGCGAAATTGCCATCGGCAAACTGATGACGGTCATCTCGTTCAGCATGGCCACCGCGCTGCTGAATTTGCTCAGCATGGCATTCACCGGGCTGTTTGTGTACTCGCGTCTGACCGGCGGAATGGGCGGACTGGCCATGGGGCCGCCACCACTATCAGCGCTTCTGTGGTTAGTGATCGCGCTGATTCCGATCTCGGGATTGTTCAGCGCCGTCGCCTTAGCCGCAGCAGCCTTCGCACGCAGCAGCAAAGAGGGACAATACTACTTAGTGCCGCTGATGATGATTTCGATGCCGTTGATGATGATCCCAATGTTACCAGCGGCAAAACTGGATCTTGGCACCAGCCTCATTCCCGTTTCGGGATTGATGCTGTTACTGCGAGGCTTAATCGAAGGACAATACGAACAATCGCTGCAGTTCTTCGCGCCCGTTTGTGGCGTGACACTGTTGTGCTGTTGGCTTTCGGTTCGTTGGGTGATCTACCAATTCAACAGCGAGACCGTCCTGTTCCGCGCCAGCGAACGTTTTGGCGTCGGTGCTTGGGTGAAGCAAATTGCCAGCCAACGGTCCGAACTGCCTAGCGTTGGCAACGCTTTGTTGTGTTGCATTATGATCCTCGTGCTTTCGTTCTTCGTGAGTTTTTCACTGGGGGGCGTTCCCGATTCGTTCTTATCCTTCGCTAAGGTCAGCACGGCTCAACTGGTGACGACGGTTCTGGTGCCGGCGCTGTTTATGGCCGTGATCCTGAGTAAGAACCCGCGGAAATCGTTGCGACTGAATGCTTGCTCGGTTCCGATTGCGTGTGCAGCGGTCGTCATGGCGATCTGCTTCCACCCGCTGTTCATGGTTTTTCGCGAATTCGTAATGGTCGTTTATCCGCTGACCGCCGATATGACGGGTTTTGAAAGTACCTTTTCAAATATTTTGACGGGTGCTCCCGGCATTTGGGCGATTCTTTTAGTGATGGCCATCCTGCCGGCGGTCGTCGAAGAACTCGCGTTCCGTGGATTCATTCTTTCGGGCTTGGAGAGTCTGAAAAACAAATGGCAAGCAATCGCGATCGCCAGCCTGTTCTTCGGTCTGTCGCATTCAATCCTTCAACAGTCCATCATCACGGGTGTTGTCGGAGTTATTCTTGGGATCGTCGCGGTTCAGACGCGCAGTATTATCCCCTGCATTCTCTACCACGCGACGCACAACAGCCTGACCGTTTTGCTTTCACAAACCCAAAGCCATCACGTCGATGGTTCGCCCATTCTCCGCCACGTTTTGCAGTCACCCGAAAACGTCGGATACGAGTACAACATCGGCGCGACCATCGTGATGGGTGCGCTTGCGTGCGGATTATTAGCTTGGTTCATCAAGTTCCCGACAGTCAATCAACAAAAAAGCTCCACAGGCCACCGCGGCCCGCAAGAGTTGGATACGCTGGGCCACCAAACTGCGGAAGCTTGAGGGTAAGTGATTTTTGCACTATTGTAGTGCAGGGACGCGCGGATTAGCGTCCTGATTGAATTTCTTCCTCTCTGGACGAGGCCGCCATGATGTGTCATCGACGTTTTGCTTTTCTGTTGCTGATGTTAATGCTGGCGATGATGCCAATCACGGCGCTCGATTCAAAGTTGCAGGCAGAGGATTCGGTTGGAGCCCCACTAAACATCCTTTTTATCATGTCCGACGATCACACGTCGCAGGCGGTCGGCGCATACCAACGGCGATTGGCGGAACTGAATCCGACGCCCACCATCGACGAATTGGCCAAGCATGGGATGTTGTTTGAGAACGCGTTTTGCAGTAATTCGATCTGCACACCTTCAAGAGCCTGCGTGATCAGTGGTCGCTATTCGCACGTCACCAACACACGCGACCTGGATGACACGTTGGCTCCCCAGTTTCACATCCTGCCGCGGAAATTACGCGGCGCCGGATACCAGACGGCCGTCATTGGCAAGTGGCATCTGACGAACGAGCCCGTCGATTTTAATTACTACTGTGTGCTACCAGGTCAAGGAAAATACTTCGATCCCTTTTTTCAAGTTCGGGGTGAAACACCGTGGCCGAATAGCGTAATACAAATCAAGGATAAGCATTCAACCGACGCGATCACAGATTTAACATTGGATTGGCTAAAGAATCGACGAGACCCATCCAAGCCGTTTTTTTTGATGCATCACTACAAGGCGCCGCATGATTTCTTTGAATGCGCGCCGCGCTACGAATCTTATTTGGCCGACGTTGACATTCCGCTGCCGGAGTCGATATGGCGGAAGTCACCAAAATTCGGATCGGCCGCCACACGGGGAACCGCCGGTGAAATCGAGACAATCATCGGCACGTCGGTCACTCGTCGAAATCCATTTCGAAACTACACGCACATGTACGCCGACGATGAATCGTTGAGCGACCGGGCGGCGGCGGAGCTTGCGTATTCAACTTATTTGAAGCGGTACCTGCGATGTGTCAAAGGCGTTGACGATAACTTGAAACGGCTGCTGGAGTACCTTAAACAAGAAGACCTCTTTGAGAACACCATCATTGTTTACACGTCTGACCAAGGCATGATGCTGGGAGAACATGACTATATTGATAAGCGCTGGATGTTTGATGAATCTATGCGGTCGCCGCTAATTATGCATTGTCCAAAAGTAATTCCCACAGGCGCGCGGACCTCCGCGATCATCGAGAACATCGACCTTGCCCCTACGTTGATGGATTTCGCGGGCGTCGCAACTCCTGCAGAAGTTCAGGGGCGCTCCTTTCGTGCGTTGTGTGAAACGGGTGTCGAACCGGCCGACTGGAAGCAGGAAGCGTACTACCGTTACTGGATGCATGTCGCTCACCACGACGTGCCGGCTCACCTGGGCATCCGCACGAAGAAATTCAAGCTAACCTACTACTACGGGATGGACTTTCGCGACCGCGGCAAACCACGCACGCCTCCCGGTTGGGAGCTTTATGATCTCGAAAACGATCCACGAGAATTAACCAACGTGATCGACGATCCTTCCTACGCCGACACCGTGGTTCAATTGAAGCAACGCCTTTCAGATAAACGCGCCGCCATCGGAGACAACGGCAGCGCATCGGCTGAAGTTGAAGCCGTGATCCAAGAGTTCTGGGATTACGATCAGCGCGACCGAATCGAAGCCGACGAAATCGCTCAGGCGTACCTTAAAGCTCGCCAAGGACGCCGGCGTTACATCCCCGGCGAGAATAAACATGACAAGTAAACAGCAGGCCTTTGTTGCTCCGTGGGTACTGCCGGTCGCCGGTCCGCCGATCGAAGACGCGGCGGTGGTAACCTGCGATGCGGGGAAGATCGTGTACTTGGGTCCGCGGGGTCGCATGCCCGCGTGTGATCAGGTAAGAGATTTCCCCTCTCATGCGATTTTGCCAGGCCTGATCAACGCGCACACGCATCTGGAATTCAGCGATCTTGCTCGGCCCATCGGACAACCGGGCATGAAGTTTACCCAATGGATTTCTGAAGTCGTCGCCTGTCGACGCGGGCAGAACCAAACGGCGGCGCACAAAACGGCCGCCATTGAATCAGGCCTGGCTCAATGCCGCGATCATGGTGTGGTGGCGGTTGGCGAAATCGCAACGATGCCGCTATTAGCCCAGCACTACGCACGGGCGGGTGATTGTTTGGTGACGGTGTTTCAAGAAACGTTGGGGGCTGATCAAAATGACTACGACCAAAAGATATCTGAACTAGAGGTCACCAAGCGGCAACTGAATGAGAATGGGATTGCCGACGGAATCAGCCCACATGCACCTTACTCTGTGCCGCCGGCGTTACTGGAACGCTTGATCAGTGCCTCCATAAAGAGCGATACCGCCGTGGCAATGCACCTGGCTGAAACGATCGCCGAACGGGATTTTGTCGAAGATCGCAGCGGACCGTTCGTGGAGATGCTGAAGCGGTTTGGCGTTTGGCGGCCTGAGATGTTCGCCGCCGAAGATTCATTTTTAAAGATCCTGCAATCATTATCGCAGGCCAAACGATCTTTGGTCGTGCATGGAAATTACCTCAACGACGCCGAATTGGACTTTATCGGTTCGGTGAAGGACAAGATGAGTATCGTTTTCTGCCCACGCACGCATCTTTATTTTCGGCACGGCGTCTATCCGCTGAAGGGCATGTTATCCCGCGGAATCAATTTGGCAGTGGGCACCGATTCGCGCGCGTCCAACCCCGATTTGAATCTGATGTCCGAACTGAAAGAGGTCCGGACTCGATTTCCCGATCTTCCCCCAGAAGTGATTCTTAGAATGGGCACGATTAACGGCGCGACGGCACTCGGCATGGCCGATCGTTTGGGAACATTGGAACAGGGCAGGGTGGGGCAGTTTTGTTTCGCTGAACTTTCGGATGTTGCTGATCCATACAGTTGGCTGGCGTAGAGAGAATTGGGTTTTCGCCCTGACTGTGAGAAAAAACGGACGGAAAAAAACGGATTGAAAATCCGTGCTACGAGGACGCCTAATTCCGAGGCTGGACGTTCGTGATCAAGGCGACTCGGCGGCGCAGATGACGCGTCGCGATCACGGTCGCTCGGTTCTCACCTGCCACCTTCAGCCGGCTGATTTGGTTGTAGATCTCTTGTTCGACGCCCCGTTTCTTGACGATTATTTCACCGACTTTTAATTCACGAAGGGCGGCAGAAATTTGCCGCAGGTCCATCTTCAACATCTCCGCGATCTTGTACTCGCTGAGCAGCGGCGTTTTCTGGATCAACGATCCGGTTAAATAATCGGCGAACCCCGAAACGGGTTTAAGCCCGACATCTTCGGCCAACGGCGAAATCAGCCCCGAGGCCAACACGACCGCGTGGGGTTCGAAAATGGAATCGCCCATTACCGCTGCCGACGCCAACCGCTCCTCTTGGACTCGTTTGCTGTCCGCGGAGTACGTGAACACTTTGCCTGAGTTTGCGACCATGGTGGCTGTGGTTGTGTGTGGCTTTGGCGTCTTGGGGCCACTCCAAAGCACCTGCTGTTTGCATTCACGATTATCCCCAATCCATTCGCGCTGAACACTCGAGGGCATCGAATCGTGCACCGGGGTTGCCGGCGCGACTTTGATCGCCACCGTTTGATCACCGGCCAACGCAGCGTAGACCTCAGAGAGCTTGGGCTGGAAGAAGTCTCCCCGCACGGTCCTTGATTTCGTTCGCCGGTCAGGGTCGATGTGAATGCCATCGAATTCTGCCAGATCGGTCGCTTCGAAAGTTTGATGTCGAACCGTTGCGTTAAAAAGCCCAACGCCAATGAGGTTGTGGCCGGCGATGGCCGCGGTCAGTTCATCCGCGTCGATGCCAACGGTGCTGATCCCTGAAACAGCACGCGCCGCCAGCGCGATCAAATCGCCGCCCACGCCACAGCAGATGTCGGCGACGTTCTTGAGGCCGCGAAAATGAGTGGCCTTGTATCGCGCGATCTGTAACGAAGTGGATTGCTCGAGCCCTCGGCGTGTGAAAAACATCTGATCGGCACAAGCAAATTTTTTCAGTCCGCGGATCCGCAGAAGTGCCTGTTCGATGACGATAGCGGCTCTCACGGGCGTCGTTTTCTTTCGCAGTGCCTTGTTGATGGACAGCGCGTTTTTGCGTTCACGAAAATCCTCTTCCACTTGTAAAACAAGTGATTTCCCTTCGTCGGAAAACAGCCAACTAAATTCTTCCCGCAGAGCTTGATCCATGGTGGTATATTAATGACATACTTTTCGATCGCAAGCAGGCAACACTTCGCAAACATGTTTATCGACCCCACAAGAGAGATCGTAATTTTCGCACGGTTGGCCCAAGCATTCAAAAACCGATTGCAAATGCAAGACCGCGACCGAGCGCTGGTGATGACCGGCGTGTGTGCGTCGATGTTGGAAATGGAAGTAATCGCCAGTTTTTGCCGACAGTTGATTTTGAAAAATAACCGTGGGCACATGCTGAAGCGGTTTGAGACCTTTCACGAGGCGCTGCGGACCGAGGATTTTGTAACATTTTTAAAACAAGTGCGACGAAAACTGCCGACCGAAAAAGCTGAAAATCTCTTGGTTGAATTTGATTATCAATGCGATGTCAAACGACGTGACTACGACGATCCGGACGTGTATATCGCAGCGGTGATGGGCGTGGATTACGCTTGGATGAAGGAGAATTTTCAGTAGAGACACGGCCGGCAACCGCGTTAAAGGTAACCAATGAATGACGAACGCAGCTTCATTGACGCAATCACCCAAGGCGACGACACGCGCTTGGAGGAACTTCTGCGCGTGTCCAAAGATGAACGGCCACTCGATGCCGCGATCAAAGACCCTCGGCCCAGCAACCATGCCATTGGTGCTGGCATGACGCTGTTGCAGTTCGCGTCGATCCGCCAACGCAAAAGCGGCAGCCCGGCAGATATTCTTATCGACCATGGAGCCAAGGTTGATCTGCATTCGGCTTGCGGCCTTGGGAGGATCGAGGAAATCGAAACAATTTTGGCCGACCGTCCGGACGCGATCAACGAGCAAATCGACAGCTATTTTCCGATCCAATTCGCAATCACCGCAGGACGTGCAGCGGTGATCGAGTCTCTGGCACGATATGGCGATGATGTGAATCGCGATTTATCAAAGGTCGCGTATTTTGGCTGGGAGGATGACGCGCTTGCTCAAAACTACACGCCATGGAAACCGATCCACATGGCGTCGCTGTGGGGATTCAATGCCCAACGCGTTCCCGTCGCCGAAGCGCTCGCGTCGGCGGGGGCAGATCTGGATGCCCCCTCACCCTTGGACGGATTCCGCCCTCTTCACTTGGTCGCCATGCCCAACCGCGT